>CAZHMJ010000117.1:0-14262 GCA_964533805.1 uncultured Anaerolineae bacterium | reverse complement strand
GCTGGCGATGAGCACCACGCTCGATCGCGCGGCGCTCCTGGATAGCGTCATCGAGGTGACCACGGCGGTCATGCGTTTCGACCGGGCTGTGATCCTGATCACCGATCCACAGCACAAGGCCCTGACGTTCGGGGCCAGCAGCCACCCCGCCCCCACTCCAGAAGCGCAGTTCCGCATGGAGCAACTGGAAATCCCCCTGTCGGCCGGTAGTGAGTTCAGCCTTCTGCCAGACTGGCAGCAGGGACAATCCGTCCTGGTCACGGACGCGCAGCGCCTCTATGCCGAGCGGTATGGCTGGCTGTTCGCCGTGATGGAGGTGGATACATTCCTGAGCGTGCCGCTCGCTATCGGGAACAACCTGCTCGGCGTGATCATCGTCGACAATCACTTCACCCACGACCCGATCACGAGCGAAGAGCAAAGCTTGCTGGAAGCCTTGGGAGCGAACATCAGCATCGCACTGGAAAACGCCCGCCTCTACCACCTGACCGATGAACAGCTCAACCGGCACGTCCAGCAGCTCGATATGATGCGCCAGATTGACCGGGAGTTGATGGAGGCCCTGAGCTGGGATCGGGCGCTCAACATGACCCTGGACTGGGCGCTCCGCCTGACCGGCGCCCACGCCGCAGCCCTCGCGCTGCACAATCTCGAAGCCAACGAGCTTCAGATCGTGGCCACGTATGGCCTCAATACCCCGGAGCGCACGTTCGACGGGATGACCATGCCCGCGACCGAAGGAACCATGGGCCGGGTCGCCCGCACGGGCCAATCCGCGATCGTGCCCGATATCACTCTGGACCCTGAGGCCGATCCCTTCTCCAGTCGAACACAATCGCTGCTGGCGGTCCCGATCCGGCGACGCAACCGGGTGACCGCCGTCCTCAGCTTGGAGAGTCCACGCAGGAACGGGTTCTCCACGGAGCACCTCGATTTCGCCCAACAACTCGCCAACCGCGCCTCGATCGCCCTGGATAACGCCCGGCTGTTCCTAGAGACTCAGCAGGAACGCCAGAAGCTCTCCAGCATCCTGGAAAAGACCACGGACATCGTCATCGTGGTCGGATTCGATCAGCGTCTGATTCTGTTGAACGATGCCGCGCTGGCGGCCTTCCGCCTCAATCCCCAGGACGTCAAACCCGGCACGCCTTTCCAGCAAGTCTTTGCCTATACACCGCTGGAAAAAGTCGCCAGGAATCTGGAACAAGAGGAATGGCATCCGGTGGTGGAAGACATCGTACTGGATGGCACGCGCTACTTCCACGCCAACATCGTCCCCAACGAACAGGTCGGCTGGGTGATCCTCATGCACGATATCACCCCATTCAAGGAGACGGAGCAGCTTAAGAACGAGCTGATCGCGACCGTGTCGCACGACCTCAAGAACCCGTTGAGTGTCATCAATGGGTACATCGAGTTGCTCGGCATGTACGGCACGCTGGACGAGCGCGAACAGGAGTTCATGCTCATGATCCGGCGCTCCATCCGGACCATGCGCCAGCTCATCGACGACCTGCTCGATCTGGCTCACATCGACACCGGGCTGGACCTCCACCTGGAGCCGATCGAAGTCTTCCCCATCATCGAAGATTCGGTCGTCGGTCAGAAAAACCTGGCCGAAGAAAAGAAGCAGTCGGTCCTGATTGACGTCCCGCCCGACCTCCCTCTGATCGCGGGCGACAAGCGCCGTCTGCGCCAGATTCTGGTCAATCTGGTCAGCAACGCCATCAAATACACGCCGCCCGAAGGCCGGATCGTGGTCTCGGCCCAGATGCTCAAGGACGCGATCATGATTTCGATCGCCGACAATGGTCTGGGAATCAGTCCGGAGGATCAGGCTCAGATCTTCGAGCGGTTCTACCGGGTCCGGCGGCCGGAAACCGACTCGATCGAAGGCACAGGGCTGGGGCTGGCCATCGTCAAGAGCCTGGTGGAAGCCCACGGCGGCACAATCGGGCTAAACAGCCACCTGGGTGAAGGCTCCACCTTCTTTTTCACGATCCCGCTGGCCCAGGTGGAAGAAGCTGGCGCGACCGAGTCGCCCATCCTGCCGGCAGAAGAGCCAAGCTAGATTTCAGAGGCGCTAACGCGCGGGCAGGCTGTCCGAAGCGTAGGCTTCCCGCATGCCCTCTGGAACCATATCGGCTTCGAGACTCGTCAGCAAGAGGCGATGGCGGAACACGAACCCCACGCCCATCCCCACCAACACCCCCCACCAGAGCTGCACGAAGCGCGCCAGCAGGGTCGCAAACCCGGCTTCGGCGACGCCCAATCCCGCTACGAGCTGCAAGGTCACCCCGATGCTCAGGTCCGCGGCTCCCAACCCGCCCGGCAGCGCGCTGAGCGACCCCACCACGACACTCAGGCTGATCACCAACAGCGCCTGAAAAAAGGTGGCTTCCCCGACCGGCAATCCCAGGCCCAATAGAATCAGGTAGACCCCCACCCCATCCAGGAAGTTTGCGACCGTCCCCAGTCCGACCGCCACGGCCAGGCTGCGCCAGCGGACGATCTCGTAGCTGCTGGCGTAGAAATCGTAGAGCGGCTTTGCCAGCCGTTTGATCAGCGGCAGCCGGACAGCGCGCTCCAGCAGCCACAGGCACAGCGGCCGCACCTGGAGGATGATGATCAGCAGGGCCATGAGCATCAGCGACACGATCACGACCGGCCAGTATGCCACCGCGGCAAGCATTCCGATCGAGATCGCCAGCAGAATCAGCACCGCCAGCCCATCGGACAGGCGCTCGGCGGCGACCACCGGCAGGGTCGCCGCGACAGGCGTGCCCGTCAGCGCCTTAATCACCAGGGATTTGAGGACTTCGGCGACTTTGCCCGGGCTAAGGGACAGCACGAAGCCGGACACGAAGATCGCCGCGCTGTCTTTGCGCGAAAGGCCGCGCACGCCGACGATATGGAGGTAGTAGTGCCACTTGACAAAGCGCAAGACCCAGTTGAGGACGCGCAGACCCAGCACCGGGATCATGATCGCCCAGGGGAACGCGACGGCCTGCTGAGCGAGCTGGTTGACGTCGCTGAGCAGCATGGTGGCGGCCACCACGCCGAAACCCAATACCAGCCCGAGAATGATCCGATTCCGATACTTCTTCATGCGCGCTCACAACCCGTCATCCGGCAAAACCGTCCCCAGTTATACCAGCCCGGCTCCAAAATACAAACGCCCGCTTGGAGCGAGCGTCTGAAACCGGTCATCAGGTGGGCGGTATAGGACTTGAACCCATAACCTCCTCAATGTAAGTGAGGCGCTCCGCCAGTTGAGCTAACCGCCCTGATGCCCATTATTCTAATCTAACCAGTCTGGTTTGTCCACACCGGGCTGTGCTTTGTGCTTGGGTGCCTGGAATAGGGCACGGATGACGGATCAATCCGTGTCCTATTCCTGTTTTGACCTGCCCCCGACTCGGAACACACCGGACCTGCCACCATCTACGCCGCGTAGCGCTCGTGGGCGGCGATCGCCAGCCCGGCGGTGATGCTGGTGAACGCGTCCTGGGCGACGACCTTCTCCCGCCCAAAACGCTCTTCCAGCAGGCTGATGTAGAGCGGGATGGAGGCCGAACCGCCCGTGCGCAGCACCACGTCAAGCTGGTGATTCTTGAGGCCGGCCTTGCGCAGCAGTTCATCCAGCCCGTCGTTGATCGGGACGAGCGTCTGCCGGATCTGGTTCTCCAGGCGGGTGCGTGTGTACGCCTCGCTGATCCGGATGTCCTCGGCGTTGAAGCGGAAGACCCCGAAAAGCTGGTCGGACAGTTCGATCTTCAGTCGCTCGGCTTCGTTGCGCAACGGAAAGCCCAGGTTGTTGTTGACCAGCGAGCGCAGCGCCCGGATTTTGAGCGGGTTGTTGCCCGTCCGCAGCGCGGTCTCGATCACCTCCGCATTCTCGACAGTCGCCAGTTCCAGCAGGGTCTGCCAGTCCTGAATGTGCCGGGTGATGTACTCCGGGAACGGGAGTTCCTGGCGCCCCAGACCGGGCCGAAAGGTGGTGCCCAACCCGAAGTATTTTTCCAGCGTGCGCACAATCCGCCGGTCGATGTCGTCACCGCCCAACAGAATGCCCTCAGTGGCGATTACCTCCGGTGGCTGTGTGCCGCCGAGCCTGACCACGGTGAAGTCCAGCGTGCCGCCGCCGAAGTCAAAAACCAGGGCCGTCTGGCGTTTGGCCGCCTGGACGTGGTAGGCGTAGGCTGCGGCGACCGGCTCCTTCTCGAACGAGACTTCCTTGAAGCCCGCCTGTCGCGCCGCCTGGGCGAGCTGCGCCTCGGCCGCTGCGTCGATTGCCGGATCGTGGGAGAAAATTACCGGGCGACCGAGCACCACCGAATCCAGGTTCGTCTCCAGTTCCTCTTCGGCCTGCGCTTTGGCCTGCTGGAGGATCAGCGCGATCAGGTTGCTGGCCGTGTAATGCTGCTTGAAGATGAAGGTGCCCTGGTAAGTCTCGTCCCGGAGCACCGTCTTGACGGATTGCAGGAAGCGCCCGGGTGCTTCGACATCCTCGTAGGCGTACACCTCCTGTTGAAAAAGCACATCGGAGAGGGCCAGTTCCACCATGCCGACCAGCCGCCTCTCGTAGCGTACCGGACGACCCACGTTCTCGGCAATGTACTGGCGCGCGGCGTCGAAGCCAACGGTCGCCTGATGATCCCGCGTGATGTAGATCAGGGATGGGAGCAGGCGCGGGTCTTTGTTGCCCGGATCCAGTCTGAAGTAGCGGACCTGCCGCCCGTCGAACCGGGCGAGGCTCGAATTGGTCGTTCCGAAGTCGATTCCGGCTTCCGTCACGAGGCTCCTCCTGAGCTGGGGCAAGCGGAAATGCCCGGGGCGGCCCAAACCGGCTGGTTCAGCCGGGGCAGACCTCCACGGGTTTCGCCCATTGGCGGATTGACGATTCTACACCAGAAGGCACGGCGTTTGAAGACTCAATCCGGATTCCTGATCGCTGAAACGCGAAATACGCCACGAACGGGAAGGGGAAACATCAGGCTGTGTTTCCCCTTCCCGTTCTCCACGTCTTCAGCGGCAAGAATATCCTTTGGGTTGGATGCGCGCCCGCCCTGGCGTTACTGAGGAGACTCCGGCAGCGCGAAGGGCTGCGCGGTCGGAATCTCCAGCGGCGCGATCGTGGGCAGCGGGACGGCATTGGAGTTGCTCGATGGCAGCAACCCCTGCCGGGCGATGATCGGCTGGGGCATGATGATCAGGGCGAAGACCAGCACGGTCAGCCAGCCTACGACCTTGCGCCGGAGATCCAGGGGGGTGATGTCGTCGTGGGGCGGCGGGTGGCGCAGCCCGGTCAGGCTCGCCAGGAAAGCCCAGATCAGCCAGGTCGGCCACAGCAGCAGCCCGCCCAGGGCCAGCGCAAAAAACGTCACGCCGGCCAGTCCCCAGGCCAGCCGACCGACCAGCGCGTAAGCCACGTGCCCGCCATCGAACTGGCCCAGCGGCAGCAGGTTGAGCGCCGTGAGCAGGACGCCAAACCAGGCAGCCAGCGCAACCGGGTGGAGCAAAATCGCCCGGCTCAGGCTGCCCTCGGTGACGACCAGTCCGCCGATCCAGTCCAACAGGGGGGGCGTGCCCACCCCACGGAAAGACATGGTGATCGGCGCGCCAAACTCGATCGGCGCCAGCAGCAGCCCGATGACAAAAAGGGGCAGCGCGACGGCCAGCCCGGCCAGCGGGCCGCTGATCCCCACATCGAACAACACCCGGCGCGTCTGCAAGGGACTGCGGATGAAGATCGTCGCGCCCAGTGTGCCCAGGCTGCCCGGAATCGGGAGCGGGATGAAATACGGCAGCGTGACCTTGACGCGGTGGTAGCGCGCGGCCACGTAGTGCCCCATCTCGTGGACGCCCAGGATCAGCAGCAGCGTCAGCGCGAACGGGCCGCCCGCCGCCAGAATCTGGCCGAGCGACGCGGTGCCGTCTGTCTGGAGCAAAAACGCCCCCGCGTACATCGTCGTGGCGATCGTCGCCAGCAGCAGGGCCGCATGCAGCCAGACCGGCGAGCGGCCGGAGGCCCGCGCCAGCCGGCGCAGCAGCCCGCCCCCTGCGTCTTCTTCCGGCGTGCCCAGTAATCCCTGGACGGCCAGGACCACGTCCACGCCGCGCTCGCGCTGCAAGAACGGCGTGAAGCCCAATGGCTCCAGCGCGGCCGTAAGCTGGGTGAACGCATCGCCGGGCCCGATCAGCAGGCTGCCACGGAACGCGATCGCGTAGTTCTCGTAGCGGCTGATCTCGTCCTCGCCCTCAATGGTCAGCACCTGGGCGACGACCACGCGCACCTGGTCGAGCAGGGTTGCCTCCGCTGACAACATTTCGGTCAGAGGACCATCAAACGTACGGGTTTCGTTGATTGTCATCAGACTTTGGGCAGCACGATACTCTGCTGCTTCTGGTACTTGCCCTTCTTGTCGGCATACGAGATTTCACACGGTTCGTCGCCCTCGAAGAACAACACCTGGGCGATGCCTTCGTTGGGATAGATCCGGGCGGGCAGCGGAGTCGTGTTGCTGATCTCCAGGGTCACATACCCTTCCCACTCCGGCTCGAAAGGCGTCACGTTGACGATGATGCCGCAGCGGGCCAGGGTCGACTTGCCCAGGCAGATTGTCAGCACGCCGCGCGGGATACGGAAGTATTCGATCGTCCGGGCCAGGGCAAACGAATTCGGCGGGATCAGGATCGGGTTGTCGGAAATGACCGACACCATCGAATTGCCGTCGAAGTTCTTCGGATCGACGATCGCGGAGTAGACGTTCGTGAAGACGTTGAACTCGTTCGAAACACGAATATCATACCCATACGACGACAGGCCGTAGCTGATCACGCCATGATGGACCTGATGATCGACGAACGGCTCGATCATGCCATGTTCCAGGGCCATCTTGCGGATCCAGTGATCGGGTTTGAGTCCCACGAGGCGCTCTATCCTTCCGTCACAAGAAGCATCGAACCGGGAAACCAGCTTACATCACTTCTGGCGCGCTCATCCCCATCAGCATGAGCAGGCGGTAGAACACCACCTTGGCGGCGCGGTAGAAGCGCAGCCGCGCCCGCGCCACGTCTTCCGGCACTTCGCTGTGGAAGACACGGACCGAATCATACAGCGGGTGGAAGAGCCGCGCCGTCTCCAGCGCATAGAACGCGATCTGGTGCGGAGCCATCTCGTCGATGGCGTAGGTCAGTGCCTCGCCCATGCGCAGCACCTGGCGCAGGAACGCGGTCTCGTTGGCGCCCAATCGATCGAGATCGGCGCCTTCATCGGTGAAACCCTGCTCGTCCGCCATGCGGAAGATGCCCGCGCAGCGCACATGGGCGTTCTGGATGTAGTAAACCGGGTTCTCGTTGTTGTGCGCGATCGCCAGGTCGAGGTCGAAGTCCACGTCGGTATTGGTGCTGCGCGCCAGCAGGAAGTAACGCACCGGGTCGGAGCCGACAATATCGAGCACGTCGTCGATCGGGATCACGTCACCGGCACGGGTGCTGCCCTTGATCAACTGGCCGTCCTTGTAAATGCGCACCATCTGGTGGATGACCACATGCAGTCTGGCCGGATCGTAGCCCAGGGCGGTCAGCCCGCGCTGGACCGTCTTGTACTGAGTCCCATGATCCGCGCCCAGGATGTTGACCATCTGATCGAACCCGCGTTCGAACTTATTGACGTGATAGGCCACGTCCGGCAGGGTGTACGTCGGATCGCCGGACGCCTTGACCACCACCCGGTCTTTCTCATCGCCCAGTTTGGAGGAACGGAACCAGGTCGCCGCGGGAGTCCCTTGGGCTTCCGCCGCGGCACGCTCGGCCTCCTCCGCGCCTTCCCAGACCGCCGATTCGTAGATGAATCCCCGCGCGCGCAGGTCATCGAGCGTCTTCCAGACCGAGCCGTCATCGTAGAGACTGTTCTCGTTGAAGAACACGTCGTGATGGACGCCCAGCCGGTGCAGGGAATTGCGAATCCAGCCGAAGATGATCTTCTCGGCATATTCCTTGAAGGGCTGCCAGCCCTTGCCGATCCAATCCTCGCCAACTTCCTGAAGCAGTTCCTCGGCGATCTCTTTCAGGTATTCCCCGGCATAGCCATCTTCCGGCAGGGTCACGTCATGGCCGATCATCTGCAAGTAGCGCACCTGGAGCGTCCGGCCCAGCATCTCCATCTGCCGGCCGGCATTGTTGAAGTAGTACTCGCGCTCGACGGTGTACCCGGCCGCCTCCAGCAGGCGGGCGATGGTATCACCCACGATCGCGCCGCGCGTGCGTCCAATGTGCAGCGGCCCGGTTGGGTTGGCGCTCACAAACTCGACTTGAGCCCGCTTGCCCTGCCCGATATCCAGGGTGAACAGGCCTTCGCCCTCGGCGATGATGGTCTCCACCTGCTGCTTGAGCCAGGCTTCGCTGAGCCGGAAGTTGATGAATCCCGGCCCGGCCACGCTCACTTCACCCACGAAGGGCGCTTCCGGCAGGTGGCGAATGATGATCTCGGCCACCTGGGCGGGTGATTTGCGGGCCTGCTTGGTGAGTTGCATCGCGATTGGCGAGGCATAGTCAGCCAGTTCAGGATTGGCTGGCGGCTGGACGCGAACTTCGGGAATCTCAAATGCCGGCAGTTCGCCGGCCGTCTGTGCGCTTTCAATGGCACGCCGGATCAGCGCGGCGTGCTCTTTGGGCATCATCTTCACGCGGGTACTCCCTCAATTCCATATACCACTCTGGCGATGATAAGAACGCGGCCATTCTAGCATGCCGGACAAGGCCTTTCAATAAACCGGCCTGCCCGTCGGCCGGGCGGTGCCGGACATCATCCTGAACCAGTGACGGCCTGCCCTGGTCGTGTGCCTCATCCGCGCTAGAGTCAGGCCACTTCATCTTGCGAGAGAGTCACGCCATCATGATCGATTACGAACGAGAAAGCGCCCGCTTCAAGGCGCTAGGGCATCCGGTCCGGCTGCAAATCCTGGACCTGCTGCGGCGCGGCGAGGCCTGCGTCTGCCACATGGAACTCGAACTGGACAAACGCCAGGCCTATATCTCCCAGCAGTTGATGGTGCTGAGGGAAAGCGGGCTGGTGGAAGCCCGCAAAGAGGGCATGAAGGTCTTCTACAACCTGGCTGACGAAAGGTTGGGCGATCTACTCGAACAAACGCTGGGGCCGATCCCTGCCGGGGAGCCGGTCGGGTTGACGGGCTGTCCGTGCGAGGTCTGTGGGGCCGAGCCGATGGCTGAACTGCTCGCCCGCCGCAAGCTGTGTGCCCGCAAGACCCACGATCAGGGCGCGTTGTGATCCACTCTGGAACGCCCGCCACCTGAACGAGTCATAGCGAACAGCTCGAGGACTCCGTCCTCACCCACGGATGCCCGTCGCTCGCACTGGCCGCACACCCACTCGCCCGACTCCAGCGGCAGCATCTCGACCGCGCCGCACACCGGGCAACGCAGGATTTCCGCCAGCGGCCGCGCGCCGGTTGGCCGGGATGCGCCAGCTTTCCTGGCCCAGACCAGGTCATACTCGACCTGCCAGCGCTCCGGTCTGACCTCGACCAGCCCCAACTCGCGGGCCAGGAACGCCACCATTTCAGGCGTGGTGCGCGTCCGCCCAAACATCAGACGCGCCTCCGGCCCCTTGCGATTGGTGATCAGAAAGACGCCGCCCGGACGCAGCACGCGGACCAGTTCCCCCAGGTTCTCCCGCGGGTGCGGGAGAAATTCCAGCCCTTCGATGCACGTCACCAGATCGAAGGTATCGTCCGGGAAAGGCAGGTCCATCGCCGTGTGCCAGATCAGATCGGCCCGGCGGCGGAAACCGTACAGCTTCACGGCCGCGCGGAACAACATCTGGCGGCTCAGGTCCAACCCGACGACCCGTCCCTGAAAAGCGTCCTGCTCCAGCAGGATCAACGGCACGCGCCCTGTCCCGGTGGCGACATCCAGCACCAGCGGCGCGCGCACATCCCGCAGCGCGTCGAGGATCGGATGGGCCAGAAACCACTCCTCGTAGCCGGGGTCGTACTTCTTGATCCCGTCGTAGCGCGAGGCATACACATCGTATAACCAGACCACCACCCGCCAGCCGAGGTACATGCCCTCGGTGCGGATCAACAGGTAGTAGGCCGCCAGCAACACGAGCGCGATGATGCCCGCACCGATCAAGAGATGATTGACGTTCATCGTTCGAGCAATCCCACCTCACGCAGCCAGATCGCCGCCTGAGCCATTCCCTCATCCAACCCGACCCGCGGCCGCCAATCCAGCAACCGGGCCGCCTTCGCCATGCTGTACACGCGCCGCCCCGCGATCAGCCCGTCGATCATCTGGCCCACCGGCTGCGGCTCCCCACTCAGACGAGTGACGATCTCCGCCACGGGCGCGATCCCCCTCAGCACAGGGATGGGGATCGGGATGAACCTCGATCGTCCGGCCATCGCTGCGTAAGCGCCCAGGAACTGGCGCCATGTGGGCGGCGGGTCGGACACCCCGTTGAACACCTGCCCGGCCGCGTTGGGATGCTCCGCCGCGACCACGATCAGGTCGACCAGGTCGCCGATGTAGATCACCGGGCAAGGCGTCTCGCCCTCCCCCGGCAGCATCGCCGGGGTGCGGTTCATCAACTCAGCCATCTTGCGCGTCCAGAAGCCGGAACGCGGGCCGTAGACCATCCCCGGCCGAATAATGACGTACGGCAGGCCACACACCGCGCACCGCTCACGCAGCCGGGTCTCGCCCAGGGCCTTGCTCTGGCCGTAATGTTCCGCGCCCGGCCGCAGCGGGGTGTCTTCCGTGACAATCTCCGCCCCGCCGTAGCCATATGCGGCGATCGAGCTGATATGCACCAGCCGCCGGACTCCGGCCGCATGAACAATCTCCGCCAGTACGCCGACCGCAGTCACATTGACCGCGGACTGAGTCGCCGCCGAGCCGCCCAGCGCCGCTCCGACATTGAGCACGATCGCGCAGCCCTGCACGGCCCGGCGCAGCGCGTCCGCGTCGGTCAGATCGCCAAGAACCGGCTCGGCGCCCAGACCGGCCACGACCGCGCCTTTTTCCGCCGAGCGGACCAGCCCGCGCACTCGCGCGCCTTCGGCCACCAGCCGCGCCACAACCGCCCCGCCGATGAAACCGCTGGCCCCGGTCACCAGGATGTGCTGTCCCTCAAGAGCCATCGGTTGGTTCCTGTCCAATCGGCGTGCTGTCCGGCGTCTGGCCCGGGTAGAGCAGGATGCGCACCGCGGTCAACGCCTGCTTGGGCGTATAGTCCGCCCGCCACAGCCCGAAGTGGCTGTCCACATTATCGGGCGCGGCTTCCGGCGGCACGTCGAACGCGGTCCAGATCACCCACCCGGCCAGCCCGTCGAAGGCCATCGCCTCGATGGCGTCGCTCAGCAGACCGGCCTGCTGGGCTTCGTCGAGTTGGGCCGTGCTGTAGCCAAAGTGCAGGACCACCAGCGGCTTGGCCGTCTGACCGCGCAGCAGCGCCACCCGCTCACGCAGCCGGATTGCATCGTCCCGGTGGTGCAGCCCCACGAAATCAACGTAAGGCAGCGTGGCTGCTTCGTCGCGCAACCAGCTCGCCGTGATCAACTGGTGGGGAGCCTGGGCCCGGATCAGGGCCGCGGTCGTCCCCAACCAGGCCAGCACCTGTTCCCGCGAGAAAGCCGCCTCCCCTTCCAGCGGCGCATAATCCAGATCGCCCTCACCGCGCACGTCCCAGGCCAGGATCGCCGCTTCGTTCCGGTAGCGGCGCGCCAGGAACACGGTCTGGGCCATCGTGTGGGCCGGATTGGCATACAGCGGATAGACCGTCAGATCGGGTCGGTCGTGCAGGGTCAGCACCAGCCGGAAGCCGCGCTCCGCCGCCAGGCGGATGACCGCGTCCAGCCGGGACACGGCCTCCGGCGCGGCGATCGCCCCGCTGCCGGGGCACATGAACAGGACGTCGTAGGGCAACGCCAACCGGAGGACGTTGAAGCCCGCCTCCCGGATCAAGTCCAGTTCGCGCCGGACCGCGACCAGATCGACCCCGGCCCAGAAGCGCGAATCGGCCCAACCCTGCGGGGTGTAGTTCACCCCATGCACGAGAAAGGGCGAGCCATCGAGTGTCAGGCCAGACCCATCCACCCCCACATAACCGGTCACACTGGAAGGAACATACGGCAGCAGCACCGCCGCTTCGATTGTGGCCGGCGCGCAGACTTCGAGGCCGGGCGTCGCCACGATGCCAAGGCGTTGCACAGCCTCGCTGGCTTCGAACCGTTCCGGCGCCAGGGCCACGGCCTGGGCATAGCGCGCGGCCGCTTCGCGCAGGCGTCCCTCAGCCTCCAGAGCCAGCCCGTGGGCATAGTAGGCCGCGTAGAGCCGGGCGGCCGTGGGCCGGTCCGGGCCGCAGTCCGATCCGGCAACCTTGAGCTGCTCCAGCGCGCCGATGACCTGATCCCAGTCCCGATTCCAGAGAGCCTCGACCGAGGCGCACAGGCCCGCCCAGGGATCATCCGCCGTTCCCGGCACCAGCGTCACCAGCGCCGGAATAGGCACCTCTGGCGTACCGGCCGGGACACGCGGCGCGCATCCGGCCAGCAGGCCCAGCGCCAGCAGGCCCAGCGCCAGCAGGCCCAGCGCCAAGATGGGGAGCCACCACCGGCCGCGCACCCTGCCCCCTACCCGACCAGCGTCTCGGCGGCGGTCACGACCACGCCCTGGGTATCGATTGTCGGAGTCCAGACCCGAGAAAGCACATCGCGCGCATCGAACACGGTCTGAATGGCATCCGCAATCTTGTAATGGTTCGCCAGGGCAAAGACCAGCAGGGCCGGTCCCTGCCCGCTGATCGTGACGGCCGTCGCGCCCGCCTCGCGCGCCGTCCGGACGACCTCCGCATACGAGGGGATTGCCCGCTCGACCAGCGGCGTCAGCAACCGGTCCGACCATGCCTGGCCGAGCAGATCGAAATCGCCGGTGCGCAGCGCCTCGATCACCAGACCATACCGTCCCAGGTTGAACAGGGCATCGTCCACATCAACCTTACGCGAAAGCTGGATCGTCTCCGGATCGTAATCCGCGATCTCCGGGAGCACTACCAGTACCTTGAGCGGCGAGACGTCGATCCGCCGGTAGAGGACGGCCCCTTCGCTCCCAGCCGCGCTGATGGTCAGCCCGCCGAGCATCGCCCCCAGCAGGCCGTCCGCCCGGCCCATGATCTCGGTCCCCATCGCCAAAAGATCGGCCCGTTCCAAAGGATTGCCCATCAGGCTGTTGGCCCCGATCAGGCCCGCGATGGTCATGGCTTCCTCGCCGCCCAGCCCGGATTGGAGCGGAATCCCGTTACGAATATCGATCCGGACGCCCGTCGGGCTGTCTTCCACCCGCTGAAAAACCTGGATCGCGGCGTACATGACCGGATGATAACAATCCGGGGTAAGATCGGCGCTGTCCTCGCCATGCGTCTCGATGATCAACTGCGAATCGCTGCGCTCGACGAACGTCGCCGTCACGTGCATCCCCAGGGCGAGCGAGAGGCTCTCCACGCCAGGGCCAAGATTGGTACATACGGCCGGAACGGTGACTTTGGCCTTGCGCATCCCTGCCCCCTAGCGAGCCTCGGCCAGCGGCAGCACGAAAGTAAACGTGCTGCCCTCGCCGTACGTGCTCTCCGCCCAAATCTGCCCGCCGTGGCGCTCCACGATGGTGCGGGCCACCGTCAACCCCAGGCCGCCGCCCGGCAGGTTGCGCACGTATTCGTCGTTGGAACGGTACATCCGGTCGAAAATCTGCTCCAACTCGCCCGGCACGATCCCGATTCCCTGATCGGCCACGCTGCAAAACGCCTGCTCGACATCCTGCCAGCAGTGGATGGCGACCGACTGCTCGGCATGGGAATACAGGATGGCATTGTGCAGCAGGTGGTAGATCGCCAGCCTCAGCCGCGCCGGATCGCCCATCACGATCGGCATCGGGTCCTGCTTGGACACGGCGATGATCACGCCGCGCATCCGGGCAAACGGAGCCAGCTCGGTGACCGTGCTCTCGATTAGCGTGCTGAGTTGGACCGGAACATGTTCCAGCGGCATACCGGCTTCGATCCAGGCCAGATCGACCAGCGATCCAATCAGATCGAACAATTTCTGCGAGGTCTGGCGGATGCGGGTCAGGAAACGTTCCTGCTGCTCGTTGACCGTCCCGAACTTTTGCACCAGCTCGGCAAAGCCTTCCAGGGCAGACAGAGGATTGCGCAAATCGTGGGCAATCGTCCGGGCCAGGGCT
>CAZHMJ010000116.1:11818-14313 GCA_964533805.1 uncultured Anaerolineae bacterium | reverse complement strand
GGGCGGCTTCTTGCAGGGCCTTCAGGCGCTCCGGATCGTTGAGCGCGTTGGTATACCACTCCGGCACCTCGCCCATACCCAACTGGCGCGTAACATATTCTTCGTCCAGCGCCGCAGCCCACGAATCGGCATATTCGCCGGTGGGGATCGGCGGCTGTGGTTCGGCTTCGACCGGCTGCTCGGCGGCGGGCGCAAACAACTCCGGCCCGGCCTCGGCCGCTGGCTGCTCAAGCAACCAGTCGGGCACTTCGCCCGCGTCGCTCGCGGCGACAGGCGCGGCTTCCTGCAACCAGCTTGGAATCGCCCCCGGCTCGGCCGGCAGGGCGGGTTCTTCTTCGTAGGCCGCTTCTTCGTCCAGGCGGGCCATCGCCAGGCTCTCGGCCTGCCGGCCCAGCCAGGCTTCCATCTGCTCCGGGGAGAGCCGCCCCTCGGCGGCCATCGTCTCGATCTCGGCGTCGCTCAGCCCGGCCAACGGATCGGCCTCGAACATCTCCAGGGGCAGAACGCCCTGTTCCTCGGCGAGGCCTTCCAGCCAGGCCAGAGTATCGTCGCCCGAAGGCGCGGCTTCTTCGGCGGGCACCGGCGCGGCGGGCATGCGTGCCGCAGCGGCAGGCACCGGCGGGATGGCTTCCTCTTCCCCGGCAACCGACGAGAAGGGCGAGTAATCGTGATAGCCCGGCTCATCCACCACCGCGTTGGCGTCCGCCTCGGGAATGTCCAGGTTGGCAGCGGTGATCAGTTCTTCGCTCTTGGCCCCCTGGCGGCGCGCCAGGCTTTCCAACCAGGCCAACGGATCGACCGCCCCACTGAGCGGATCGAGCGCGGCGGCCGGCTCCGGCTGGGCCGGAATGGCAGGCTTTGGCGCGGCCGGACGCATCTCTTCCGGCCGGAGGCCCAGCAGGGCCGCCGCTTCGCCGGTGCTCAGATCGCCAGGCTCCGGGGCGGGCACCGGCCTGGGGGCGGGCCGGACAGGCTCCGGGGCGGCGCGCACGGGTTCTGGCGCGGGCTTGGCAGGCTCAGCCGCGGGCTTCGCCGGCCGGGACGGCGGGGTGCCAATGTCGTAGGGGGTATAGCCCGGCTCGTCGATAACGGTATCGGGAGGAACCTCAGGCACGGACAGATTAGCCTCGGTCACGAACTCCTCAGGGTTGGCCCCCTGGCGGCGCGCCAGACTCTCCAGCCAGGCCAGCGGGTCGATCTCCTCCGCCGGACCGGCCTGGCCAGCCACAGGCTGGGCAGCCGCCGGCTGGACCGGCTCCGGCCTCGCCGGTGGAACCTGAGCCACGGGCGGGGGCGGCGGCGCGGCGACGGGCTGCGCCGGGACGGGCTTGCTGTCTCCGGTCAGGGCATGGGACGATCCAAACGGATCATAGTCCACGTACCCCGGCTCGTCGACGAAGGCATCCTCATCCGGCTCCGGGATGTCCATGTCTGCCGAGGTCATGAATTCCTCAGGTTTTGCACCCTGGCGTGCGGCCAGGCTCTCCAGCCATTTGATGGGATCAACCCCATCACCCACATACTGGCTGAGATCATCCTTGCCTTTATCATCTGGCGGCAGAGTCATGACAGCTTATCCTTCATCGCACACGCTTTATGAGGTCATCCTATTATAAGGCATGCCGGTTTTCAGGCAATGCGCGCCTGGCATCAGCCCCAGCACCTCAAACCGAACAGAAACGCTCGCCCTGACCCGCGCCCCACGCATAGGGCCGAATCATCCGGCAAGGTGTCGTCTATAGCCACCTCAACCCCGATCGAACGCGCCTAGCCTTCCAGATCGTCGTCGTCTTCTTCCATCACCGGACGCAGCCAACTTGGGCCGGAGTCATCATCGTCGAAATCGAACTCCGGGGCCGTGTCCGGCGGTGTGGCAGCCGCGGGCGGCGTCTCGGCAGGTGGCTCAGCCGCGGTCTGACCGCGCATCCAGACGGGTACCCAGCGATTGAAGGCGAAGCGCGTTTCTCCGGCCGGAGTCTGCTCAGGCGCAGCTTCCTCCTCCACTGGAGTCCCTTCCGGCTCCGATGTCTCTTCCGGCTCCGATGTCTCTTCCGGCTGGAACATGCCCACGTCGCGCAGCCAGCCGGGGCCGGTATCCGCGACGGGCAGGGTTTGCCCTTCCAGACCTTCCACCGTCTCGGCGTCCAGCGTCCCCATATCGCTGAGCCATTCCAGCGTGTCGTGGATGGTCACCTTTTCCCCGGTGACGACCGAGGGAGTCTCCGGCACGGGCGCTTCCTGGACCGGCGCGGTTTCCGCTGTTTCCAATGGCGGAGCTTCGCTCAGCCAGTCCGGCAGTTCACCCGCTTCGGCAGCAGGCGCGGCTTCCGGCTCGGCTTCGACCTCCAGCAGGTCGAACTCGGCCAGTTCTTCTTCCGCCGGCTCCAGCGGCTCGAATTGATCGGCGGGCGCGGCCATGCCGGCCAGCCAGTCCGGCAGCTCACCCGCTTCGGCAGCAGGCGCGGCTTCCGGCTCGGCTTCGACCTCCAGCAGGT
>CAZHMJ010000116.1:11226-11718 GCA_964533805.1 uncultured Anaerolineae bacterium | reverse complement strand
CGAACTCGGCCAGTTCCTTCTCCGCGGTCTCCAGCGGCGTGAAGGACTCGGCAGGGGCTTCCGCCGTCTCCACCAGCGCCGCGACTTCCGTCGTCTCGATCGGCGCGGACAACTCATCCGCGATGGCTTCGAGATCGGCATCCGCGCCAACCGGCTGAGGCTCGCCCAGCCAGGCGGCCAGAGCGGCCGGTTCGGCCGGGACCTCGGCGACCGTGTCGGCGGGCGTTTCGGCGGTCTCAACCGCTTCCATCTGGGCCTGGATAACCTCGCTCATCGCCCAGCGGGCCGGATCAGCCTCGGCCAGGGGGATGGCTTCTTCTTCCTCAGGGACGGATTCTTCCGCCATGAACGCCGCCTCAGGCGTCGACTCGACGGCATCGCGCAGGGGCATCGGCGTCCTCTTGGAGACGGCTTCCGGAGCGGGTTCCTCCGGAGTTGGTTCTTCAAAGCTGAGCCAGTCGGGAGTCGCGCCCGCCTCGGCGACAGGCAACT
>CAZHMJ010000116.1:0-11126 GCA_964533805.1 uncultured Anaerolineae bacterium | reverse complement strand
GCCATCTCACTCAGCCAATCGGGCACTTCCGCAGGAGGCAGCGCGGGTTCGGCAGGAGGCGTCGCAGCCGGTTCCTCGCCGGTGTCCATCAGGCTCAGCCAGTCGGGGGTGTCCGGCAAATCGAGGCGCGCCGGCTCGCCAACTTCCGGTTCGGCAGCCGGTTCAGGGGACAACGGCGCAGGCTCACCCACGCCGAGCCAATCAGGGGTCTCTTCTTCCCCGGCCGGAGTCTCAGGCGCGCCTTGCAGCCAGGCAGAGAAGGCTTCCTCAGGCTTGGCCGCGGTCTGTTCGTCTTCCAGACTCATCCCACTCAGCCAGTCCAGTTCAGGCTCAGGCGTCCCCGGCGTTTCGCCAGTGGAAGCCTCCGGCCCGCCAAGACTGATGCCGGCCAGCCAGTCGTCCTCCGCGTCTTCCTGGGCAGGCTCGGCCGGTTTGGCCTGGGAGAGCCAATCGGGCAGGCCGCTGGATTCGGGTTCCGGCTCCGCGGGTTGCTCAGGCTGGCCCCCCAACCCACTCAGCCAGTCATCCGCCTCAGGCTCCTGCCAGTCCGCAGGACCGGGTTCAGGTTGAGAAGGGGTCATCGCTCTATCCTTATCTGTGCCTGCGTCCAGCCCGCCCGCGCCCGCGCTAAGCCAGGCCAGAGGGTCATCTGGAGCTGCCGCCGGTCCCTCCAGGGGGACTTCAAAACCGACCTCGTCCAGGAGGGCGTCCTCGTCCTCCGAGTACAGCCAGGCCAGGGCGTCCGACGCTTCAGCCTGGGGTGCGGCCGCCAGCGGCTCGGCCTGCAAATCGGATTCTTCCTCGTCCGGAATCTGGAGCCAGGCCAGCGGGTCTTCCGCCGGAACTTGTTCCGCCGGAACTTGTTCCGCCGGAGCCTGCTCCGAGGGCTGTTCGGCCAGAGTCAGTTCGCCGGAATCGTCAAGCAGAGATGATCCGCCCATCACGCTCTTGCGCAGCATGGCGGTGGCGTCCAGGACTTCCTCGTCCTGCGCTTCGATCGACAGTTCAGCCTCGTCGGGTTGGGCCGCCGCATTCTCCCTGGAGACGCGCGCATCCGGCACGTTCATCCAGGCAAGCGGATCACTGTCCGCATCGTCCGGCTCCAGGGCGCTCAGCAGGCCCGTGAAACCGGTGGGAACGCGCTGGCCGGGTTC
This sequence comes from uncultured Anaerolineae bacterium, assembly GCA_964533805.1. Lineage (GTDB taxonomy): Bacteria > Chloroflexota > Anaerolineae > Aggregatilineales > Ch27 > JARKOQ01. The sequence continues at coordinate 9,972 of CAZHMJ010000116.1, read as the reverse complement.
GACCGGCAGGCGCGGCACCGGGTGTTCCGCTGGCGGCTGGACGGGCGCTCCGTCCGTCCACCCAGGCTGGACAGGTTCTGCGGGTGCTTTGGCCAGCCAGGGCATGTCCTCGTCCTGGCTCGAGGCGGAGTCAAATGCCGCCGCCTGAACATCGGCAATCCAGTCCGGAGTCGCCGGGGTCTCAGGCTGCGCTTCAGGCTCGGCCGAAGCCAGCAAATCGCCCGCGCCGACGCCCAGATCGGCCAGCCAGTCCGGGGTCGCCGGCAGGTTCTCGGCTGGCTCCGGGCTGCTGTCAGCCAGCCAGTCCGCGGCCACGGCGGGCGGCTCCATCCCGTTAAGAAAATCCAGCTCGTCGACCGGAGGGGTTGGCATGGGCGTATGGACGGCGGGCGCTTCGGGCGGAGTCGCCCAGTCCTCAAAGCCCGGCGGCAGGTTCGCCGCCTGATCCGGCCAGTCCGCCTGAACGGGCTGATCGGGCTGGATCACGCTGCCCTGCATGGCGCCCATCCAGTCCAGATCGGCCGCGCCCGTGGGAGATTCATCCACAGGCTGGGACATCCAATCCGGCAGCGCGCCGCCTTCGTTGGCCTCCAGGCTGTCGAACAGGCTGCCCACATCCGCTCGCCCAGGCGGGGCGGTCTGCCCGGCATCAGCCATCATCCAGTCGGGCACGCTCTGATCGCCGGCCAGTTGGACATCTTCCGGCCGTTGCAGCGCGTCGCTGATCGATTGCACCCAGTCGGGGGTCTGAGACGCCACCTGCCGGGCTTCGGCCATGGTCCAGTCCAGGCGGGGCAGATCGAAGGGGTCGTGGTCCAGTTCCTCGCCGATCAGGGCCAGCGCGGCGTAAGGATCGACCGCCTCGACCCGCGCCAGGAAGGGCTGGGCGTCCGACGGCCGGCCGTTCTTGAGCCACAGCGAGGCCAGGATGCGGTTGGCTTCCAGACAGTAGGGCAGCACACGGACGACCTCGGTCGCGGTTTCCCCGGCCTCAATGGGATACGTGCTCTCCCACAAGGCGCGGGCCAGCAGGACGCGCAGGTCGATCCGCTCCGGGTGGTCGTGGAGGGCGTTTTGCAGCTCGGTGATGGCTTTCTCGTGCAGGCCGCTCTGCAGGTACATCCGGGCCAGCGCGCCGCGCGTGAGCTGGAGCTTGCCGTAATCGCCGTCCTGGTAGAGAGCGTACAGCTCGCGCAGGCGTTTTTGAATGTCGACGTTGTTGGGGTCCTGCTCAAAGGCGCGTTCCATGTGCCAGATGGCCTGCGCCCAGTTCTTGAGGTCGCGGTGGACCATGCTCAGGCCGCGATGAGCCTCTTTGTCGCCGGGATCAACGCTCAGCACGCGCCGGAAGATCTCGCCAGCCTGGTCGAAACGGGCCTTGCCCAGCAACGCCCACCCCAGGGTGCGGTAGGTCGCCACGTTCTTGGGATAGAACTTGAGGATGTGCTGGCAGTGCCCGATCGCCTCTTCCAGGGCTTCGTGGTCCATCAGCACTTCCAGCTCAACCGCGTATTGACGCAGACTGATGTCCGTCATAAGCCGCCGCCGTTAGGTATCACTTCGTCCCTAAACGCATTATCCTATGGCTCAAGGGAATGTGCAAGACGAATATAGGCCAGGCGAGGCGTAAAGGATACCAGTTATTAGTTATAGGTTGGTAGTTTTTGGTTAGAAACGAAATCGATGATCCGGCAAGCATGACTGTCCAGATGCACCCCAAACCAAAAACCACGAACCAATCACGGCCTGTGCTCACCCTTCCAACCCATGCACGGCGTGGACCTGCTGGATCAGCGGGCCGATGTCGGGCAGGCGCGCCTGGATCTCCGGGACGCGATCGGGCAACGGCAGCGGATCGTTCACCGTCTCGTCGCCCAACAGGGCGAAGGCCACGTTGCAGACCGCCGGGCCAACCGCGCCCAGGCTGTAGCCGCCTTCCAGCATGAACACGATCCGCCCGCCGCACAGTTCGGCGGCCATGCCGATCAGGGCGCGCGTCATCCGGTCGAATCCGGTCAGGGTGAGCGTCATGCTCGCCAGCGGGTCGTCCCAGTGGGCATCGAACCCGGCCGAGACCAGGATCATCTCCGGCCGGAAGCGCCGCGCCGCCGGCCACACGATTTCATCGAACACGCGGGCATAGGCCGCGTCTCCATACCCCGGCCGCAACGGGATGTTCAGGGTCGTCCCCTCGCCCAGCCCGAACCCGATCTCCTCCAGCCGGCCGGTGCCGGGATACAGGGGAGATTGGTGGATGGAAATGAACAGCACGCCGGGATCGTCGTAAAAGATATCCTGAGTGCCATTCCCATGATGGACGTCGTAATCCACGATCAGAATCCGCTCGCAGCGGTGCATCTCCTGAAGGTAGCGCGCGGCCAGGGCCACGTTGGCCAGCAGGCAGAAGCCCATCGCCTTGCTCGGCAGGGCGTGATGGCCCGGCGGGCGCACCGCGACCAGGCCGTTATCGGCCTTGCCGCTGGCGACCGCCGCCGCCGCCTGGATGGCCGCGCCCGCCGCCAGCCGGGCGACCTGGTACGAGTCCGGGGTGACGTAGGTATCCGATCCAAACAGCACATGCCGCCCGCGCTGGGAAACATCCGCCAGCAGGGCGAGGTATTCCGATGTGTGGACGCGCAGCAGATCCTCTTCGCTGGCCGGGAGGGAAAGCTGGCAGTACAAGCGGTCGTGCAGCCCGGCCGCCGCCAGCGCGGCTTCGATCTGGATCAGACGGCCGGCATGCTCCGGGTGGTCGGGCATGTCATGGGCAATGTGTCGGGGGTGGGTCAGATAGACGGTCATCATGCCAGGCTCGAAGTTCTGCTCGCTGCCGTGCCGCTTGCCCGGCGAACAGGAGAGATACGGTCGATAGTGTGCCCATTGTGACAGATTCGCCGTGGGGGAGCAAATACAGAGGCGAGAGACAAGAGGCAGAGAGGCAAGCAAAAGCGGACAGCCGCCAACCCGGCCTTTGAAGATTGCCCCGGAACGCTACCCACCCCGCGCCGCGGCCCGCCACACGGCCAGCCGCAGCAGCAGGACGAGCACGCCCGCCTCCAGCCCCAGGATGACCAGGATCGCCAGCAGCACGCCCGCCACTTCCCCCGGCAGGAGCAGCATCAGCATTCCCTGGCTGCTGCTCAGGAGCAGCAGGGTCAGGCCCAGCAGCGCCCGGTCGGTCCCGCCCGTCAGGAGCACGCCGAGCAGCAGCCCGGCCAGCACGACGAGCAGCGAGGCCAGTCCGCGTCCCGCCAGCGCGCCCAGGTACGCCAGCGGGCGGCTGGTGGTCGCGGCCGAAGCCAGCGCGCTGGCGGCCAGGGTCAGGCCGAAATCCAGCACGATCTGGGCCATGCCGGCGATCAGCAGCACCCCGGCCATCGCCAGGTAGAGCGCGCCGTGACCGGCGATGAACAGCGACTCCTCTGGCGTGCGCAGGGCGAACCCGTTGATATACACGAAGCTATTGCCGGTCAGGATCAGCGAGAAGCCGGTGGATAGAATCCCCGACGCGACCTGGACGGCCAGGATCAGGGCCAGCAGCGGCCACAGACGGTAGACGACCGCCATCAGCTTGGCCAGGATGATCTCGGTCACGCTGTACGGGGTGAGGCGCAGTTCGTCCCAGCGCCCGCTGAGCACCTCCCGGCTGACCACCTGGGCGGACCAGATCACCGGGATCAGCCCCAGCGGAAAGAGCATCGCCTGCCACAGCAGCCCGCCGCACCCACACGACAATCCCGCGATGACCAGCGCCACGAAGGCAATCAGGACACCCAGGCGCTGGGTGGAGCCGCCGTAGCTCAGGAAGGGCGGCAGCGCGGCCAGCTCGCGCCGCACGAGGGGATGATCTAGGGGAAAAAGCAGTTTTGAATATTGAGTTCTGAATTTTGAATTAGGTGACGGCGTCATACACAGCGATCCCATCGGCCATCAGCCGGCTTCCCAATACGCGTTCTTCCAATTCACAATTCAGCATTCAAAATTCAACATTGTTTTCTAGAGTCTTTCGGCCCGCCCGATGGTCAGGCGCAGGGCCAGCAGCAGGGCCAGGACCTCCACCAGCAGCAGGGCCAGGGCCGTCGCCAGGGCGGCCCAGGGCCAATCATAGATGCCCAGGAAGGTCCAGCCGATCGGCCCGCCCAGCAGCGCCCCGCCAAGGATCATGATCGCATTGACCTCTTCCCCGGTGGTGAACTGGATCAGGATCGCGCCGCTGGCGAGGAACATCACCAGCAGGCCGGCGCGCAGCAGGATCGCCCAGATCACGGTCGACTCGTGCCGTTCCGCCCAGGTGGAGGCCAGCGCGCCCAGCACGATGGTCAGGGCGAAGTCCAGGGCCGGGATCAGGAGCGAGACCGCCACCAGCCCGGCCCCCGCCACGACAGTCGATCCCTGCTCGGCGGGCGAAAAGGGCGGGCGCTCGACCCACATCCCGCTGAAAACCCGGTAACCCGTCTGGGGGTTGAACATCAGGAAAAACAGGCCCACGGCGATCAGCGAGGCGACCTGGCCCACTTCCAGCACGCCCAGCAGACCGCCCAGCCGGCGGGCGGCGGCGGTCAGCTTGGCCAGCACGATCTCCTGGGTGGCATAGGGCGTCAGGCGCAGGCTGTCCCAGGTGCCATCGCGCCGTTCCTGGCCGAGCAGGGGCGCGCTCCAGTTGAGGGCCAGAAAGCTGAGGGGCAGCAGGATGATCTGGATCGGGATGTTGCCAAAGAACAGCGCGCAGGGCGTGACCAGGATCATCAGCGTGACCAGGAGGCGCCAGGCCGCGCTGCGCCGGTGAAAGGAGAGGTACGGCAGCCGGTTCAGTTCGCGCACGACGATCGGGTGATCGGCCCGCGCCCAGGCGGGTAGATGGTGGCTCAACCAGCGCTTCAAGGGAGTGATCACGCGCGACTCAACAGGTTCAGGGGAGGGCGGACCGGTCTCCCGCGCCGCCCGCGGTCATTCCCAGGATTGTACTCGAGTCGGTTGGAGCCGCCAAAAGGGGAGAGTCGTCAGTCATCAGGGGACAGGCGAGACAGGCGCAAGGCCTGGAGCGAGCAGCGCTCAATCACCGGGCAGAATCAAAAAACGGCGCGGGATGCGCGCTCGTTTTTCGCCTGCCGCTTGCCGCCTCGACGCTGCTTCTAGCGGTAGGCGCGGGTGGTGCTGGCGCGGCGCTTGCTGGTGGAATTGCGACTGGACTTCGTCCGGGCGGTGGAGGAACGGCTGCCGGTTTTGCCTTTGCCGCCACGCGTCGAGCGTCCCGGCGCTTTGCGAGCGCCACGCGAGGAAGCCGCCTTGCCCTTGCGGGAAGAAGCCGCCCTCCGGCGTCGCCGGGCGGCGGCCGATTCGGCGGCGCGCTCGATGTCCTTGCGCTGGCGCAGGTAGAGCGCGAGGCCCAGGCCGCCGGTCAGCAGAGCCACGTTGACGAGCAGGTTCACATCAGCCATTGGCCAACTCCATCATTGTCGGACGAGTCAAGAATAGCACAGGAGTTCTATTCTGAAAAGGGCAGTACGGTCAATTTTCCGCCGTCAGCCCGGAAACCGGGCCAGCCGATTGTTCTCCGCCCGCCGCCGGGACGCCCGGCTTTGCTTTGTCTGGCCTCGGGGCTCCTGGTCTCTGGACTCAGCACAGCCAGGCCATGCCACGCGGATGAGTCTTTGATGAATGCCCGCCGCCAGGCAGTGGCAGAGCGCCCCCACTCTTCCTATAATAGGCCATCGTCTGGCAGGCGTACAAATGAGGGACCTGTGACCACTCTACTCGAACAGCAGCAGCCCCGCCCGATTGCGGCCGAAATCGACGCCGCGCGCGAGGATTGGTCGGAACCGGCGCTTGAAGAAACGGCCGTCGAGCCGCCGCTGCCCCGCCCCCGGGTGCGCAGCCGCACCCTGTTCAACGACATCCGCGACACGATCCTGATGGTCGTGGCGATTTACACCCTGGTCAACCTGATCGCCCCGCGTTACATCGTCGAGGGCGACAGCATGCAGCCCAACTTCGAGACGGGCGAATGGATCATCGTCAACCGGCTGGGCTACCTGACGGGCCAGCCGCAGCGCGGCGACGTGGTGATCCTGGATTTCGAGGAGCCGCAAGAGGACCTGATCAAGCGCGTGGTCGGCCTGCCCGGCGAGACGATCGAGGTCCATGATGGGCTGGTCTTCGTCGATGGCGTGCCGCTGAACGAGCCGTACACCTTCGCCGAGCCGCGCTACGTCGAGGAGCCGGTCACGCTCGGCCCGAACGAGTACTACGTGCTGGGCGACAACCGCAACAACAGCCGCGACTCGCACATGTTCGGCCCGGTGACCCAGGATCACGTGATCGGCAAGGCCTGGCTGATTTACTGGCCGCCGCCCGACTGGGGCATCGTCCCCCACTTCGACTATTCCAGCGTCCCCCCGGCGACCCTGCCAGCGACGGCCACCCCATTCCCCACCGAGCCGCCAACCGAAGTTCTCCCGGTGGGTTAACCCCGGACCCGCGCGGGGCGTCGCTACCGACGCCCCGTTTTTTCGGTCGCCGCCCGTCGGGGTGGATTTGCGCGACCCACACCCACACCAGGAGCCAGCCGATGACGCTAGCGCCTCACTTCGACCTCCAATCCACCGCCGACGCGCTCGAAGTGCGCCTGCGCGCCCGCCGCCTGTTCGACCTGCCCGCCGCCTGGACGCGCGAGCTGGTCTACCCGGCCTACGACGGGCTGAGTCTGCTCAACGTGCCGCATACGGTCGCGGCCCTGCTCGGCGCGCCGCTGCCCGATTCGCGCCCGCTGGACGCGGCCGTGTGGGGCGGCGACTCGCCGGAGGGGCGGGTCCGGCGCGTGATCGTGATCGTCTCGGACGGGCTGGCCTATGGCTGGCTGCGCCATTTTGTGGCCGAGGACCCGACCCTGGCCGGCGCGGTGGCCGACCTCAGCGGCGGGCGCGGCCCGCTGCCCCTGACCTCGATCTGCCCCAGCACGACCACGGCCGCCCTCTCCACCCTGTGGACCGGGGCCAGTCCCGCCGCGCACGGGCTGACCGGCTTCCGGGTCTACCTGCGCGAGATCAACACCCTGGCCATCCCGCTGTTTTTGTGCCCGGCGCTGGGCAACCAGCCCAGAGGCTCGCTGGCCGCGTTCGGGCTGAAGGCGGAGGAGATGCTGCCCGTGCCGGGCCTGATCCCGCACCTGGCCGCAGCGGGCGTGCCCACTTACGCTTTCCTGCGCCAGGACTTCGCCAACTCCGGCATTGCGCTGTACACCCATCGCGGCCTGCGCCCGGAGAACACGGTCACGCACCTCAACTACGCCGACGCGGCCCTGAACCTGCGCGACCTGCTGGCCCGCACGGCCGGGCAGCGCTGCTACATCAACATCTACCTGGAATCGATCGATGCCCTCTGCCACGCCTATGGCGCCAGCGCGCCCTGCGTTCCGGCGGAGATGCGCCGCCAACTCAGCGACCTGGCCGCGATCCTGGCCGATCCGGCCGCGCGCGACGGGCAAACGCTGGTTCTGTTCACGGCCGATCACGGCCACGCCGACGCGCCGCAGGAGATCAATCTCAAGACCGACGGCCGAACCGGGCCGATTCGGGACGCGCTGCGCGGGCTGGCCAGCGGCGAGATGCGCCTGACCTACCTGCACCTGAGCGAGGGCAGTCGCCCGGCCGTGGTCGACTGCCTGGCGCGCGAGTTCGCGGACGACCTGGCCTGGCTGGAGCCAGCCGAGGCGCTGGCGGCGGGCCTCTTTGGCCCGGAGCCGCCCTACGCCGAGACGATCCACCGCCTGGGCGACCTGATCGTGATCCCGCGCCCAGGCGTGCGAGTCGATGACGGCCTGCTGCCGCCCTCCGCCCACCCGATGATCAGCGCCCACGGTGGGCTGTCCGACCTGGAGATGCTGATCCCGCTGCTGTGGAATCGCTTGTGAAGCCAGTTATCAGTTGTTAGTTTTCAGTTATTGGTAAGGACGGTCGGGCGTGAAGCCTCTTCACTCCGACACTTTTGACTCGGTACAGTGGTGCACGATGGGTACGCTTGTCGCTTAGACGCCTGGACGCTTGCCGCTAGGTGTAGATCGCGACGTCGGGCGCATCGGCCAGGATGGCCTCGATGCGGGCCAGCTCCTCGGCGGAGAAGGTCACGCCGACCGCGCCCAGCGGCGGCTCGACCTGGGCCGGGCTGCCCATCCCGACCAGCACGCAGGTGATCGCTTCCAGCCGCAGCAGCCACGCGATCGCCAGTTGGGGCAGGCTCAGGCCCTTGTCCGCCGCCACCTCGGCCAGCCGGCCGGCGATGCGCAGGTAGGCCGCGTACGTCTCCCCCTTGAAGCGTCGCCAGCGCGAGCGCTCGTCGTCCGGCGCGAAGACCCGATCGGGCCGCAGCGTGCCGCCCAGCAGCCCCTGGGCCAGCGGGGCGTAGGGCAGCAGGCCGATCCCCTCGCGCGCGCAGTAGGGAATCAGGTCGGCCTCGATCTGGCGGTCGAACATGCTGTACAGCGGTTGGGCGCTGTGCACGGGGGCGACCCGCCGGGCCAGGTCGATCTGGGCCGGGCTGAAATTGGAGACGCCGATCCAGCCGATTTTGCCTTCCTCGCGCAGCCGGGCGAGGGCCTCCATCGTGGCCTCGATCGGGGCCGCCGCGTCCCAGCGGTGAACCTGGTAGAGATCGACGCGATCGGTGCCCAACTGGCGCAGGCTGGCTTCCAGCGCGACCCGCACCCCGGCCGGGGAGAAGTCGTGGCTGACCTTGGTCGCCAGGAAAACCCGGTCGCGATCCAGCCCGCGCAGGGCCTTGCCAATGACTTCCTCGCTGGTGTGATACGATTGGGCGGTGTCGATCAGCGTGATGCCGCAGGCCACGCAGTCGCGCACGATCCGAATCGCGGTCGCCTCGTCCATCCGGCCGCGGCCGCCGCCCAGCGGCCACGCCCCCAGCCCGATCACCGGCACGGCCGGGCCATCCTTGCCAAGCGGGCGAGTCTCCATGATCGACGCTCCTTTCGCGCGGGGTGGTATGGGCGGAGTCTAGCCGGAATCGGGCGCGGCCAGCAAGAACAAAGGCCATCGAACCGCAGAGCCGCCAAAGCGGAATCGGTCAGGACATGTTGCGTCTGAATTGCATCTCCGACGTGAAATCCCCTCCCGAAACAGCCGCGTTTTTCCCTTCCCTTCCCCTTTACTCTGCGTTCTCTGCGGTGAGGTTTTTCCCGCTCACGGACTCGCCATCCCGGCTGGACGCGCTAGACTCGGCCGCGTGTGGAGGCTTTGCCCTGCCCGATGAGGCGACCCGATGCCCGCTGACAACCGCCTGCGCCTGGCCCTGGTGATCGTGCTGCTGGGTCTTTACCTGCTGGCCTACGTGCCCGTCCCCGATTCGATCGACGGCACGGCCATGCTGGCCGTCAGCGCCAACCTGCTGCGCCACGGCCGGGTCGATATCCCCCAGACCGGGGCGCTGAACGAGGTAGTGGGCAGCTTCGGGCCGGATGGCACATTCTACGCCAAGAAGGGCCTGACGCCGTCGCTGGCCCTGCTGCCGCTGGTCGCCCTGGCGGACGCGCTGCCCGGACTGCCCGTGCGCGCAGCGGCGATGCTGCTCAACCCCCTGGTCACAGCCCTGACCGGCACGCTTGTTTACAGCCTGGCCCGGCGAACCGGGGCGCGCCCGGCCGCCGCCTTCCTGACCGGGCTGATCTTCGGTCTGGCGACCCTGGCCCTGCCGTATACCAAAACCCTGTTCGGGGAGCCGCTGGCCGGGCTGCTGCTGGCCGGGGCGGTGTGGGCCGCGTGTGTCTACCGGGAAACAGCCCGCCCGCGCGGCTTGATTCTCGCCGGAGCGGCGCTGGGCCTGGCCCTGGGCATCAACCTGACCTATGCCGTGACGATCCCGATCGTGGGCTTCTACCTGTTCGGGGCCGATCCACGCCGCTGGCGACTCCGTCCCATCGCTGCCTTCGCCGCGCCGATCGTGGTCGCGCTCGGCCTGCTGGGT
>CAZHMJ010000115.1:0-14353 GCA_964533805.1 uncultured Anaerolineae bacterium | reverse complement strand
CTGGAGGTAATCTCGAATCTCAATGTGCGCAGCGGGCCTGGGTCTGATTTCATGAGTTTCACGACCATTCCGCGCGGGGTCCGTGTAGTGGTGGAAGGACGCAATCAGTACGGCGATTGGGTGCTGGTTCATACTGAAGATGGAGCCTTGCGGGGTTGGGTGGCGTCCCGTTTCTTGATCTGGGGGAGCAACGACGTGGCGCTGGTGCCTCAGGTCGAGGAGATCATCAGCAGCGGGAGCGCCCCGGTCATCGTAGACAGCCAGGGCGAGGTGCCGGCGGCTCAATCCAGCAACCGGACACTGTTGTTCCAGGGGCCGAATTCCAACTACCCGGTGCTGGCCGATTTGCCGCGCCGCGCCGCCGTGAACATCGAGGCGCGCAACCCGGACGGATTGTACCTTCTGGTCAACACCAGTGATGGACAGCGCGGCTGGGCCATTACCAGTGTCGTCAATCCTAATGTCGATCTGAACAGCCTGCCTGTCAGTGAGGACGTCATCACCGGGGCGCAGATTTTCAATGAGATTCTTGCCCGGCTGGAAGCCCAACCGATCATGCCCGCCATCACGGACCGTGCCAGGGCGATCTATCGCACGGGGCGCAGCCTGGGCATGCGGCCCAATGTTTTCTCCAAAGTGGGCGATTGCCATACGGAGCACCTGGCGTTTCTGGTGCCAATTGGGGCGGGTGAGTACACCCTAGGCGATTATGGCAGCCTGCAAAGCACAATCGATTTCTTCTCGGTCTCGCCCCGCGATGGGGTAACGAATTCGTTCGTCAATGAGAGTATGGCGGCAGCCAGTGCATTCAGCGCGGCGGCTGTGCTCGACACGGTGTGGGCCGATCCGGCGCATTGCCTGGCCAACGAGGCCCCACTGCTATGCGATCTGCGCATCCTCCGCCCAAGTGTTGCCCTGATCATGTTTGGCTCGGTTGATGCCCAGATTTACGGCGTCAATGACTACGGTTACTACCTGCGGCGGGTCGTCCGCGAGACCATTCGCCGGGGCGTGGTGCCCATCCTGTTCACGTTCCCCAGCAATCCGAACTACAACTGGGAAAAATCGCTCGCGATGAATGCGGTCGTGCTGGATATCGCTGAAGAGGAAGACCTGCCTGTGGTCAATCTTTGGCTGGCGCTCCGACCGCTACCCAATGGCGGCTTGCAGGACGACAACTTCCACCTGTCGTTCAGCGGCGACCGCTGGATGAATTTCACCGGCGATCAGAATAACTGGGGCATGGTTCAGTTCAATTTGATTGCGCTGCAGACTTTGCAGGTGTTGCAGCAGAATCTGCTGCGCTGATTCCTCGTTGCGGGAGAATCCGGGCCGGCCTGATCCGCCGGCCCTTTTTGATGGCGTGCGGTGCCGCGGGATGCCTGTGGTATAGTAAGTGCGCTTTGCCGTCACTTAAACAACCTGTGTTCTGGAGGAAGTGGACAACATGAAGGATCAAATTCGTGCTTTTATCACTGCTGAGATGATCCGTGACGCGAGCTATCCGCTGCAGGATGACGAGCCGTTGATCACCGGCGGCTTGATCGATTCCTTTTCCCTGGTTGAGCTGGCCCTGTTTGTCGAAAAGACGTTTGGCATTCACCTTGACGACGTCGATCTGACCGCGGACAACATGAACACACTGGGTCAGATCGTGGCCTTTGTGGAAGCGAAGCGGTGATGCGCCAGGTTCAACCCATTGCTCCAGCCCATGCCCAGACGGAGACTTTGCTCGATCGGGCGCGCTGGCTGTATCGAGAACGGCCCGCCGCCCCAGCGGTGACTCTGGTCAGTCACGAAGGCGATCGGACCATCACCTACGGCGATTTCCTGGCGGAATCGGCTCGCTACGCTTATGCCCTGGAACAGGTCGGTGTTCAACCGGGAGACCTGGTGGTGCTCGTGCTCCAGCATGGGGAGGCTGTCCTGTTTGGTTTCTGGGGGGCCATGCTGCTGGGAGCCGTGCCGTCCATTTTTCCGTTCCTGACCGAGAAACTCGATCCAGAGCGGTATTATGACAGCGTGCAGAAACTCGTCGAGCACTCTGGTGTCCGGGTGGTGATTACCTATGCCGAGTTGGAGCCTGCACTGCGTAAGGTGCTGGGCACGTGCTCGACGCCGCCCACTCTCCTGACGACCGAGCAGCTTCAGCCGGGTGGCGATATTCGCGACTATCTGGCTCGCAATCCGGCCCAGCCGGATGACACCGCCTTTCTGCAGCATTCCTCTGGCAGTACCGGGCTGCAAAAAGGGATCATGCTCTCCCACCGGTCGGTGCTCAACCAGGTGCGCAGCTACAGCGCGGCCATTCACCTGACACCGGACGATGTCGTAGTAAGCTGGCTGCCGCTCTATCACGACATGGGCTTGATTGCCGGGTTCGTGATGCCAATCATGGAAGGCATTCCCCTGGTGATGATGTCGCCCTTCCATTGGGTTCGCGATCCCATCATCCTGCTGCAAGCCATCGCCCGGTATCGCGGTACGTTGTGCTGGCTGCCCAACTTCGCCTACAACTTCCTGGCGACTCGCGTGCGGGACGGCGATCTGGAGGCGCTCGATTTGTCCTCGTGGCGGGCGGTGATCAACTGCTCAGAGCCGGTCCATGCGGAAAGTCACCAGGCGTTTGTGGAACGGTTTGCATCCTGTGGGATTCGTCCGGAATCCTTGTTGACCTGCTACGCGATGGCCGAGAATACGTTCGCGGTGACGCAGAGCGCGATCGAGCGACCGGTCAGGCTCGATAGGGTGGAGCGGACCGCGCTCATGGAACGCCGTCAGGCGGTTCCGGTCGCCTCGGAGGATGTCCCGTCGATGACGATCGTATCCTGTGGCCGTCCAATTGAGGGTTGTGCCCTGCGCATTGTGGACGACCAGCGCCAGGACCTCCCCGATCGGCATGTGGGCGAGATTGCGCTGCGGAGCACCTCCATGCTGAGCGGGTATTATCGCCGCCCAGAGACGACTGCCGAGGTCATGGCGGATGGGTGGTACTTCACCGGCGACATGGGTTACCTGGCCGATGGCGAACTGTTCATCACCGGGCGCAAAAAGGACCTGATCATCATCGGCGGCAAGAACATCTATCCGCAGGATATCGAGACGCTGGTCAATTCGATTGCGGGCGTTCACGCAGGCCGGGTCGTGGCGTTTGGCGTGTATAACGACCGGCTGGGGACGGAGGACATGGCCGTGATCGCCGAGGTGGATGTCGAAAGCCCTGAGGAGCGGGCTACGATCAGCCGTGAGATTCGGGCCTGCGTCACTCAGAACATGGATGTGGTCTGCCGTTATGTCCACCTGGTCGATCGCATGTGGCTGATCAAAACCAGCAGCGGCAAGATCGCTCGGCGGGCCAACCGGTCTAAGTTCCTGCAAGAAGTCCTGGGTCAGCCGGACGAGACCTAGGGTTTCGATTTTGTGTGGAGGATATGCTAGCGGGCGGCCAGATCACGGCCGCCCGCTGTTGTCTTGCTTACCAGTTGCGGGTTGCGGTGTAGTAGAAGGTGTGCTGGCAGCCGGGATCGGTGTCGTAGACCGTGGTGGCGACCATTGTCCACGCGGTCGGGTCCGAGAATGTCAGACTCATCTGGAGGTTGCCGTTGTTGAGCGCATTGCGGCCATTGTAGGCGTAGGTATTCGCGCCGGCTGGCTGCATGGTATACGGCATTGGCTCCTGCCCGCGCCAGGTGAGCGTGCCGTCGGCGTTGGTTACGATCGCGGCCAGATGAGCACACATCGCTACCGGCGGCTGTGTGCAGGTGCCGCTGGTGTTGTCCAGACCGGGTTCGGTCTGCCAGACGGATTGCCCGGCGGGCACCAGGCCGCTGGACTGTCCTCCCCCAGCGGTTGACATCGGCGGTGGGGCGCTGACTTGCTCAATCTCGCCGCACAGACCGCGTGTATGGAGGCTGGCCTGGGGTGCCCAGGCCTGACCGAAGCCCACCATGTCCAACCGCCACCAGAGCGCGTCGCTCTCGTCGGTTGTCTGCCCGGTGACAGTGTAATGCAACTCAGGATCGGCGGCGGTCACAGTCTGGTAGTCCTCCCCAGGGCCGCTCATCAGGCTGATTTCCGTCTCATCAGGAAGGACACCCGCCGTGCAGGTCAGGCTCAGTGGCAGGAGGTCGAGCGGTGTGCCTTCCAGGGCCGCATAGCCATAGGCTTGATAGACGATCGGCCCTGATTCGGAGGCATATTCAACGACGATCCGTTGGCCTGCGCCGGCGGTCACCCGCTGGCCGTTGAATACCGCCGAGGTCTCGCCCATCAGGACGATGATCTGAAGGGCAACTTCATCCGTTTGCACGAAAAGCGCTGCCTCGCTGAAGGCCAGATCGATGTCATTGATACCCAGGTGGACGGTGTCTTCGCCTGCCAGGTGGAGCAACAGGCCAGAGGAACCTGCCCCACACGGCGGGTTATCTTCCTCCGCAGGAGCGGCTAGCTCCATAGCCTGAAATGGCGCGCCATAATCCAGCAGAACGTCCGTATCTTCACGGACAACCAGCGACGCCGGATCGCCCTCGGCGATGGTGATCAGGTCGCGGTAGACCCAGGCCGGGCCTGTATCGGCCAGGACGCGGTACCAATCCCCGGCGGCGTTCCACCCATCCGCAACAATCGTGAGCTGATCATCCAGCGATCCGCTGACCGCGAAGCCCGTGCCCGCGCCGGAACGCAGGTTGATCGGGTAACCCGCGATGTTCTGGAGGGTGATGGTCGGAGCCGGTTCCGCGCCCGGATCGACCCGGTTGGTTAGCCCAGCGCCACCGAACAGCACGCCGGTGACGGCCTGTTCGGAATCGGATGGTAGGTCGAAGCGGCTCCGGAAGACGGCAATGCCTGTGCTGTTTGCGGCCGGATCGAGCGCGGCCGTCGTCAGTTCGGTGAGGTCGTTCAGGCTGGCCCGGTCGCCCGGCGCGACCAGCGGGGCGCCTTCGCCCGCGCCAAGGCAGGCCTCGCCTTCAGCCAGATCGGCGCAGGTTGTATTGACCGAGGCCACGGAGTCCGTGAGCAGGGCAGGGCACACGGCACCAGATTCCTGGGCCTGGCCCGTTTTAAAGGGCAGGAGGGCGGCGGTCACGAGCAGCACGCCCAGGCTGAGGGTGATCAAGGTTCGGGTCAATCGCATGGTGTCTCCTCCAATAACCGTGATGTTTGCTTCAACCGTCTTAACGGGGTTGCTCCTAGCCGGCGCTCAAGCCCAGTTGCTGTTGAAGTACCTGAAGGGCCTGGAGCGTGATCAGATTGCGGGTGGTGTATCCGGCCTGTAAATGTGGTTCGTCAAACACGCCCGTGCGGCTGTCTTCGGGCACGGTCAGGTGAATGGTCTCGTCGAGGTTGATTCCGCCGTCGGGCAACTCCTGCAAGGCCAGCCACAGATTGATCAGCGGCAGGTCGTGGTCCAGGGCGATCTGGATGATGATCTGGTTGAACAGCACCGACTTTTCCGGGTATTCCGGTCGGCCGGGGAAGGTGCTCAGGACGGGCAGGACATTGCTGGCGATGCTCTGCTCGACCACCTGGCGCAGGTAGTGGTCGAACTCGTCCGCCTCCAGATAGAAAGCGTCGTTGGTGCCGAACATGATGATCGCCAGGCCGGGCTGCGAGACGCGATACTCACAGGCCAGGGGACTCTCCCCCGCCTTGCACCACGTCGGATCGGCCCAGGTCGGGTCGTGGACGCTGGCGACGTTGTAGCCACTGGCGGCGGCCAGGCCCGGATTGGCGAACGAATCGAGCGTGAAGCCCTCGCCGCGGGCCGGGACGCCGCCGAAGAAATCCAGCACGCTCTGGAGACTGCTGTACTCGCCGAGATTGTAGTCCTCACCGCCGAAGGGTGTCAGGAAGGCCGGTGCGGCTGTCATACAGTCCCCGATCTTGGAGAAGATTCTCGGATTGTGACCCGCAGCTCGGCTGGCATTAAAGATAGAATGAGCTTGGTCCGAGACTTCCGGAAGAACCGGGTAGGCGGCGACGTCGATCCCGGCCACGCTGGCCGGGTCGAATGTGGAAGATGGCGTCGCATCGGTTGCTTCCACGGTGATCGGCGATGTTGCGGTTGGGACGAGATTTGGTGTCGGCCCGGCTGGAGTTGTGCAGGCGGCAACCCCCAGGACAAACAGCAAGGTAACGGCCATGAAACGGCGGCGCATGTGCCCTCCATTGGCAAGACCGGCAGAGGCGCATAAACTATAGCCTGTTACCGGACCGGCTTCAACCACTCCTAGGTCAGATGAGATGGGACGACGATTGCTTTCACGCGAAAATCTCTTCGCGCTGGGCCTGTGCCTGATCGTGCTCCTGCTGGTGATCGTGACGACCGACAGCGCGCCGCAGTGGATATACCAGGGCTTCTAAGATCATGACTCTCACTTATCTTGCCGCTGCCCTGCTTGTGGCGGCAATCTACATCTGGCTGCTGCCTGCTCGTTGGCGCGGCTGGGTGCTGATGGTTGTCAGTGTGGTCGCGGTTTACTGGCTCAGTCCGACGCTGACGATTCGCTACCTCGATTTCGCGTTGCCGACGGCGACCCTGATCCTTGCGGCGGCGATCTGGTGGTTCACACTCCCGTCGGAGTCAGCTCCGGCGCGCGAGGATTTGCTTACACTCGTGGTATTGGTTGCTTTGATCCTTGGCTTGGCGGCGACGCGCTACTTGCCGCCGGAGGTTCGTCCGACGCCATCCCGCGCCCCGGAAATTCCCGCAGTCGCGCTGGCGCTGGCGATCGCTGGCGCGGCGATCGGCCTGATTGGGCTTCGCTTGCGGGGCCGGGGCCGTTTCATGACGCTGCTGATCGCGCTGATCGTCGGCCTGTTCGCCGTGCTCAAGACGGAACCGCTGGCGATTGCTGTCGCGGGCATCCTCCGGGCGCTGAGCGGCCAGCAGGTCGATTTGGCCCGGCCCGGCGATCTCTCGTGGCTGGGCTTTTCGTATGTCGCGTTCCGGCTGATTCATCTCCTGCGCGACCGGCAGACCGGCAAGCTGCCGGTGCTGAGCCTGCGCGAGGCGCTGACTTACGTAACGTTTTTCCCGGCGCTGACGGCAGGCCCGATCGATCGGGCCGAACGCTTCGTCAAGGATTTGCGGACTGTCCCTACGCTGACCGGCCCGGACGCCGCGCGGATCGTCGAGGGTGCCGGCCGTATCCTGATCGGAATCCTCAAGAAGTTCGTGATCGCGGACAGCCTGGTGCTGTTGGCGCTCGGCCCAGCCAACGCGGCACAGTTCATGTCGGCCTGGGGCGGCTGGCTGCTGCTGTACGGCTACGGCCTGCGCCTCTTTCTGGATTTCAGCGGCTATACGGACATTGCGATCGGCCTCGGCCTGTTGTTCGGGTTGCGCCTGCCGGAGAATTTCGACCGGCCCTATACCCGGCAGAGCATCACAGCATTCTGGCAAAGCTGGCATATCACCCTGAGCAACTGGGTGCGGTTCTATGTTTTTTCGCCGCTTTCCCGCGCCCTCCTGAACCGCGAGCCTAAGCCGTCGCCGCAACTCGTCGTGTTCGTCGCGCAGATAGTCACGATGTTGATCATTGGCCTGTGGCACGGCGTGACCTGGACGTTCGTGGTGTGGGGTTTGTGGCATGGTCTGGGACTGTTCGTCCACAAGTGGTGGAGCGACCGTACCCGGCGCTGGTATCTGAGTCTTAAGGATCGGCCCCGGCTGAAGACCGTATGGACGGTCGTTGGCTGGGCGCTGACTTTGCAGTTCGTGATGCTGGGCTGGGTCTGGTTCGCCCTGCCTCGGATCGATCAGGCTGCGGACGTGTTCCTGAAATTGTTCGGGATCGGGTGGTGAGCATGGAAGCATGGCGCTGGCTGTCCAAACCGGCTGAGGCTTATCGCTGGCCGTTCGTGGGGCGGGTGATTGTTAAGGCCGGGGTGCTGCTCGTGATCCTGAACGTCATGTTCGCATTGGCCGATCCATTGCCAGCACTGGGGCATCTGTCGTTGTACAACGGCCTGTTTCCGGGGCGGGTGCGCCTGCCTTACGGCGAGAATCCGTTCCAATCGTACAACCTCAGTCTGAACAATCTGGAAGCCATGTTTGCCTCGCATGAGGTCGCGGCGGCCCCACAACCGGACGAATTCCGGGTGCTGTTGCTGGGCGACTCGGCCACCTGGGGATTCCTGCTGGAGCCGGAGGATACACTGACCGGGAAGCTGAACACGGCCGGATTGGTGACCGACGACGGGCGCCCCCTCCGATTCTACAACCTCGGCTACCCGATCATGGCATTGACCAAGGACCTGGTCCTGATGGACTACGGGCTGCGCTACCAGCCCGATCTGATTGTGTGGCTGGTGACGCTGGAGTCGTTCCCGCGCGACAAGCAGCTTTACCCGCCGTTGCTTCAGAACAACCCGGCGGTGGTGCGTGGCCTGATCGAGCGTTTCAACCTCGACCTGGACGCACGTGACAGCCGGTTTGTCGAGCTGGATTTCTGGGAGAGGACGATTGTGGGTCAGCGCCGGGCGCTGTTCGACTTGCTGCGCCTGCAACTCTATGGTGTGCCCTGGACGGTTACGGGAATCGACCAATACTACCCCGAATCGTATGAATTGCGCCGGTCTGATTTCGACGAGGACGTAAGCTGGCAAGCCTATGCCGGGCCGGTCGAGTTGACGGCGAACGAACTGGCATTCGACGTGCTCGAAGCTGGATTCGAGCTGGCGGGAGAGACTCCGGTTCTGCTGGTCAACGAGCCGATGTTTGTCAGCAGCGGCCAGAACAGCGATCTGCGCTACAACTTCTTCTATCCCCGCTGGGCCTACGATGCCTACCGCGATCTGCTTATCGAGCAGGCGACGGCACATGCGTGGCCGTTCGTCGATCTGTGGAACGCCCTGCCGGCGGAGGAATTCACCGACAGCCCGGTACACTACACGCCGGCGGGGGCGCAGATGCTGGCCGACCTGGTGGCTCCGGAGATCATGCGGTTGGTTGCTGGCGAGGAGAACGCCAGTTGAGGAGACAATCTGAGGGGGCCAGCCGCCCCCTCAGGGTTTGAGTGAACGTAGACTAGTCCGCGATTTCCGGGATGCGCTTGATGTCGGGATCGGTGAAGATGTCGTTTTCGTCGGTACTGCGCGTGCTGAACTCGGAGACGATCGCGCCCTGCGGTCCGCCCTGGAACCAGTGCCAGGTTTCCGGGTTAAGGGTGTACTGGTCGCCGGGGCGCAGGATGATCTCATGCCAGACGGTGTAATTGTGCCTGCGCTGCTGGGGCGGCCGTCCCTTGGGGTTGGGCGTCGGATCGCCGGTGACGTACAGGTAGACCTCGCCCCAGCGGCAGCGGAAGGTCTCTTCCTTGCCGGGCTGGCCTTCGACCGGGGGATGGAAGTGCTGGGGGCAGGTCTGCCAGGGCAGCAGGATCAACTCTTTGGCACACACCCGGTCGGTGTTGATATAGGTGATCAGCGAAAGCCCGGTCTGTTCGAATTCTCCTAGACCGAGATCGGCAATTTCCAGATTGGCGGTTTCTTCTGGGGTCAGGACGATTCCGGCGCGATCGAGAGTCTCTTTGGCGACGCGCTGCCATTTGAGATGTTCTTCCCGGGTCATTGCCATGGGTCAAGCTCCTTTGGTCTCGTAGTCCGTGTAGTTGCATCCAGTCACGATCTGGCCCTCGCCGGCCAGCTTTTCGATCCGGCGGCGGCTTGATTCCACCGCGGCGGAATTGGGCAGGCATTCGATGCGCAAGCCGAATTCCTGGGTCGCGCCACCGTCAAGGAACGCCAACCGGCCGCTCTGACGGGCGCCTTCCCGACCTTCGGGAATACAGTTGCCCGGTTCCACCCCGCAAACGTAGATGCCCTGGCGGGTATTCTTCCACTGGGTGAGGTAGGGGGCTGTCCGGGTATTCCACTGGAAGGATAACCCAAAGTCCGCGCGGAGAAGGGCTGCTTCTGCCCAGCCATCGGGCTCGGCCTTGACTTGGTGGAAGTAGACCTGCTCTTCCCGGTTCGGGGTGGGAGCGTCGTACTCCGGCCAGCGATCCAGTTCTTCGGCCGCCCAGGGCGTGCGTGGGTGAACTGCGACGCTGCTGGTATGCAGGCGTGTGCCCTGGGCCACGAGGGGGTAACCCACGTTGCAGTGATACAGGAGCATCAACGGCGACGGGGTATCCCCGACGTTGTGCACCGTGTCGTGGATTTCGATAACTGGACTACCCAGGACAAGGCGGTACGTGCGTTCCAGACGAAGCTGTTCCCCGAAGAGCACACTCTCTGTTACCGTGCCGCGCATCTCGACCGCGTAGACCTCCGTCCCGTTGGCCTGCCGCACCCAGCCGCGGGTGATGCTGAGGTCGCCAGCTCGCAACAGGCTGTACCTGCCGTGAATGTCGCGCTGCTCACCAGTTTGTGGATCGGTTTCCGGCGGGCCAACGTGGGTCAGGCCACAGGTGACCAGGAGCCCACCGTTGAACTGGCGCAACCAGGCCAGGCCGAAATCGGGCGGGTGGGGCGCGTTCTGGCTGATCCAGGTGAGCGGACGGCCGTTGAAGGCCGCCAGCCAGATGTCCAGACCCCGATCGGGGAGCAGGCTGAAGGTCAGCCCGCTACTGTTGTAGGCTTCGATGATACGCATGCCATTGCCGAGTGTGGCGGCGCGGAAATCGATGAACTGGCGCAAATCGACACTGTGTTTTTCGATCTGTTCGCGTGACCAGAGGGAAATCGAATCGGCGGCGTTCAAGAACCTTCACTCCTTGTTGTAAGCAAAGGCGCTTTTTTCGCTGGCCGCGCTAGCGTGGGCGCAGCCCAGCCAAGCTCAAATCGGGGGCAGGTGGGCCCTTTTTCGTCCAGGCGGATTCTATTGCAAGTGTAAGCGGGATGGGATGGGCTGTCAAAAGAAGCGGGAACCGGGCTGCGGTCGATGACGTCTGGATAGAGCCTGAAGGCGGGCACGCGCGGTCGCTCTGGCGGAGGTCAGGCGTAGGGTGTGCGGCCAGCAGGCTTTCTGTTCCACAGGCACAATACAGGTAGATTATTGTGGAAAATTGGCGAATGACCATGAAGCAGAGACAATCGCGTCCCTATCCATCAGCGGCCAATTCCAGACATCCGGCCGGCCCGCCGTTTCAGTCGCCTGGCCGGGTGCGGCGTGCGCGACGGGTTCGTCAGGTCCGGCCGACTATATCTGCCCCTGTCCCCAGGCAACCACGGGTGATCCAGACGGCAGGTTGGCCCGTTGTCCCCCGCAGTTCATCCGTACCCTCTCGACGTGCGAACATCCCGACCTCTCGTCGTTCTCGTGGACGGCTGGTCTGGTGGGGTGTGGTGACGCCGGTGATCGGTATCGCCCTGGCGGGAATCTTGTTTTGTGTGGTTCTGGCGGCCGGGTTCATGCTTTTCTACAACGACCGGATTGCGCCGCGCGTGACGGTGGCCCAGATTGCGGTGGGCGGCCAGACAGTTACCGAAGCAGCTATGACCCTGGGTACGCAGTGGTCGTTGGTGACGCTACGCGATGAAGGGCGGGTCTGGCAGGTCGATGCCGCCTCGCTGGGAATCGAATTGGATGCGGTCGCGACCGCCGAGCGCGCTCTCTCGCGCAGCCATGCCCTGATGTCGCTGGCCGGGTGGTTGACCCCGCTCGATATCTCTCCGATCGTACACATGGACGAGAACCGGATGCGCGAAGCGCTGCTGGAACTGGCTCCCAACCTGGAGCGCGCGCCGGTCAATGCTGGGGTACATCTGGTCGCCGGCCGGGTGGAGCCGACTCCGGCCCAGGCCGGACGCGAGCTTGTGATCCAGGCTACGCTGGCCCAGCTCCGGGATGGGGATGTACTTGAAGATGGGATGCTGGACCTGGTGATGGCTGAAGTCGCGCCTGCAATCACCGATTCGAGCGCCATGGTGGCCGAGGCGGAACGCCTGTTGGCGAATCCCCTGGATATCCGGGTCTTCGATCCGGTGACCGGCGATTCGGTTCACTGGTCGGCTCCCCCGGAGGCATGGGGCTCGTGGCTCACCACCGCGCCGGACAGCAGCGCTGCCACCGGCCTGGCTCTCGCCTTCCAGCCGGAACCGGTCCGCGCGTTCGTGGAATCCCAGGCTGCTGCGGTACTCGATCCATCCCGCTATCTGGACCTGGACGAGGTGCTTGCCAACCTGAATGCCAACCTGGCGGCCGGATCGCCGCAAGGGTTGGCGAGGGTGTACCATCACGATGGACAGCATATTGTCCAGTCTGGCGAAACGCTGATCAGTATCGCCTGGGACTATGGCGTGCCGTATCCCTGGATCGAGCAGGCCAATCCAGGCCTGGAAAGCGTCTATCCCGGTCAGACGATCGTGATTCCTTCGGTGGACAATTTCCTCGACTTCCCGCCGGTCCCAGACAAGCGGATCGTGGTCAGCATCAGCCAGCAGCGCGTGTGGGTCTACGAAAATGGCGCGCTGAAATGGGACTGGCTGACCAGCACCGGGATTGCCTCCAGCCCAACCTGGCCGGGGATCTACCAGATTATCCTGCACGAGCCGAATGCTTACGCGGCCAACTGGAACCTGTATATGCCCTATTTTCTGGGAGTCTACCGGCCGATACCCGGAGCGGATTTCACGAACGGCTTTCACGGTTTCCCAACGCGGGGCGGCAGCCAGCTTCTATGGACCAACAGCCTGGGGACGCGGGTGACGTATGGTTGTATTCTGTTGAGCAACACCAACGCTGAATTGCTCTACAACTGGGCGGAAGAAGGGGTCGTGGTCGAAATCCAGGCCTAGCTGTTCGTCCGCCGCATCACAAGCAAGACAAGAGCGCCTCGCTGCGAGGCGTTTTTGGTTTCTATGTCGGGGCAAGGTCAGGGCTGGCCGCAACGGGTAGGGTGACCGTGAAGGTGCTGCCCTGGTTCAGCTTGCTTTCCACGTGGAAGGTGCCCCCGAAGTAATCGACAAGCTGTTTGACGATGGTTAGCCCCAGCCCTGTCCCGCTGATCCCGGCTTCCTTGGCATTGGAAGCACGGAAGAACTCCTGGCCGAGATTCTCCAGCACGTCTTCGGGGATTCCAATCCCTGTGTCGGTGACCGTGATGACCACGCTCTCAGCATCATGAGTCAGGGTGAGGGTCACACTACCGGGGGAGGGCGTGTACTTGATCGCGTTCCCCACCAGGTTATCCAGGATACGGCTCAAACCGTCTTCATTCGCTCTGACAGTGAGTGGGTCGGCCGGAATGGCGGTACTGAATGCCAGCCCTTTCTCCTGCGCCTGGATGGCATACCGTTCCTCGATGTTGCGCAGGATCGTGTTGAGTGGGGTGGGCTGTGGCGGCTGGTGCATGTCGACAGCTTTGCTGGCGGCGAACGAGAGCAAGTCGTTGATCAGGGCCAGCAACGAGTCGAGGCGGCTTTCCAGCCGGCGAAGGATGTCCTTCTGCTGGTCGGAGAGGTCGCCGGCCATGCCACGCAAAAGGACGCGCATCAAACTTTGGGCGCCAGTTACCGGCGCGCGAAGTTCATGGGTGACTGTCCGGACGAACTGGGCGCGCTCCTGATCGGCCTGGTATAACTGTTCGTGCGCCATGGCATTCTCCATGGCCGTGGCCCCTTGCTGGGCGATGGCGGTCAGGAATTCGGCGTCCTCCTCCGTGAAACACCTGCGGCTTTCGGAGTAAACGCGCAACACGCCCAACGAACGTTGGTGGCTGACGATCGGCACCACCAGCATGGACTGGATGCCTTCGGCAGCGATTTCCTGCGGGTACTGAAGCCGGGAATCTCTGGTTGCATCACAGATGATCACCGCCTGATTGGCCAGGACCTTTCGGTCAAGCTCGCTATGTTGGAGGCTCACGGGGCCTTTGTCGAGATAGCTTTGACTGAGGCCATGGAAAGCAACCAGATTCAAGGTCTCGCGCTTGGCGTCCAGCAGCCGGATCGAAGCACCGCGCACTGCCAACGCCTCGGCCGCATTTCTCGCCAGGTGTTCCAAGGTTGGGGCCAGTTCCAGGGTCGAATTGACGTCCTGGGCGGTTTGCAGCAGCGCCGCGATATGGAGCTCGCGCTGGCGCAGGCGGTATACGATTCCTGACGCGATGAAAACTGTTGCGACCAGACCCGTGCCCAGGAAGATGATCTGGGCCAGGACGAAGAATGCATTGGTGTGAAGATCGGCAGGAACGCCCGGCAGGACGGTGTAATGCGGAAGTACCCCCTGCGCTTCCAGCAGCGCCAGCCCGCCGAGCATGGTGATCGCCAGTGCCGCGTAGATCGGCGCGTAGGCTGGCAGCATGACGGTGACGATCACGACGTGGATGAAGAAGAAGGAGACAGCCGGGCTGGTGATTCCACCGGTCAGGTGCAGGAAGACGGTCATGCTCAACCAGTCGAGCCC
>CAZHMJ010000114.1:0-14444 GCA_964533805.1 uncultured Anaerolineae bacterium | reverse complement strand
GCGACAGATGTGTCTCATAAGGAAAGAATCCAATGCCCGAAGCACTTCTGTTGGATACGAATATCGTCATAGCGCTCTTCAAAAACGAACCGGTGGTGTTAGAATTTTTGGTAGGTAAACGGCTCTATTTGCCCGTAATCGTTCTTGGCGAGCTGTATTTTGGCGCACAGCGCTCCAGCCGGGTGATCGAAAATACTGAGAGGGCAAAGGCTTTCGCTGATAGAATCCTGTTGTTGACGTGTGACGCCGAAACAGCGGATCATTATGGACAGATCAAGCATCGTTTAATGCAACAAGGACGGCCAATCCCTGAAAATGATCTGTGGATAGCTGCACTCGCCATTCAGCATTCTTTACCGTTATTCACTCGTGACAGACACTTTGAACTGATAGAGGGTTTACAGTTGAGTCAGGAGGAGAGCCGAGATGACTGATAACATGCTCAGACAACAGATTTTGCAGGAACTGGATCGTCTTACCCTCCCTCAGCAGCAGCAGGTCTTGCGCTTCGTGCGCGGGCTTCCCGCCAGGCGCCTCCCCGGCGTGATGTCTCGCGCTGAGCTAAACCGGTTCGCTGGCGCCATCTCGGTAGAAGACCTGGACGCGATGGCGGCTGCCATCGAGGCTGGCTGCGAACAGATCGAACCGGGAAGTTGGGATATCGAGTTTCCTGAGTAGAGCGAACTAACCCATTCCAACCTCAGGCATACTAGTGCTTCCTGTTGCTTGACCGCACACTGGACATCTTTACAAGAAAATTGATGAGACTTGACCGTATCGCGGGCGGGGGCATTTTTTGTACCATGCTCCTTAAGAGCTTCATCCGGCTGCAACCTGCGCTTCCTCGCCGGGTCGGGTACAATAATCATCAGCTTTAACAACCCACGTGCCGCACCATTCTCACTGAGGGGGCCGCATGAAATCTCGCACCTGGTTTCACCGGCTGTTGGGGGGCGATCCCGTGGTGGCGTTCGCGCCGCTGATCGCCGTCCTGCTGGCGCTGGGCGTCGGGGCCATCATCCTCCTGGCGCTGGGCAAGAATCCGATCGAAGCCTACAGCGCCATGCTCGATGGCGCGTTCGGCAGCGACCGCAACCTGTTCCGCACGCTCACCCGCGCCACGCCCCTGCTGCTGGTCGCCATCGGTATCTGCATCGCCTTCCGCGGCGGCATGATCAATATCGGCGCGGAAGGCCAGCTCTTCGTCGGCGCGGTTTCGGCCACGGCCTTCTCCCTGGCCTTCGGCCCGACACTCCCCGGCTGGCTGCTGACGATCCTGACCCTGCTGGTCGGGATGCTGGCCGGCGCGGTCTGGGGGGCCGTCCCCGGCATCCTCAAAGCCCGCTTCGAAGTCAACGAAATCCTCAGCACGGTCATGATGAACGAGATCGCCGTGCAACTCCTGCTCTTCCTGCTCAGCGGGCCGATGATCGACCCGGCGGAAATCCAGGCCGGGACGCGCGTCCCGCAGTCGGCCCCGCTGCCGGAGAGCGTCTGGCTGGGGCGGCTGGCCCCGCCCTCGCAGATTCACACCGGCATCTTCATCGGGCTGGTGGCGGCGGTGGTGGTCTACGTCCTGCTGTGGCGGACCACGCTCGGCTATCGCATCCGGGCGGTCGGCCTCAACCGGGAAGCCTCGCGCTATGCGGGCATCAGCGTGCCGCGTTACCTCGCCCTGTCGCTGATCCTGAGCGGCGCGCTGGCCGGGCTGGCCGGGGCGGTGGAAGTCACCGGCGTGACCCACCGCATGGTCGAGGGCTTCGCGGTCGGCTACGGCTTCTCGGGGATCGTCGTGGCCCTGTTCGGGCGGCTGCACCCGCTGGGGGCGGTGCCCTCCGCGATCCTGTTCGGCGCGCTGCTGGTTGGCGCGGACAAGATGCAGCGCAGCATGCAGATTCCGTCGGCCACGATCACCGCCCTGCAAGGGCTGGTCGTGATCTTCGTGGTCAGCAGCGATCTGTGGGTGCGTCGCCGCAGCGCGCGCCGCCGCGCCCAGCAGGTCGCCCCGTCCCAGGAACCCAAGTCCGCCGCCTCGGAGGTCACCGCATGACCGACATCCCGAATCTGATTGCCGAAGTCCTGCGCCTGACCACGCTCTTCGCCACGCCGTTCCTGTTCGCGGCGCTGGGGGAGGTCTTCGCCCAGCGTTCCGGGGTGCTCAACCTGGGCGTGGAAGGCACGATGTACATGGGTGCGTTCGTGGCGATCTTCGTCACGTCCAGCAAGGGGCTGGGCGCCCATCCGGTGATTGGCCTGCTGGGCGCGATGTTGGTCGGCGGGCTGATGGGCCTGGCGATGGCGATCGTCAGCGTGACCTTCAAGGCCGAGCAGGGCATCAGCGGCATCGGCTTCACGCTGTTCGGGACGGGCTTCTCCAGCCTGCTGTTCAAGGTGCTGGCCGGGGGCGTGATCACGGTTTCCGGCTTCCAGGCGCTCCAGATTCCGGTCCTCAGCGACCTGCCCTTCCTCGGCCCGGTGTTCTTCCGCCACAACATCCTGGTGTATATTGCCTTCGCCCTGGTGCCGATCTCGATGTGGGTCCTCAACCGCACCAACTGGGGTCTCCAGGTGCGCGCCGCCGGGCAGAACCCCGCCGCCGCCGACTCGATGGGCGTCAGCGTGGCCCGGGTGCGTTACAGCGCCGTGATCGTGGGCGGCACGCTGGCCGGGGTGGCCGGGGCGTCGTATTCGATCGCGATCACCAACGTCTTTCAGGAGAACATGATCGCCGGGGCGGGCTTCATCGCCGTGGCCCTGGTCTATTTCGGGGCGTGGTCGCCCCTGCGGGTGATGGCCGGGGCGCTGCTGTTCAGCTTCGCCAGCATCCTCCAGAACTTCGTCCAGAACTACAACATCCAGATCAACGGGGCGGACATCCCGCCCAACCTGTTGATCATGATCCCGTACATCCTGACCATTGTCGTGCTGATCTTCGCGCGGGAGCGCAAGCGAGTGGAGCCCGCCGCGCTCTCCAAGCCGTTCGAGCGGGAGGGATAAAGGCGGTTGGTGGTAGGTGGTTCGTGGTGAGTGGTGGGGAAGCGCCGTCTCGTCCGGGTGGGCATCCGGTGACACGCGGGACATGGGACGTTGTTGGGGCGCGGTCTGTGACTCTCCCGACAGATGGTCCAATGAACTCGGGTATCCCAGGCGTGCGAACGCCTGATTGCCATCCCATGCTTTTTCGTGTGAGTAGAGGAGAACTTTCCATGAAGAGAATCCTTGTTGGTATTCTGGTGTCCGCTTTGCTGCTGACCGCGCTCGGCCCGGTCGCAGCCCAGGACCCGATCAGGGTTGGGCTGATTCTGCCCAGCAGCATCACGGACCTGGCCTGGAGCCAGTCCATGTACGAAGGGCTGGTTAGGGTTCAGGAGGCGATGGGCGGCGAAAGCGCCCTGGAGATCAGCTATTCCGAGAACCTGTGGGACGTCACCGCGGCCACCGCGGCCATGCGTGACTTCGGCGACGAGGGCTACGACCTGGTCATCGCCCACGGGGCGCAGTACGGCACCTCGCTGTTTGAGCTGGCCGCGGACTATCCTGAGACGTCCTTCGCTTGGGGCACGGCCCAGGATACCGGCGCTGATCAGGGGTTGACCAACGTCTTCGCCTATGGCGGGAACGCCCAAGAGGGCGGCTACGTCAATGGCGTGATGGCGGCCTTGCTGACCAAGTCCGGCACTGTGGGCATCGTCGGTCCAGTCGCGGCGGGGGATGCCATCCTCTACAACAACGGCTTCATGCAGGGTGTGCACGCCACCAACCCGGATGTCAATGTGCTGGTCGCGTACACCGGCTCGTTCGGTGACACGGCCGCTGCCGCCGAAGCCGCCCAGACCCAGATCGCGGCCGGGGCGGACATCCTGACCGGCTCCGCCCAGCAGGTGCCGGGCGCGGTCGAGGCGATCCAGGCGGCGGGCGGTTACTGGTTCGCCACCGATACCGACCAGGCTCTGGTCTGGCCGGAGACGGTCGTGGCGGCCCAGTGGTACGACTGGCAGCCCATCCTCCAGGCCATGCTGGACAGCCGCGCGGCCGGCGTGCTGGGCGGGGTCGCGTATGAGTCGACCTTCAATACCGGCGCGCTCAAGATGGCCTTTAACGAGGCCCTGACGGAGGTCCCGGCCGAGGTCTTTGCGGCGGGCAAGCAGGCCATGCAGGATATCATGGCCGGGGTGGTTTACCCGCTGGGGATGGTGCCGGAGGAGCAGTTCCGGGTGGCGGTGGTGATGCCGTCCAGCATCACCGACCTGGCGTGGAGCCAGTCGATCTACAGCGGGCTGGTCGAACTCCAGACGCAGTTGGGCGGCCCCGAGAAGATGGAAATCGCCTACACCGAGGGCATGTTTGACGTGACGGCGGCGGCCCAGGCCCTGCGCGACTACGCCGAGGATGGCTACAACCTGGTTATCGCCCACGGCACGCAGTACGGCACTTCGCTGTTCGAACTGGCCCCGGACTACCCCGGCACGGCCTTCGCGTGGGGCACGGCTTCGGACACGGGCGCGGAGCAGGGGATTACCAACATCTTCGCCTATGAAGCCAACGCCGAGCAGGGCGGGTACGTCAACGGCGTGATGGCCGCCATGCTGTCCGAGAGCGGCGTGCTGGGCGTGGTTGGCCCGGTGCCGGCGGGAGACGCGCTGCTGTACATCAACGGCTTCATCCAGGGCGTGGAAGCCACCAACCCCGACGCGACGTTGCAGGTGGCCTACACCGGCTCCTTCGGCGATACCGCGGCGGCGGCCGAGACGGCCCAGACCCAGATCGCGGCCGGGGCGGATGTCCTGACCGGCTCGGCCCAGCAGGTGGTGGGGGCGATCGAAGCGATCCAGGCGGCGGGCGGCTACTGGTTCGGGACGCAGAGCGACCAGTCGGCCCAGTGGCCGGAGACGGTGGTCGCCAGCCAGGTCTTCAACTGGACGCCGGTCCTGGGCAACATGGTCGAGCAGATCACCCAGGGCAGCCTGGGTGGCACGGCCTACAGCCTGACCCTGTCCAACGGCGGGCTGAAGATCGTGTATGGTGGGGTGGCGCTCGACCAGAGCATCGTCGACGCGGCCAACGCCGCGATCGAGGGCATCACCTCTGGCACGATCGAAGTCAAGCAGGAACTTCCGGCGGAGTAAGCCGGGAGCGTCAGGTCAAACACAGCCGGGGGGCGCGCCTGCGTCCCCCGGTTTTTGTGTGTCAGGCACGCTTTGCGCGCTATTCCGCTCGCTCGATCGGGTACTGAATCTCGACCAGGTCATTCGCCGGATCGCCAGCGGGATCGTGGCGCAGGGTCCCTTGCGGGACGCCCGTCAGCCGGGCGACTCCGCTGATCTTCAACCGGGTCTGCATGGGGCGTCCTGCCTGCAT
Organism: uncultured Anaerolineae bacterium; assembly: GCA_964533805.1. Lineage (GTDB taxonomy): Bacteria > Chloroflexota > Anaerolineae > Aggregatilineales > Ch27 > JARKOQ01. The sequence continues at coordinate 9,086 of CAZHMJ010000114.1, read as the reverse complement.
CTGGATCATGCCCTCATCACTACGAATTCCAGCCGGTGGACAGTCAGGGGGAAGAAGCAGCGGCCAGGAGGCCGGAAAAATGGCGTCAAAGCGGCCCGGCGGCTCGCCGCCCAGACGAGGCATGCCCCGTCCCTGTATGCTCTGCTATAATTCCCTCGATCAGCGTCTCACCTCGCCCGGCGGAGGGCGGCATGTCCAAACCGGTTCCCACCTTCTACGTCCTGCACGGGGACGATATCTTCAGCCTGGAAGAAGAAGTGATCGTGATGCGCCAGCGGATGGGCGATCCGGCCACGGCCAGCCTCAACATGGTCAGCTTCGACGGCAAATCAGCCAGCATCGCGGACGTGTTCAACGCGGTCTCGGCCTTCCCCTTCCTCAGCGACCGGCGGCTGGTGATCGTCGACGGCTGGCTGAGCTGGCTGGGACGCAACAATGCGGGCAAGGCCGCCCAGGAAGACCTGGAGCGGATCGCGGCCCAACTGCCCGGCCTGCCGGATTGGGCGCGGCTGGTCTTCGTGGAGCGCGAGACGCTCAAGGAGAACCACCCGGTACTCAAGTTGGCGCGCAGCGACCCGCGCGGCTACGTGCGCACCTTCACCCGGCCCCAGAACCCGCGCCAGTGGATCGCCAAACGGGCCGAGCACTACGGCGCGCAGATCGACCCGGCCGCCGTCGAGGCCCTGGTGACCGTCCTGGGCGACAACCTGATCGCGCTGGACAGCGAGCTGTTCAAGCTGGCGGCGTATGCCGGCGAGGGCCGCCCGATCGGGACGGACGACGTCACCGCGCTGATGACCTACGTGCCGGAGGAGAAGGTCTTCGACATGGTGGACGCCCTTGGCCGCCGCGACGGCCAGACCGCGACCCGGTTGCTCCAGCGCCTGCTGGTCGACGCCGATCCGCTGAGCCTGTTCGCCATGATCGTGCGCCAGTTCCGGCTGCTGATCCAGACGCGGGAGCATCTGGAGATAGGCGGTGGACGGGGGGCGGCCCTGGCCCAGGCCCTGCGCATCCACAGCTTTCCGGCGCAAAAGCTGGAACAGCAGAGCCGCAACTTTGACCTGGTCGACCTGGAGGCGATCTACCACCGCCTGCTCGATTACGACCGCGACATCAAAACCGGCCAGATCGAACCGGAACTGGCGCTCCAGCTTCTGGTGGCCGGCCTGAGCGCCTGAACGACGAGGACAGAGACCAAGGAGGCCGGAGACCCGAGGTCGAGAGGCAAGCGACGGGCCGAGATCACCAGCCGAACGGGGATGTGTAGGGACGGGGCTGTGACCCGCCCGGTTTGTCGCGGGCGATCCGACGGTCGCCTCCCGATCCCAACTGCCCGGCCGCAGGCAAAAAAACGGGGCCAGTGATGGCCCCGTCGTCGTTGACTAAAACCCCGTGCGGCGCTTACTCCTTCATGCGCGGGTCGAGCGCGTCGCGCAGGCCGTCGCCCAGGAAGTTGAAGGCCAGCGTCGTCAGCGACAGGGCGATGGCGGGCGGCAGGAGCAGGTTGGTCTGCGACTTGATCGCCCCCTGGTTGATGGCGTCGGTGATCAGCGCCCCCCAGCTCGGCACGGGTGGGTTCACCCCCAGGCCGAGAAAACTCAGCGTGGCTTCGTAGAAGATATAACCGGGGATGTCCATGGCCTGCACGACGATCAGCGGGCCGACGATGTTGGGCAGCACATGGCTGAAAATGACGCGCCGGTTGCTGGCGCCAATCGACAGGGCAGCCTCGACGAATTCCTTGTTCTTGTAGCTCAGGACCTGGCCGCGCGCCAGGCGTGCCATGTCGATCCAACTCAGCATCCCCAGGGCGATAAACAGGAAGAACAACCCACCCATGCTGGCATCGATATTGACCATGGTCTGGCCGAGTTGGCCGACCCGGTCGGCATGCTCGCGCAGGCCGCGAAAAAAGACCTGCATGATGATGATCAGAGGCAGACCAGGTATCCCGTACAGGAAGTCTACGAGCCGCATCATGATCAGGTCCACCCGCCCGCCGTAGAAGCCGGAGACCACCCCATACAAGGTGCCCAGCAACAGCGACATGGTGGACCCCACCGCCGCCACGGCCAGGGAGACGCGCGCTCCATACACGGTCCGGCTGAACAGGTCCCGGCCCAGCACGTCCGCCCCGAACAGGAAGCAGAACTGGACCGCGTCCGGTGCGCCATCCCGATCCCTGTCCACATCGGTCGAGCATGCCAGCGGTTGGGCCAGGCCCGATCCCCGATGCTGGTAGGCATACGGATCGATCCAGCCCCAGTGGGCCATCGAGTCGGCCAGCAGCGCCACCACGATCAGGCCAATGATGAAGATGATCCCGGCTACCGCGCCCCGATTGCGCGCCAGTCTGTACAGCGCATCCTGCCAGAGGGTGCGCGACTTGTACGCTTCCTGTTCGAGCGATATGGGTCGGGCATTCTCATTGACTGCCATAGGCGTTAACCTTTTGCTGAACTACCCGGACGGGCCAGACAAGCGCGGAATTATAGCGCGGAGGATCTCGCCTGGGGTACAGGATAGGCCACCACAAAAAACGGCGGGCAGGAGGGCGGTCTGGACTCGCGTCGCGCTTTGAGGCGCAGGCCTGCCACGCACAAAAAAACCGGGACCAAGGTTGGTCCCGGTGTGGTTTGCCTGAGTGGGTGACCCGGCCTATTCCTTCATGCGCGGGTCGAGCGCGTCGCGCAGGCCGTCGCCCAGGAAGTTGAAGGCCAGCGTCGTCAGCGACAGGGCGATGCCCGGCACCAGCAGCAGGTGCGTGCGGGATTTGATCGCGCCTTCGCGGATGGCGTCGGTGATCATCGCGCCCCAGCTTGGCACGGGCGGGTTGATGCCCAGGCCGAGGAAGCTCAGGAAGGCTTCCGTGAAGATGTAACCGGGGATCGCCATCGCTTCGACCACGATCAGCGGCCCGATCACGTTGGGCAGCAGGTGGATGAAGATGATGCGCGAATCGCTGGAGCCGACCGAACGCGCCGCTTCCACGAACTCCTTGTTCTTGTAGCTCAGGACCTGGCCGCGCGCCAGACGGGCCATGCCAATCCAGTTGAGCAGGCCCAGCGCGATGAACAGGAAGAACAGGCCGCCCATCGAGTTGTCGATGTTGACCATGGTCTGGCCCAGGCCGCCGACCTTGTCGGCGTATTCACGCAGGCCGCGGAAGTAGACCTGCATGATGATGATCAGCGGCAGGATCGGGATGCCGTACAGGAAGTCCACGATCCGCATCATGATCAGGTCAACCCGGCCGCCGTAGAACCCGGAGATCACGCCGTACACCAGGCCAATGGTCAGCGAGACGGTCGCGCCGACCACGCCGACCAGCAGCGAAATCCGCGCGCCGTACACCGTCCGGCTGAAAACATCGCGGCCCAGGCGATCCGCCCCGAACAGGAAGCAGAATTGGGTCGGGTCCGGCACGCCGTTGCCATCGGTGTCGATGTCGACCGAGCAGTTGAGCGGGTCGGCCAGCCCGGAGCCGCGATGCTGGCGCGCATAGTTCTCGATCCACCCCCAGCCGACCATCATGTCCGCCGAGATCGCGATCAGCACCAGGATGACGATCATCACCAGGGCGACCACCGCCATGCGATTGCGGAACAGGCGCGCCATGGCATCCTGTGTCAGCGAGCGTGATTTGTAGTGTTCCTCTTCAGCCAGGACAACCGGCCTGGCATTGTTCGCAACAGCCATACGTCACTCCTTAACCCCAGTCTCTCAGGGTGAACCGTTCGTGTATGTGACACCGCGGACTAATCGAAGCGGATGCGCGGGTCCAGCCAGGTATACATCACGTCGACCAGGATGTTCCCGGCCACCAGGAAAGTCGAATACACGATCGTCACCCCGGTCAGCAGGTTGTAGTCGCGGGAGGCCACGCTCTCGACGAACTTGTCCCCGACGCCGGGGATGTTGAAAATCTGCTCGATGATGAAGGAGCCGGTGAGCACGCCCGCCAGCAGCGGCCCCAGGATGGTCGCCACCGGGATCAGGGCGTTCTTGAGCGCATGGCCGTAGATCACGACCCGTTCCTTGAGGCCCTTGGCGCGCGCCGTGCGGATGTAATCCTCCCGCAGCACCTGCAGGAGGCTGGCGCGGGTCAGGCGGGCGATGCCGGCGGTCATGCCGATGGCCAGGGTGAAGACCGGCAGGATCGCCAGGCTGAGGTAGTCCCAGGAGAAGATGACGCCGGGGTTGGTCAGGGTGCTGCGCCAGATGCCGTTCATATCCGCCACCGGCAGCCAGTTGAGCTGCACGGCGAAGATGATGATCAGGATCGGCCCCAGCACCAGACTGGGGACGGATTGGCCCAGCACGGCGAAGAACGTCGCCCCGTAGTCGACCGCGGTGTTATGGCGCAGCGCGGCCAGCACCCCCAGCGGCACCCCCATCACAAAGCCGAGGATCACCGCCATGAACCCGACCTGCATCGAAACGGGCAGGCTGCGGGAGATGATCTCACCGACCGGCTCGCCAATCGTCGAGCGACCCAGCGAGGGGCCGAAATCCAGGCGGGACAGGCTGACCAGATACTGACCGAATTGAACCAGGATCGGCTGGTCGAGGCCATACTGCCGGTTGAGGCCATCGATGACCGACTGCGGCACGCGCCGGCCCTCGCCGACCATGTCGAACGGCCCGCCCGGTGTCGCTCTGATCACCACGAAGGTGAAAAAGATGATCAGGAGCAGGACGGGGATGGCCGCCAGAATACGGCGGATTAGAAATTTGCCCATGCTCAAACCCTCCTAATGCGCCGGACCTAGTCGACCGGCTCGAGATTGGTTTCCGGCACCCAGCCATCCAGAATACAGGTCACTTTGTAGTAGATGAGTCCGTCAGCGCCCTCGGCGACTTCCAGGATCGGAGCGGTCTGGCCGGGGAAACACTGTGTGCCAATCACGCGGTTGTTGCGCTGGTCAGGTTCAGGGAGGGTTGTCTGAGAAACCTGGAACCCGGTTCCAACAATTCGCGCGGTATCACCCACCTGGAACTGTGTGTCGACATCCATGGGGACTGGCGTGTGGGTCGCGGTCGGTGTGGCCGTTCGCGGGATGATCCATTCCTGATCGGAGGTGCAGGCCAGGACAGCCAGGCTCAAAAGGCCTGTGACGAGTAAAAGGGCGAACAACGCCCGTCTATGCATAACCACCCAACGGCTCTCCTCTGTTGAACACATGGCGACCCCAGCCAGCCAGGGAGCGCGCTTTCAGGCAGGAGTCCGGACTCGATCTCGGCTGGCCTGGGGCCAACCGGCGCAGTGATCGGGCCGGGGTGAGGGTCTGCCTCTGGAGCGCTCCCCATCCGGTTACATTCTGCGGTACGCCGTCTCATTCGATCCGGCTTCCGGGTGAGGGGGCTTCACACAAGGGGTTCGAACCCCTTGTGAACCACCTTTCACCCATGAGCCTTTGTGTTTGATGACCCATGCCGGCGGAGGATGGCCTGGGTCCTGATTGAACTCCCTGGCTCCGTGCGAACGGAGGTTAATCTACCCGGTAGCAAGCCACCCAGTGTTCCGGCTTGACCTCTTTCAAGACCGGGTCTTCGCCGAAGCACACATCGACCGCGACAGGGCAGCGCGTGTTGAAGTTGCAGCCCTTGGGCGGGTTGATTGGGCTGGGCACATCGCCCTTCAGGATGATGCGCTTGCGCTGTTGCTCGACCACGGGGTCGGGCACGGGCACCGCGGAAAGCAACGCCTGGGTATAGGGATGCAGCGGGTTGGTGTACAGCTCCTCGGTTTCGGCGACTTCCACGATCTTGCCCAGGTACATCACGGCGACGCGGTCGCAGATGTGGCGCACCATGCTCAGGTCGTGAGCGATGAACAGGTAAGTCAGCCCCAGTTCCTTCTGGAGTTCTTCCATCAGGTTGACAACCTGGGCCTGGATCGACACGTCGAGCGCGGAGATCGGCTCGTCGGCCACGATCAGGTCGGGGTCGAGCGCCAGGGCGCGCGCGATGCCGATGCGCTGGCGTTGGCCGCCGGAGAACTCGTGGGGGTAGCGGTTGATGAAGTAGGGGTTGAGACCCACTTTTTCCATCAGGTATTCGACGCGTTCTTGCCGTTCCTTATTGTCGGTCATCACGCGGTGGACCTGAAGCGGTTCGGAGATGATCCGGCCGACCGTCATGCGCGGGTTCAGAGAAGCATAGGGGTCCTGGAAGATCATCTGCATCTTGCGACGCATCTTGCGCAGGTCTTCGCCCTTGAGGGTGCTCAGTTCGATCCCCTCGAACAGCACGCTGCCGGCGGTGGGACGGTAAAGCTGGAGCACGGTCCGGCCGGTGGTACTCTTGCCGCAGCCAGACTCGCCGACCAGGCCCAGGGTTTCTCCACGGTAGACATGGAAGCTGATATCATCGACGGCCTTCACGTCGCCGACATGGCGCTGAATGACAATCCCCGAGGTAATCGGGAAATATTTCTTGAGGTTGCTAACCTGAAGAATGACTTCTTTCTTGCTGGCGCCGTTGTCTGTCATGCCGTCGGTACTCCCTCACGAACATCCACCCAGCACGCCACGATGTGATCCGGCGCGCCGTCCTGGACGGGTTCCAGAATCGGATTCTCTTCCAAGCAGCGATCGATGCGGTAAATACAGCGCGGCGCGAAGGGGCAGCCCTTGGGCTTGACCCGCAGGTCCGGCGGCGCGCCCTCAATCGAAAACAGTTTTTCGCCCTTACGGTCCAGACGCGGCAGAGAGCCAAGCAGACCCTTGGTGTAAGGATGCCGGGTGTCGCCGAAGACATCTTTGTTGGGACCGCGCTCGACGATGTAGCCCGCGTACATCACCTGGAGCGTGTCGGCCAGGCCGGCCACGACGCCCAGGTCGTGGGTGATCCAGATCATGGCCATGCCGATCTTGTCGCGCAGACGGCGAACCAGATCGAGGATCTGGGCCTGGATGGTGACGTCCAGGGCCGTGGTCGGTTCGTCGGCGATGAGGAGCTGGGGGTTGCAGGACAGGGCCATGGCGATCATGGCGCGCTGGCGCATCCCACCGGAGAACTGGTGTGGATAGTCATCCAGGCGGCTCTTGGCGCTGGGAATACCCACCATCGCCAACAGTTCGGCGGCCCGTTCGCGCGCCTGCTGGTTATCCATGCCGAGGTGCAGCTTGAGCGCCTCGACGATCTGGTGGCCAACCGTCAGCACGGGATTGAGCGAGGTCATCGGGTCCTGGAAGACCATGGCGATTTCGGAACCGCGCAGCAGGCGCATCTCTTCGCTGGACAGCTTCATGAGATCGCGCCCGCGGAAGTTCACGAGATCGGCTTCGACATTCCCCGGCGGTTGGGGAATCAGCCCCATGATTGAGAGGGCATGGACGCTTTTTCCACAGCCGCTCTCGCCCACCACGCCGAGGGTTTCTCCCTCATTGAGGGTGTAGGAAATCCCATTCACGGCGTAGACGGTTCCCTCTTGGGTCTTGAAAGTGGTTCTGAGGTTCTTGACCTCCATTAGAATGGTCAAGTGCGGCTCTCCTTGTTGATCGGAATGCGGCCCCGGACTGGCGGGGTATTCTAAAGCAAACGGATGGAATCTACCATGCCCTGAACGAACGCGGGAACAGATCGGACTCCGTATCGCCCAAAGTAGTACAGACCCACCAGATTGACTTGGAATGCACCGGGGTGCAGACTCCCTATGATAACCGTGGTACCATGGTACGGGCAACTAAATTTAGCACGTTTTCCAAGTTTTTGCGCGTATTTTGGTGGGTTGAGAGGGTTTATTTTTGGGCTTTTGTGGAAGATAGCCCTGGAACAAGGGATTCAACCTCTTGTTACCGTGCCTTCTGCCGGTGCCCTCACCTTTCCCCCTGCGTCTAGAGATACCCCATCGATCGCCCTTTGACCAGGGCAAACGCCACACTCTCCACATGACATCATGCCCAATCCGGCCGGATCGGCGTCCATCGCGCGAACTCGCAGAAGGGCGACCCTGTTCCGCCGCCCCTCTGGATAACGACCGCGACTGCCCCCAGTGCCGCCCGTCACTGGGGCGGGTGGTACAGCCCTCCGCCGGCAGCCCAGACCACGACGTAGGGATTGCCCTGGGCGTCCAGGGTATTCAACTGGAATTCGCCCGTGCTCAGGCGATAGACCGCGACCGGCTGGCCGGTGGCGTAATGGACCCCCTGCGCCAGTAGGACGGGGCCGCTGGTTGGTACACCCGCCGCGGCGATCGCCTCGTCGCCGATCTCCAGCAGGAACGAACCGTGACCGGTGGTCTGATCGATCACGTAGATTCGCAGCGGGTTGAGGTAGATCGTGACGGGGGCGGACTGATCCAGATCGCCGCGGTTGATGCGATCGTCTCCGGGATTCCAGGTCGTGCCGGGTTCGATGGGCACGTTGTACGCGCCATCAATCGTGATTGTCAGCCTGTACGAGCCATCGGCGTTGACGTCGGCCGGATCGTGGGCGATCAGGATTTCGTAGCTGGAGGCGCGGATCGTATACTGCCCGGTCGTCGGGGCGACAAAGGTCAGCAAGGCGGCATGGGCCTGGGTGCACTCGGCCAGACCGCCGTCGTCATTCATGGCATAGAAACCGCCCGGTCCAACCACTTCCACGGCCGGATCGAGCATATTGAACTCGTCGTTGGGGATGCAGTCGTGCGCCACCGTGACCGAAGTCCCGGCATTGAAGGAGAAGATGTACTCATCCCAGGGATTGGTTTCCCCCTCCAGCGTCCCGGCGTAGGTCAGCGTGGTTCCCGCCAGGGCCGGCAGCGCCGTGACCAGGATCGCCACGGTTCCCAGGCCTGCCGCCAGCCAGTATCTCCTTCTCCGCCGCTTCCCCAAAAGACCGGACAAGAGTCTTGCCATGATCAACACTCCTGTTCTCCAGAAATCCCAAAATATCTTGGATGTCTCTTTGAGCGGACGATCTCAACCCCCTTTTAAGACAAAGGATAATAGAAAGTATCTGTTGTGACAAGTGCCATCGGCCCGGAGTGCGGCCTGCCCGCGCCCAGGCCTGAACAATCAGCGGCGGCCAGAGGGCCGCCGCTCTGGACTTTGGCCTTTTGTGACAAGGGGACTGAGCCGGGATAGCATCGTAGT
>CAZHMJ010000113.1:0-14447 GCA_964533805.1 uncultured Anaerolineae bacterium | reverse complement strand
TGGTCATCCTCGATCAGGTTGGTTTCCCAGGCTTCGGCCAGGGCAAACGCCGGGCGGAGTATGACCGGCCCGCGCCGGCGCTGGCTTTCGTACAGGCGCACGATCAGACCGCGCCCATCCTCAGCCCGTTTGATCGTCTCGATCACGACGTTGGGCCGGTCGAGGGCCAGCAGCCCCGCCGTCACCGGCGCGGACAGATCGCCGCGTCCGCTCCCGGCGGCCACGATCAATGGGTCATTGAGGGCATACCCTGCCCCGATCGTCGCCTCGTTCAGAGCACCCACGTGAGGAAAAAGGCTGTAGGTGAAGCGATGCTCGCCCAGATCGGCCACGGGGTCGGGCAGGGTCGTTCCGCGCAGCAGGCTGATCCGCATCACGTTGCCGCGAACGTCGTGCCCGTACTTGCAGTCGTTGAGCAGGCTGACGCCGTAGTCGCCCTCGCTGAGATCGACCCACTTCTGGGCCGCCGTCTCGAAGCGCGCCCAGTCCCAGCTCGTGTTGCGGTGGGTAGGCCGCTGGACGCTGCCCCATTGGATCTCATAGGTCGCCGCCGGGGCCAGGATATCGACCGGGAATGCGACCTTGAGCAGGATGTTGCGTTCCTGCCAGTCGATCTGCGTGTCGAAGTCCAGGCGGGCGCTGTTGTAAGCCAACGCGATGCGCTGAGTATAGGTACTGTTGAGGATACGGCGCCTGATGGTCAGCGTGCCGCGCAACGGACCTGCATCCAGCACCCGAACCGACTCCGCCGGCTCGCTGAGCCACATCCGGTCGTCGTAGAAGATATCGACGTCCCAGGCATTCCAGTTGATCGGGCGATCTTCGAACGCCTGGAACTGGTTGGCGATCGCGCCTTCCGGCAGGATTTCCCGCCCCTGGGCCTTGTCGAAGATGCGCACGATGTCGCCCGCCGCGTTAAACTCGACGCGCAGCAGATCGTTCTCCAGCAGGGTAGGGGTCGCGGTAACCCGCCGCGCCGGTTCTGAAACCGCCCCCTCGGCCAGGGTCAGCGGTGTGAGACTCAGCGCGGGCAGTTCGCCCGGAGCCAGCCATACGCCATCCTCACAGGGTTGGGTGTAGACCGGGGTTCCATCCTCGCGCACGAAACGTAGACCATCCGGCAGGCTGTCCGGCCAGAAGACCAGATCGCCGCGCGGGAACGAGGTCGGATTGGCAATAACCACGTCTCCGGCCATCCGGGCCACAATCGCTTCCAGCGCCATCTGGCGGGCTTCCAGCGCCAGGCGCGTCACCTCGGCATACTGCTGCTGCGATTCGGTGTACACGTCGGTGATGCTGCTGCCGGGGATGATGTCGTGGAACTGGTTCAGGCAGACCAACTCCCAGGCCCGGCGCAGCGCGCCCGCAGGATAAGTGTAGGCCGGATCGACCAGCCCGGCCAACACGGACAAGAATTCCGCGTCGTGGAGCAGAAACTCGCACTTGCGATTGGCGCGTTTGTTGCGGCTCTGGGTGGTGTAGGTACCCCGGTGCAGTTCCAGGTACAACTCACCGCTCCAGGTGGGCAGCCGGTCACCGCTGGCCGCCTCCAGGCGGCGGAAGAAGTCGCCGACCCGGCCGAAATGCATTCGGGGCAGGCCAGGGAAAGCCTCCATCTCGCGGATGTTTTCCAGCATCTCACGGTTCGGCCCGCCGCCGCCATCCCCGTAGCCGTAGCTCATCAGGAAGTCGCGCTGGGCCTCCTTGTGCTGGGAGTTGGCCCAGGTGCCCAGGGCCGTGAGGGGCGACGGGAAGGCGTTGTAGGTGGCCTTGTCGTAGAAGCTACCCTCCGGGGCCGTACTGAAGTGGGTCAGCACCCGCGTCCCGTCGATACCCTCCCACCAGAAGGAGTCGTAGGGCATCCGGTTGTACTGGTTCCAGCCGATTTTGATCGTGAAGAAGTAGTCCAGCCCGGCCAGCTTGATCAACTGGGGCAAGGCCCAGGCATACCCGAACACATCCGGCAGCCACAGCACCGGCGACTCGGCCTCCGCCCCGAAATGCTGGCGGAAGAATGAGCGCCCCAACAAGAACTGGCGCGCCAGTGATTCGGCCCCGCTCAGGTTGCAGTCGGCTTCGACCCACATCCCACCCAACGGCTCCCAGCGGCCTTCGGCCACGCGGGCCTTGATCGCCTCGAACAGGGCCGGGTAGTCCTGCCGGACGAAGTCGTAAAGCTGGGGCTGGCTCTGGCTGAACCCGTAGCCTTCGAACTGTTCCATCAGGCGCTGCACGGTGTGGAATGTGCGCCCGGCCTTGCGGCGCGTCTGGCCGAGCGTCCACAGCCAGGCAACGTCGATGTGAGCATGCCCCGCGCCATAGATGTCCACATCCAGCGGCGCGCCCGCCTCGCCGATACCTTCGCGCAGGACGCGGTGCGCTTCAGCAACGCTGGCATAAAAGGCCTCGCCAAACGGCTCGCGGGTATCCAGCGCCTTGAACGCCTCGTCCAACGCATTAAGCAGCCGGTCGCGAGTCGGGCCGGCTTCCGCGTCGAGGAGCTGGGCCGTGTTCAGCGCCACCCGCGCCGTCACGATGAAGTCGCGGGTCGGCTGGTCGATCTGGACGAGGGCGCAGGTGCGCATCCAGGGTCTCGGCCCGCGCGCGTCGATGCCGCCACTCCAGCCATGCAGGGCCAGCAGGTGAGAAACGCCGTCCCGCCAGCGATCCGGCAGGCGAATCTCCTGGTGATGGCGGTCGCAGGCCGCGTAGGCTTCGCCGTCGATGTAGGCCAGCGCTTCGGGATGGCTGAAATCGCCCATCTCGCCCAACGGCAGGAAGAGCGCGACCGGCTGGTCGGCAGGCCAGTCCGTCGGGACGCTGAAGGTCGTGCGCAGGATGAAGTTGCTCTGCCAGGCCCCCCACATCGATTCCGGCTCGACCGTCTCCCAGGTGGTGTCATCCGCCTCCGGGCCCACCGGCGGCGCCAGCAGCGGGCTTTCCAACATCCGATAGCGGAAAGCCGGCAGCGGCGCAGTCCGGCGATGCACCAGCGGCGCGATCAGCTCCAGCCGCCGCGCGACCTTCTTTTCGGTGAAACGCACGTCATGAAACACGCGATCCTCCTGGCGCTGCAAGCGAGATGGGGACGTGAGGCAGCGCAGCCCGTACTCTCAACCAATCCGGGGAAACCTGACCGTGGCCGTTCAGTCATGCCACAGATTGGCGAGATACTCGATCTTGGCCACCATCTGGTAGATGTCGCCGCCCTCGTGATTGTTGTAGGCGTACGTGCGAATTGACTTGGGACCGGCATAGTGGTTGTAGGCGGCATAGACGGTCGAGGGCGGGCAGATGTCGTCCATCAGGCCGACCGAGAAGAGCGCCGGGGCGGTCGCCCGCGCCGCAAAGTTGAGGCCGTCGAAATAGGAGAGGGTGTGGAACACCGTATCGATCTTGTCGCGGTGGATTTTGCAGAAATTGGAGATCTCAGCGTAGGGATACGTGCCGACCAGCTCGGTCGCCCGGCGATAGTGGCACAGGAAAGGCACGTCCGGCAGGACCGCCGCCAGATCGGGCACGAGTCCAGATACAGCCAGGGTGACGCCCCCGCCCTGACTGCCACCCGTTACGGCGATCCGGGTTGCGTCAACCGCGGCATGGCTGCGAGCCGTCTCGACCGCCCGCACAGCATCCGTGAACAGGCGGCGGTAGTAATACGTCTTGGGGTCCAGAATACCCTGGGTCATGAAGCCGGGGATCGACGGATTGGCCCCGTCGACCGGCAAGTCGGGCGTATCGCCATTCATCCAGGTGCTACCCTGGCCACGCGTGTCCATGATCAGGTGGGCGTAACCCGCCGCGCTGGCCCACAACCAGTGGACCGGGAAACCCCGCCCGCCGCCATAACCGATGCACTGCACCACGCATGGCAGCGGCTCCTTGCGGTGCACGGGCAGGAGGAACCAGCCCTTGATCGGCTGCCCGCCATACCCGGCGAAGGTGACGTCATAGGCTTCCACCGTCTTGAGGTGGGTGTCGACCGGCTCGAAACGGGCCGCCAGCGGATACTGGCGAGTCTGTGCGAGAGTCTGCTGCCAGAAGGCGTCGAAATCGGCAGGTTCGTCGCGATTCGGTCGATAGGTTTCAAGCTGTTGGAGAGGCAGATCAAACAGGGGCATGGGGAAACCTCTTTGAACATGTTCGGAAAACGCAGGGGTAGGAATTGTCCAGCTCCCATCCGGCAATCGGGATAGAACCTGGTTAGGTTGATGATACCATGCAACCCGTTATTCAGCGAGAATGACCCGCGACGGGAACGGTTGCGTTTGCCTGGGGCAGGATGGCGATCCGGGCATCAGAAGGCAGCGCGGCCAGGGCCTCGGCCAGCGCGCCCGCCAGATCGCGGGCCGGGTGAAGCAGCAGGCGGTGAGCCAGATCACGAGGCAGATCGGAAACCCAGCGCAGATTCACGCGGGTCGCATCGCGGGCGATCTGGTAGGCCTTGTGTGGCCCGGCGCGAAAGCCTTCCCGCTCGAAGCGCGCGATGACATCCCCTTCCGAAGCCGCTGGTTGGGCCAGCATCCAGTCCTCGTAGCCCTGGCTGCCCGTCCCTTCCCCACACGCCGCGACCACGATCACCCAGCCGCCGGGCCGCGCGATCAGGGCGGCATGGGCCAACGCCTTCTGGGCCTGGTAGACGTTCAGGTCCTTGGGATGGCCGCCCGGCGAGGCGATTACCAGATCGTACAGGCCAGAGACAGGCACCTGGCAAATCCGGCGCGCCAGAGGAATGCCCGCCCGCATGACCGCGCCCGGCTCCCCGGCAACCACCGCCGCAATCTGCTTGTCCCGATTGAGGATCGCATTCAGGGCAAGATGCACCCCGGCCCGCCGCCCGATTTCTTCGACATCTTGGCGAGCAGAGTTGTCCTCGTAGATACCCAGGCGCGCACCTTCGGCCCTCATCAGGGCATGGTTGGCGTTGACCGTGACCCGGCCGGCCAGCCCGATCGCGGCGCTCTTGGCCCCGCCGGAAAAACCCATGAACTGGTGCGGCTCCAGATTGCCGACCACGATCCGCAGGTCCGCTTCGACAAAGCGGCGCTGGATCAGGACCGGCGTGTCACGCGCCGTCCGGCCCAGATCGATCAGATCAGGCGAATTGCAATCATGCGAGACCACCGGATAGCGGGCCAGGATGTCGGCGGGCACGACCCGGCTGAACTCTCCTGGCGGCATGGGCGGATGAGTCCCGGTGGCGATCAAAAGCGTGATTGCCTCAGGCACCAGGCCCAGGGATTCCAGGCGGGCCAGCAGAGGCGGCAGCAAGGTGGCATGGGGCACCGGCCGGGTCTTGTCGCTGATGGCAATCGCCGCCGATCGCACCCCGGTAAAAGTGACCCAGTCGAAGCCGCCCAGCGGCGCGTCCAGCACCGTCGCAACGGTCGAGTCCGGATCGGGCAGGGGCAGCGCGTCCGCAGGAGCGATCACCTCCGCCGCGAGGCTTTCCGGCAGCACCAACGGCAGGTATCCCTTGCCGTAGGGAATCTGGAAGAAACGGCCGTCCACACCGCCTCCTACACGATCCCAATCCGCACCCGGTAGCTGAAGTACCAGGGACGCGGCTCGTCGCCCAGCGTCCGGGCCGCGACTTCGCGCAGACGGGTGATCCCGGCCTCGTCCTCGCTGATACCATGCTTGAGGACGGTCGCTACCTGGCCCTGGCTGAGGGTCAATCCCACCAACCGGGCCGCGTTGCCCTGCTCGACATTGTGCAGCGTCAGTTCGCGCACGTAACGGAACCGCCCGCTGGCCTCCATCCGCGCCAGATGCTCGTGTTTGGCCCACTTGGTCACGTCGCGGGTAAAGCCGCGCGCCCGGTTGATCGCGTCACACTCCGCCAGACACGCGTTGAACGCGGCCTCGGCCTCCCAGTCCATCGCCGGGGGCCAGTCGCAATCAAGCGCGGCGAAGACACCACCGGACCGGAGAATGCGTGCAACTTCGGTGAAAGTCGGCTCCGGCTCCATCCAGTGCAACGCCTGGGACGCCGTCACGATGTCCGCGCTGCCATCCGGCAGGCCGGTGGCGTGACCGAATCCCGGCAAATAGCGCACGTTGATTGCCCCGGTGCGCGCGGCCGCCACCCGGCGCATGTCTTCGCCCGGCTCGATCCCGATCACCTCGACAGCACGATCGGACCACAACCGGGTGGACAGACCGCTCCCGCTGCCCAGATCGACCACCAGCCTGGGCCGGGCTACACCAGCGAGTTGGGGCAGCAGATCGACCAGGATCGCCGGAGGCGCCGGACGGTGCTGGTCGTATAGATCGGCAATGCCTTCGAAACGGGTGACGTTGGCATCCGACTGGCCCACGACAATAGCTCCTCAATCGCTCAAATGGGTGTACTTCAGGCCATTCCCGGTCAGGAAAAGCACTACCGTCTCGTCCGGCCGAACCCATCCATCCGCCACGAGGTGGCGCAACGCGGAAAGCGTCGCGGCAGCTTCCGGCGCGGCGAAGAGTCCCTCCGCGCGGCCCAGCGCGCGCATATCCTGGCGCAGCGCCTTGTCGCTGACGGCGATGGCCGTCCCCCCGCTTTCACGCAGCGCGTCAATGATCAGGAAATCACCGATGGCGGCGGGAACGCGCAGCCCGTCCGCGATGGTGGCCGCGCCCTGCCAGGGTTCGGCCAGACGTTGCCCGGCCTGGAAGGCGCGCACGATCGGCGCGCAGCCCGCGCTCTGGACGCTGACCATCCGCGGTCGCTGCGACCCGATCCAGCCCAGGGCTTCCATCTCGGCGAAGGCTTTCCACATCCCCACGATTCCGGTCCCGCCGCCGGTAGGATAGACGATCACGTCGGGCAAGCGCCAGCCAAGCTGCTCGGCCAGCTCGTAACCCATCGTCTTTTTGCCCTCGACCCGGTACGGCTCCTTGAGCGTCGAGACGTCGAACCAGCGGCCTTCGGCCACCCCTTCGCGCACGAAGCGGGCGCAGTCGGTGATCAGGCCGTCCACCAGCGTGACCTGCGCGCCAAGCGCCTTCATCTCGGACACGAAGGGCCGGGGCACGTCCTGGGGCACGTAGATGTGGGCCGGCAGGCCGGCCCGCGCGGCGTAGGCCGCCATGGCGCTGCCCGCATTGCCGGCGGTCGGAATCGCCAGGGCCTTCGCGCCAAGCTCCGCCGCACGCGAGACCGCCAGGCACAGCCCGCGCGCCTTGAAGGAGGCGGTCGGGTTCAAGCCCTCTTCTTTGGCCAGCAGGTGGGACAGCCCCAGTTCCGCGCCCAGGCGCGGCAGCGGCAGCAGCGGCGTGAAGCCTTCTCCCAGGGTCAGCCGAAAGGCCGGATCGCGCACGGGCAGCATCTCGGCATAGCGCCACAACGTCGGCGGACGGTCCGCCAGCGCCTCCCGTGGGAAAGCGCGCCGGGCCGCCTCCAGATCGTAACGGGCCAGCAGCGGCTTGCCCGCCGGGCTGAGGTTGATCAACTGATCCGCGTCGAAGGTCTCGCCCGTCCAGCTACATTCGAGATGGCTCAAAAAGCTGCGCATCATTCCTCCCTGCGGTCGAAAGGCGATTCGACTTCGTGAGATTCAACCGGCTTCAATGGTAATTCGAACACGAATTTCGCTCCTGGGCCTTCGGTGTCTTCCAGCCGGAGCTGCCCCCCGTGCGCCTCAGCGATCCGCAAGGCAATGGGTAGGCCCAGTCCAAACCCGGACGTATCGCTGGCCGGCTCCACACGGAAGAAGTGTTCGAAAACATGGGCGCGAGCCTGCGGTGGTATTCCAGGGCCATTATCCACAATGGAAATGACCACCCGCCCGTCACGAAAGTCCGATCGGATGGTGATTTTCCCTCCCTTCACGGTGAAGCGAATCGCGTTATCAAGTACCTGCTCGACAGCTTTCTGCAAATGCGCCCGATCGAAGTGGAAGAATGGCAGCGTGGGGGCCAGTGTGCATTGCAGATCGATCGCCTTGTCGTGAATCCGGTTCTGAAACCCGCTGCGGGCCAGGTGAATCACTTCGTTCACGTCCCCCGCCTCCATTTTGAAGGCGGTTTCATCTTCAAGCTCGACCAGCGTAGCCAGCGCCTCGAACAGCGCCAGCAGCCGGTGCGCCTGAGTCTGGATCGCCTGGGCATAGTCTGGAGTCTGCCTCGCATCGGAGTCATGCTCCAGCATATACAGATTCGCCCTGAGAATCGTCAGCGGCGCGCGGACCTCATAGGCGGCGTCGCGCACGAATTTGGAAACGAGTCGACTGCGCTCTTGCTGGTCTTTGAGTAGAGCGCTCATCCGCCGCTGCGTGATGTCCGTGGCCGACAGGCGGAAACCCGGTCTGTCCGAATCTCTCAGGACCACGGGCGTGGCGGCAAACTCGAACCAGCGGTTTTCGCCCGTCGGCATCACCATAGGCAGTTCGATCACCCAGGCCTCGCCGTCAAGCACGGTATCGCAAATCCCCTGAAACCATTCACGATACTCCGGAATCACGAACTCAAACAAGGGCGTGCCCGGTTCGAGGTCCTTGTGATACAGCTGCATTCCCCATTGGCGGGCCAGCCGGTTCGCCGCCACGACCCGCAGGTCGGAGTCGGCCAGAACCAGCCCCACCAGGGGATTGTCGAAGATGGCATACAACAGCGCCTCGGACTGGCGCAGCGCTTCCTGGGCCTCATGGAACCCTGTGATATCCGTGCCCGTGCAGATCACATGGGCGACCGTGTCATTGTCGTCTCTGACGGGCGAGAAGGACCAGAGCATCAGGCGTGGCTCGCCGGAAAGCCCTTTCACCCTGCCCAAAACATCTCTGAAGGATTCCCCCTGCCATGCCCGTTCGAGGACATCACGCAGATACTGGGCGTCCTCAGGCAACACGACCGTCTCAAAGACCGACTCTCCCAGGACATCATCCATCGTATATCCGGTCAACATCCGGCAGGCACGGTTGAGATAGACCACACAGGTCCGGCTGTCCAACACCAGCACCAGGGTGTTCATCTCATCCTGCAACATCTCCAGAAAACCCAACTGCGCTTTGAGGCGGCGGTTGGCTTCCCAGAGAGTTGCAGTGCGCTGGCGAAGCCAGTCCTCGAGCTCGCCAAGGGGGGTATTGTTGACGTCGACCTCACGGCAGGTTAGCGCAACCCGGCGCGCACGGCCATCCGGATCAGCCAGAGGCGTCACCAGGACCCGGAAAAACGCGGGAATGGGTTGGGCGGGCAACTGAAGGACGGCTTCCTGCAGCTGCCCGGTCGATATCGCCTGCCCCACAAGCTGGGCCACCACCAACCCCGTCTCACCCGGAAACAAGGTCTCGACAGAGCGCCCTCCTGGGTTAGCCAGGGCCGCGCCAAACCGGTCCGCAACACCGCGGCTCGCACGCATGCAGCGCCCTTTTCCATCCACAATGAAGACCAGATTGGCCGTGTGAGCCAGGTAATCCCGTAATTTCAGGGTTGGGCCAGCCATCTCCAGCACGATCGAGAGCACCTGTTCGAACGCGGCATCATCCACGCAGCAGGCGCGCAGCGTTTCTATTTGTTGGTTCGAAAGTGGAGACATGGTGGCCATTCCGACAGCATCGAACGACGCACTGTGGGCGGATTATAGCACTCCCGGCCGGAGTCACAGAAGGCGAGGGGCGCGGCCCGCCTTCCGTCGCCATGTTCCTGCTAGATGCTGACGCCGACGCGGTGAATCGCGAAACTGTTGTGGGCCTTGAGCGCCTCGGACTTGGTCAGCCGGCCGCTGGCAACCGCCACGACTTCATCAAAGACCATCCGGCCCACCTGTTCCAGGGTGATTTCATCGCGCAGCACACCACTGACGTCCAGTTCGACCGTATCCTTCATTAACTCATAGGAGGTGGCATTCCCGGTGATCTTGATGGTCGGCATGATCGGATGGGAGGAAGTATGCCCGCCGCCTGCGTTGAAGACCAGCACCTGGCAGCCCGCCGCCGCCATGCTGCTGATCGACTCCGCGCCGTGACCGGGGCCGTACATCACGTACAGGCCGGCCGTCGTGTCCTGCAGCCGGTCGGCGATCTCCAGGTAGCCCACGATCGGGGCGCTGCCCGACTTCTTGCAGGCCCCCATCGACTTCTCCTCGATCGTGGTCAGCCCGCCGACCATGTTGTCCCCGGTCGGCTGCGAACCGCGGATGTCCTCTCCGCTGGCCAGGGCGCGCCGTTCCATGTCCTGCACCCCGGCCACGATGCGGGCCGCGATCGTCTCGTCGACAGCCCGGCCGGTCAGCCATTCCTCGCAGCCCATCCATTCGGTGCACTCGGCCATGATCGTCCGCCCGCCCTCGGCGATGATCAAGTCGGAGCAGAGGCCGGTCGACGGGTTGCTGGCCAGACCGGAAGTGGTATCCGATGTGCCGCACTCCACGCCGAACAGGAGAGCGGACAGCGGCACCGCTTCGCGCTGGAGATCGCTCAGCATCCGGGCGAAGTCGGCGGCGTAACGCAGTCCCTTCTCCGTCGCCGAGATCAGTCCGCCCGCCTCACGGATGTTGACAACCGCGACGGGTTTGTGGGTCGCGGACTGGATATCGTCGGCGATGTCGTAGGCCGTGCAGCCTTCCTCGCGGAAGTGATCGATCACGATCACCGCGCCCACGTTCGGATTCATGCCGGTATTGGAGAGAAAACGGCGCGTCATCCGCAGGTCAGGCCGGACCTGGCAGCGCCCCAGCGGGTGCGTGATCGCCACCGCGCCATAGATGTGATCGGCCACGCGCTCGCACACATCATTGGCGTAGACCGTGCCGGACAGCAGCAAAACCAGATTGCGCGCCCCGACCGTGCCATCCGGCCGGACATACCCCATCCACTTGGTCATTGGTCAGTCCCCCCTATCCCTGGTTCGTCCCGGCCGCCTGTTGGACAGCCAGGTCGCCGCGCCCGCGATTGCTCTCGACGTTATGGACGTGCACGTGATCCCCGGCCCGGATATCCCGGCTG
The DNA here is from genome assembly GCA_964533805.1 of uncultured Anaerolineae bacterium. Taxonomy (GTDB): domain Bacteria; phylum Chloroflexota; class Anaerolineae; order Aggregatilineales; family Ch27; genus JARKOQ01. The sequence continues at coordinate 3,522 of CAZHMJ010000113.1, read as the reverse complement.
GCCGTGCCGATGCTCAAGCCGTACTTCATGACCGGCTCGCCCTTGCGGATGTCGCGCAGGGCGATCTTATGGCCGTAGGCGATATCGACCTGGGCCACCACGCTGAGACCGGTCAGACGGCCGTAAGCCTCGACCGTCTCCCCCTGCTTCAACGGCTCCAGGACGGCCGTCCCGACGTTATCGTTTTTGTCGATGACGAAAACCTTGCCCATCGGTTCGCTCTCCTCAATTCAGTTCAGGCCGCCCGCGTCCAGACGGCTCAGGCAAACTGCGGCAAATAGGCCGCGAATTCCACCAGGAAATCGTTCAGGATGGCCCGCGCCGTGTCGATGTCGCGCACCATCGGGTCGAGCAGCAGGGCTTGCAGGGCCAGCTCACGGTCACCTGTCGCAGCGGCATCGACCACCAGCGAACTCAGGTGCAACTCGCGACGGCACAATTCGGCGATGCCCTCCGGGAGGGCCGGAAAGGCCAATCCCTGCACACCCATGCCAGAGAGCACCCCCGGCACCTCGACAATGGCGTCGTGCGGCAGGTTGGGAATCAGCCCGCCGGTGTTGGGAATATTGAGCTGCTGGTTGTAGTAGTTGTCGTTGAAGTGGAGCGCGGCGATGATCTCCGCGACCGGCTCCTCCAGGATGTCGAACCTCCAGACGTCGCGCAGATCGTCCACCGGCGTCTCGCCGCTGACCACGGACTCGGCCAGCGCGCGCCGCCGGGCACGACGGCGGCGGTTGCCCTCCCAACTCTGCAACTGGAGGTGATACTTCTCCCAGGGCTGGGTCACGGGGTCGCTGACCCAGGGCAGGAATTCGCACAGGTGGCTGTCCCCCGGCGTGGGCATCATCCCGAAGATTTCAAAGACCTCGCGCGTCAGCGGCTCGAAGTCGCGCCGCATCCGGTGGAACCAGCGATCGCGCAGCTCCGGGTAGAGGTCTTCGCCCGTCTGCCGGTCGCGGATGTCGTAGACCCACGAGAAATGGTTGATGCCCGCCGCCTTGATATCCAGATATTCCAGGGCCGCCCGCGCCACGGGGATGAAATTAGGCATGTTGTCGGCGTTGGTATGGACGTGGAAGCCCTCGGGAATCGGGATGGCGTAGCGCTCGGCCAGCACCGCCCCGGCCAGGGCATACCCCCACAGCAGTTGGTGGCAGAGACCCAGCACCTTGATCCGGGTGTAACGCTGCACGCCCAGGGTCAGCCGGATCAGCGGATTGGTCAGGTTCAGGTACCAGGCATCCGGGCACAACTCCTCCATGTCGCGCGCGATCGCCAGGATCAGCGGCAGGTTGCGCGCCGTGTGGGCGAAGGCCCCCGGCCCGCCGTTCTCGGCGTACGGCTGGCGCACCCCATGCCGCAGCGGAATCTGCCAGTCCATCTCCCAGACGGTCTCGCGGTCGCCCACCTGGACGGAGACGACCACGAAATCCGCGCCGGGCAGGGCCGCGCGCCGGTCGGTGGTGCCGGAGATGGTCATCTCCGCGCCCCAGGCGTCGCTGAGAATCCGGGCCAGGCGGGTCATCGTCGCCAGGGCCGGCTCGTTGACATCCACCAGGGCCAGTTCCGCGCCATGCAAGCGCGGGGAACGAATCAGCGTCGCCATCGCCCCCAGGCCAAAGATGGCGCTCCCCGCACCAATCACGACGATCTTCGGTGGTTTGACCATAAGCGTTAGCGGGGAGCCTCCCCGTCTCCATACGGCGTCTTGTCCCAGAAGTCCTGGAATTTCGCCAGCCCGACGTGGGTATACGGGTGATCGAACCCCTCCTGGTAAACCGCGAACCCTGCCGTGACGATGTCCGCCCCGGCCAGCGCCGCATCAACCACCTGGCGGCCGTTGCGCACCGCCGCGACCAGCACCTGCGTCTCGAACAGGTAGTTGTTGCGAATCTCGACGATCTCCTCGACGAAGGAAACGGATGGTTCGCCGTTGGCTTCCTTCCAGCCGATGAAAGGCGAGACATAAGTCGCCCCCATGCGCATCGCCTGGAGGGCCTGTAGGGGCGAGAAGCAGACCGTGACGTTGACCCGGATGCCTTCGGCGCGCAACATCTTACAGGCCTTGAAGCCCGCCTCGGTGGACGGCACCTTGATCACGAAGTTGGGGCACAGCGCGGCCAGCTTCTCGCCTTCGGCCAGCATGTCCTGCCAGCGTTCGTGATACGGGTTGATCTCGGTCGAGATCGTCTTGTCCGTCCCTTCAAAAAGCCGTCCAATCTCCTGGATGACCGTCAGGAACGGCTTGCCCGTCACCTCGATGTGGCGCGGGTTGGTCGTCACGCCGTCGATGTCCCACATCTCCAGCGCATGCGCGATCTCGTGCACGTGCGCGCTGTCCAGAAAGAACTTCATCGCAGCCTCCTCATCAGCCAAAAGCAGTCAGCTATTAGCGGTCAGCGGTCAGGCAAAGACAAAAACGGTTGTAGGGCGCAGGCATGACTCAGGAATGTAATTCCACGCCAACACATTATTGAACAAAACACAAGAATAGAAATAATTCGCCTGCTTGCATAAATTTTTCGCACCACCAGAAAAAGGGGCGTTTCGCACGCAGCACAGGAACGCCCCTAACCGACGACTTAGCCCTGGCCGCCCGGCAGGTTCACAACCATCAGCTTCATCTCGCTCATCTCCTCGATCACGTAGCGTGGACCTTCGCGCCCCACCCCGGAGCCTTTCACGCCGCCATACGGCATCTGGTCGACTCGGAAGGTCGAGACGTCGTTGATCTGCAGGCCGCCGACCTCGATTTCCTCGTAAGCGCGCATGATCCGGTTCATGTTCTGAGTGAACAAGCCGGATTGCAGCCCGTAGTCGGTGTCGTTCGCCAGCCGGATCGCGTCCTCGAAGTCGTCGTAGGGGGCGACCGTGATCACCGGGGCGAATAGCTCCTCGCGGTTGACGCGCATCTCCGGTGTGGTATTACCCAGCACGGTCGGCTCGAACAACGTTCCCTCGCACCGCCCGCCGATCAAGACCTGCGCGCCGCCCGCGATGGCTTCCTGCACCTTGGCATAGGCGTCCGCCGCCGCGCGGGCGTCGATCATCGGGCCGACCTCGACCTGCGGATCGCGCGGGTCGCCGAACTTGAGCCTGCTCACGCTGTCCAGCAGGCTTTCCAGAGTCCGGTTGTAGACCGGGCGGTGGATCAGGACGCGCTGCACGGAGATGCAGTTCTGCCCGGCGTTGGTAAAGCCGCCGACCGTGATCCGGCGCACGGCGTAGTCGATGTTGGCGTCCTCGTGGACGATCGCCGCCGCGTTGCCGCCCAGCTCCAGCCCAACCCGCTTGCGGCCCGCCACCGACTTGAGATGCCAGCCGACCTCGGAGCTGCCCGTGAAGCTGAAGTACTTGACGCGCGGATCGGTCACCAGCTTCTCGGCGCGGCGGCCAGGGCAGACCACGGCGCTCAACGCCTCTGGCGGGAAGCCCGCCTCCAGCGTCATCTCGGCCAGGAGCAGGCCGGACAGCGGCGTGGCCGACGCGGGCTTGAGGATGAACGAGTTGCCCGCCGCGATG
>CAZHMJ010000112.1:0-14504 GCA_964533805.1 uncultured Anaerolineae bacterium | reverse complement strand
GGCGCGACCAGGATCGCGTCCCCCAGCGTCTCGATCTCCTCCTCGATCCGGTCTATGACCGGGAAGTAACGGTCCACCACGGCGTCGATCAGGGCGTAAAAGAGATGGTTGGCGCTGGCGGTCAGCTTGGGGGCCATCCGCGCCAGGCGCTGGCGCAGCTCGGTGATGACTGGCTCTGGGTCCCCGTGAACGGTGACCAGGTAATTCGGGCCGAGGAACACGTCCAGTTCCTCGATCCGCAGCGAATCGCGGGCCGTATCCAGCGTATTGAGGATCATGAACAACAGGTCGGGGTAGGCCTCCAGCTTGGGACGCTGGCGCTGGTTGAATGTATCTTCGATGGCCAGGGGGTGAAAATGGAACACATCCCGCATCACGGCCACGCCCGGCTCGCTCGGCCCGGTGATGTCCACCCAGACCAGCGTCCCCGCGGCCAGCAGGTCGGGCAAACCGGCCAGATCGGACTCGACCGGGGTTCCCTCCGGGGTGAAGGTGATCAACACGACATCGCTCACAGGACGCCTCGACTTTCTCGCCACCGCTAATCTGGAACGTAGCATACCTCATTCCCCTGGTTTGGTGCATGGACCGGCCGACGGCGAGGGATCGGAGCAAGGCCGGCTTGCCGTCGCAAATTCTGCCGGTCATTGGTACAGTACACGGCTAGGAACCCGGTCATGGCAGGGCAAGCTGGGGGAGGACTCGCGGTGTCTGAATCATTCCTGTACCTGACCACGCTCGGCTGGAAGACGGGCCAGCCCCACGAGATCGAAATCTGGTATGTGGCGCATGAGGGCCGCTTTTACCTGGTGGCCGAGACTCGCGAGCGCGCCCACTGGGTCCAGAACCTCCGGCGCAACCCGGCGGTCACGTGGCACGTCGATGGCCGGCCCTACCGGGGCACGGCCCGGCCGATCGATCGGGCCGCCGAGCCGGCGCTGGCCGCGGCGGTCGCGGCCTTGATGGACAGCAAATACGATTGGAGCGATGGCCTGATCGTGGCGCTAGCCCCAGGGTCATATTGACCGGCAGCAGGCCTCGATCCGCAGGAAGGTCAGCGGCGATAACCTGGCCTTTACTGCCAACTATCGACTGAAAACTAACGACTCTTGTATCAGGAGGAACCAGCGTGGCTGAGATTTTCCGCCATATCCCGCGCGGCGTGGACCAGAAGCTCGGCGCGATCAACCCGCGCAACGGCCATGTGTTCAGCGAGCGCCTCGGCCCCAACGACTACATCGGCCGGGTGGATTACCAGGATGGCAAGGTATACCGCCATCGCTTTGGCCCGGACGAGTACCTGGGTCGAGTGGATTCCGACGGCCGGGTGTATGCCCACCGCTTCGGCCCGGATGAATACCTGGGCCGGGTCAACGCCGACGGCAGCCTGTACCTGCACAACCGTCTGGCGCGGGATGACTATCTGGGCACGGTGCGGGGGATGCAGCACCCGGTTGAAGGGGCGGCGGCGCTCCTGCTGTTCTTCCGGGAAAATGACGAGACGCCCACGGACGGCAAGCACCGCTGATCGCAGGCGCCGGGGCGGCAAGCGAAAAAGCCGTGGCGCACCGCTGGCACGGCAGGGAATCCATCCGTCGCGCCTTTTTGCTTTTGGCTGATTGCTTGTATCTTGATCAAAGCGATGTCAAACATCATCGGGCGTAAGCCAATCTCGTTGGCGCGGCGGCCACGCCGGGGACTCAAGTCCCCGGCTACGGACACGAAGTCCGCTGATGCAGTTTTACTAAATAGTACAGGTACGAGCATGGGCCATCTCAGGCTGGCTGATACCATGATTATTTACTTAATCTGCATAAGCGGACTGGGTGGCTGGGCGTTTTTGAGTCCACTTTTAGTGGACTTGGTATCCCTGGCCCGCGACTTGAGTCGCGGGCGATCCGGCGGCTGCCATGCCCTGATCTCGACCGGCCGGATGACCGAACTGGCATACAATTCAAGACGGTATCTGATCGCTGAAAGCTCTGCTATAGCGGGAATTGGACGCTGACAGTTGTCCCCAGCCCTGGCGCACTTTCGAGCTGGAGCGTCCCGTTGTGCAGTTCGACCAGGCGCTTGGCGATGACCAGGCCCAGGCCCAGGCCTTGCTGCTCGTACAGGGTGCGCTGGAACTGCATGTAGGCCCCGATGTTCTTGATTTCGGCTGGGGTCATGCCCCGGCCGCGATCGCGGATGGCGAAACTGAAACGGCTGGGGGTGCGCAGGGTCGAGATCGTCACGGTCGAGCCTGGCTCCGAGAATTTGAAGGCATTGTCGAGCAGCTCGCGGACGACCTTGCGCAGGTTGGCCTCGGAAATCTGGATCGCGGCCCGGCCTTCGAGCACCAGCTCCAGGTCAGCGCTGCGGTTGGCTTCCTGGGCCTGCTCGGTGGCTTCCGATTCGATCACGGCGGCGGCGTCCTTGATCACGTGGTTGCGCAGCGCGGTGAGCTGGCGAGGATCGGAGGCCGCCATCTCGATCTGGGCATAGGCCAGGTAATTCTCGAACAGGTGGTGGATGCGCCGCCCGTGCTTGAGGATGGCGAGCGACATGTCGCGGATCGCCTCGCGCGGCATGGTCTCATAGTCTTCGACCAGCAGTTCGGCGTTGCCCAGCACCACGGTCAGCGGCGTGCGCAGTTCGTGCGGCAGGGCGTAGATCACGTTCCGGCGCAGGGCCGACAGAGTCGATTCGTGCTTTTGGGCGATCGTGTGGCGTTTGCGGAGCTGGGTTTCGACGGCCGAGATCAGGTCATCCCGGCTGAAGGGCTTGGTGACGTAATCATCCGCCCCCAACTCCATCCCGCGCCGCATGTCGGTGCGCTCGGTGCGGGCCGTGAGGAAGATGAAGGGGACCGTCCGGGTGGTGCTATCCTTGCGCAGCGCCTCCAGCACGGCATACCCATCCATCTCCGGCATGCCGATGTCGCAGATCACCACGTCGGGGGGGTTGCTCTGGACGATCTTGAGGCCATCGACGCTGCGCTGCGCGCCTTCAGCCGAAAATCCTTCGAAGTTCAGCAGATCGAGAACACTCTTGAGAACCGCGTAGTTGTCCTCGATGACGACGATCGACGTCATACCCAATCCCAGGTGGCTATGAAAGCGGCTTTGTTTGCTGACCCTCAAACACGCACAGATGAGTGACGCGCACCTGGAACACTATACCCCAGGTTGATTTTGGGGGCCAGTCGAGCGACAAACCATTCTCAAAGAATCAACCCGGCTGGCGCTGCACTGTCGACCGTGACCCTGGATGGAAGGGCGGCTCAGGCTTTGAGGCGCTCCAGGTACAGCTTGCGGAACTTGGCGACCTTGGGCGCGATGACCACGGTGCAGTAGCCCTGCCCCGGATTGCGGGCGAAGTATTCCTGATGGTAGTCCTCGGCCGGGTAGAAGGCCTCCAGTGGCGCGATCTGGGTCACGATCGGGTTGGGCCACACGCGCTCGGCCTCCAGCGCCGCGATCACCTGCCGGGCCGTGGCCGCCTGCTCCGGCGAATGGGTGAAGATGGCCGAGCGATACTGCGTGCCGATGTCCGCGCCCTGGCGGTTGAGCGTGGTCGGATCGTGGATCGTGAAAAAGACGTCGAGGATGTCCCGGTAGCTGATCACGGCCGGGTCGAATGTGACCTGGACGACCTCGACGTGGCCGGTCGTCCCGGTGCAGACCGAGCGATAATCCGGGTTGGGCACGTGCCCGCCGGCATAGCCGGAGACGACATCCGTCACCCCTTTGAGCTGGTCGTAGACCGCCTCCAGACACCAGAAGCACCCACCGCCCAGCGTTGCGATTTCCCTTGCCATTCTCTAGCTCCGTTTCGACCAAAAATTACCGATTATCTCCATTATATCCTGTTGCGCTCACGCGCCGGAGTCTTACCCAGACACTGCAAAAACACCAAACTGAACCGCCAAGAACGCCCAGGGCACGGAGGAAGAACAGGAGAAAGCACATGCGTTTATTGTGTTTTTCTGTTTTCCCCCAGTTTTTCCTTGGCGTTCTTGGCAGTTCAAACCCGCTTTCCCCGCCAAGTCTGGCCGGATGGCCGTTGCACTTAGAACATAAGTTCGCGTATAATAGAGCTATGAACATCCACAAGAAACTCGACACGCTGGAGAAGCTGGCCGTCCTGGGCGACGCGACCGCCTACGAGCCGGCCGGGGATTCGCCCCAGGCCGAGCCGCCCCTGCTTCACGGGCCGACCGCCTTGCAGGCCGGCGACTACCTGCACTGCGTCAGCAATGTGATGACGCCCAAAGGCCCCAAGCCCGTCCTCAAGGGCATGGTCACCACCGCGTGCGAGAAGAACTGCTTTTACTGCCCCTTCCGCGCCGGGAGGGACGAGATGCACCGGGTGACCTTCACCCCGGACGAGATGGCCGCGGCTTTCGACCGGCTCCAGCGCGCCAAGATCGTGGATGGCATCTTCCTGTCGTCAGGCATCGTCCGGGGCGGGGCGCGGATGCAGGACAAGATCATCGACACGGCCGAGATCATCCGCCGCAAGTACGCCTATCCCGGCTACATCCACCTCAAGATCATGCCCGGCGCGGAATACGACCAGGTTAGGCGCGCGATGCAGGTCGCCGACCGGGTTTCGATCAACCTGGAAGGGCCGACTCCCCAGCGCCTGCACGCCCTGGCTCCCAAGAAGGACTTCGACACGGAGCTGTTCAACCGCCTCCAGTGGGCGGCCCAGATCCGGCGCGAGCTGAAGGCCGAGAACCCCTACGCCAAAGTCGCCAGCACGGTGACCCAATTCGTGGTCGGGGCGGTGGGCGATACCGACCTGGAGCTGCTGGGCCTCAGCGCCCAGCTCTACCGCCAGATCAACCTGACGCGGGCCTACTATTCGCGCTTCAGCCCGGTCAGCAACACCCCCTTCGAGAACCTGCCCGAAGTCATCCCGCTGCGCGAGCGACGGCTGTACCAGGCCAGTTTCCTGCTGCGCGATTACGCCTGGGAAGTGGAAGACCTGCCGTTCGAGGGCATGGGCAACCTGGAACTGAGCGTCGATCCCAAGCGCGCCTGGGCCGACCTGCACCTGCTCCAGGCCCCGGTCGACCTGATGCGCGCCGACCGGGAGCGCCTCCTGCGCGTGCCGGGGATCGGCCCGAAGGGCGTGGACGCCATCCTCAAGGCCCGGCGGCAGGGTCGCCTGCGCGACCTGACCAGCCTGCACAGGTTGGGCATCCAGGCCAACCGCGCCGCGCCCTACATCGTCATGGACGGCTACCGGCCCCCGCAGCAGCTACAGCTATTCTAGAGGCAAGAGGCAACAGACAAGAGAAAGCGCCTAAGCGGCAAGCGTCGAAGCGTCTTGCAAGGAGGGGGCATGTCGATATGTCGCATTGTGCCCACCCAGGATCGCCCAGACGAGGCCTTGAAATCAGGTCGAGTCTGATCAGATGCGATTCAACTCAACACGGATGACACAGATTCGGCGGATACCACGGATTTGTCTAGACCGTGCCGATCCGTGAAATCCGTCCAATCTGTGTTGAATTCAAACATCGCCGAAAGACCCCGTTCTACCCCCTCACCCGCGCCATGATCTCCCCAAACAGCGCGCCGACCTCGGCCGGATCGACATCCAGCCCGGCACGGCCGACGGTGAACTCCGAGAAGCACCAGCCTGGAATCTGAGCCGGTCGAACCCAGCGCAGCGGCCAGACGCTTGACGCTTCGGCCACGTCGATGGCCGCGTCGATCAGGGCGTCCGGATCGGCGCGGAAGAAGGCGTGGAACATGTTGGTCTGGGGCGGGTCGGGCAGGATCGTGATTCCCTCCACCGCGCCCATCGCCGCCGCGAAAGCTACCGCCCGGTCGCGGTACGCGCCCATGCGCGGCAGGTGCTCGTCCAACCCGCGCTTGGCCGAGAGCACGAAGGGGTACATCTGGATCAGGTTGCCGCCGTGTCGCCGCTGCCAGACCCGGGCCTCCTTGATCACGTCCGCCGGGCCGAGCAGCATCGCGCCCGCGATCCCGCCCAGAATCTTGTAGAACGAGACGTAGACCGTGTCGAACAGGGCCGCGATCGCGGCGTAGCCGCGCCCGTAGAACGGCCCGCACTCCCAGACCCGCGCCCCGTCCAGGTGGGTGATCATGCCCTGCTCGCGCGCCCAGCCGGTCATCGCTACGAGGTCATCCCAGGCGGGCAGCATCCCGCCCAGGTGGCGCTGGGGCAGCTCGATCAGCAGCGCGCCGGGCGGAATCCGCACCGCTTCGAGGTCGGCCAGGGTCATCAGCCGGAAGCGGTCGCCGACCAGCTCGCCGTGCAGGCCGTGCAGCAGGCGGTAGCCGCCTTCCTCGTGGACTTCCAGGTGACACGTCGGGTGGAACGCTACATTCGGGTTGCCGCTACGCTCGGCCCAGATGCGCAGCGCGATCTGCTGGGCCATCGTCCCCGACGGGAAGAAGAGGCCCGCCTCCTTGCCGAACAGCCCGGCGACTTCGGCCTCGAAGTCGGCCATCATCGCCCCGCTGCCGTAGATGTCGGCATCCAGATCGGGGGGCGTGCTGGCGGCCAGGTCGGCCAATACCTGCCGGGGCTTGCGCGGATAGTGCTGGGAGACGAAGCGCGTGCAGCCGGCGCGCACGGCCTCCGCGCGCTGCTTGCGTTCTTCCGGGGTTCGCTGGGGGGACATCGGCGGCTCCTTCCATGATCGTGGATTCACAATGGGCCAGTCAGCCAGTTCAAAAACAGGAATAGATCACGGATAACACGGATGGAACACGGACTGTCACGGATTTCTTCAGGCATAAGCACCCTCCATGCTTTAAAATCCGTGTTCATCCGTAAAATCCGTTGAATCCGTGTTGAGTTGAACCGGGTCAAACGGCCACATTTCGCCCGGAACCCGGCGCGGCCAGGATGCGCTCTCCGTCGTAGACGCGCCGGCCTCGCAGCCAGACCTCGGCCACGCGCCCCCGGACGCGCATCCCGGCGAAGGGCGACCAGCCGCATTTCGTGTGCAGCGCGGCGTTGTCGATGACGTACGAAGCGTCCAGATCGAGCACGGTGTAGGTATCCGCCGGGGCGCGCAGGCCGAAGATGCGGCGTGGATTGTCCGCCACCAGCGCGACCAGTTGGTCCACGCTCAGGCGGCCCTCGTGGACAGCCTGCCCCAGCACGGGCAGGGTCGTCTCCAGCCCCGGCACGCCGTAGACCGGCTTCGGGCCGTGCTTTTCTTCGAGGGTGTGTGGGGCGTGGTCGGATTCGATCACATCCACCAGCCCGGAGCCAATCGCCGCCCACAGCGCGTCGCGGTCGGCGCGCGTCTTCAGTTCCGGCTTCATCAGGCCCAGCGGGCCGAGGGCGGGCAGGTCGTCCTGGGTCAAAAAGAGGTGGTGGGGCGTCACGCCGACGCTGACCGGCAGACCCTCGACCTTGGCGGCCTGGAGGAAGCCGATCTCCTCGGCGGTGCTGATGTGGCAGAAGTGGGTCAGGCGGTGATACTTGCGCACCAGGGCCAGGATGTCGCGCACCGTCTCGCCCTCGGCGTGGACGGCGATCGGCTTCGTGCCCGGCCAGGCGGCGTAGATCGCCTCGCGGCGGGCCTGGTCGTCGATCAGCAGCGTGCCGGTGGTGGCGTTGTTATAGATCTTCAGCCCGCACACGTGGCCCAGGACGGCCGCGTAATCGACCGCGCGATCCGCCTGGCTGGCCCCGAAGTAGACTCCCCAGTCACAGACCGCCGCCGCGCCGATCTCGGCCAGCTTGCGGTCGAGGGCCGGGCGGTCGATGGTCGAGGGGGCGGTGTTGGGCATGTCCAGCACGGCCCAGTAGCCCCCGGCCAGGGCGGCGGCGGTTTCGCTGGCGAAATCGGCCTTGTAGGCCCAGTCCATCCCGCGCAGGTGGACGTGCGGATCGAGCAGGGCGGGCAGGGTCAGTCGGGGCATGGAGGAGCCGTTCCCTTTCGGCACGCGGCGACCGAACGCCGCAGGGCGATGGCGCCCAGTGTAGCACGCCGATCCCCGGTGTGGGTAGCGATCGTCGCGTGGTGACCTTGCCGCCAATCTGGCATATACGCCAGCAGATGCGGGGTTGTGTTTTTTAGGCAATGATGTTAAAAGAGAGGTAATGATTTAACCTGTTCTTAAAGAAGAACAGCGTTCCGGTCTTCCCAGCGCGCGACGTGTTGCCCCGCTGGGTTTTTGGTCTGAGGCAAGTGCCCCGGACAGGCGGATTAAGGATGGTCGCATCGATGCCAGTCGAAGTCTGGGCTCTGATTGTCGCCGCCCTGGTTTATGACTTCTGGAATGGGCTGCACGACTCCTCAAACGTCGTGGCGACCGTCATCTCGACCCAGGCGCTTGGCCCGCGCACCGCCCTGCTGCTGGCCTCGCTGGGCGAAGTTGCCGGCCCGTTCCTGTTCGGCGTGGCGGTCGCCCGGACGATCGGCAGCGAGCTGGTCGCCGAGCAGGCGATGACGGTCAGCGTCGTCCTGGCCGCGCTGATCGGCGCGATCACCTGGAATATCCTGACCTGGGCGCTGGGCATCCCTTCCAGCTCGTCGCATGCCCTCATCGGCGGGATTCTGGGGGCGGTCCTGGCCGGGTACGGGCCGCAGGCGATCCGCGTGGATGGACTGGGCAAAATCCTGCTGGCCCTGTTTATCTCGCCGATCCTGGGCGTGGTCGCGGGGTTCCTGATGCTGCGTTTCCTGCGCTTCGCGGCCGGCGGCGCGTCTCCGCGGATCAATCGCTGGTTCCGGCGCGGGCAGCTCGTGACGGCCAGCGCCCTGGCCCTGTCGCACGGCGCGAACGACGCCCAGAAGACGATGGGCGTGATCACCCTGGGGCTGGTGGCCGGGGGCGTCCTGCCGGCGTTCGAAGTCCCGCTGTGGGTGGTCGCCGCCAGCGCGGGCGCGATCGCGATGGGGACCCTGTTCGGCGGCTGGCGCCTGATCCGCACCCTGGGCGGGCGCTTCTACCGCCTGCGGCCGATTCATGGCCTGGGCGCGCAGGCTGCCTCCACGATCGTGATCCTGGGCGCGGCCCTGCTGGGCGGGCCGGTCAGCACGACCCAGGTGGTCAGTTCGGCTATCGTCGGGGCGGGCAGCGCCGAACGAGTGCGCATGGTGCGCTGGAGCGTGTTCACGAGCATCCTCGTGGCCTGGCTGATCACGATCCCGCTCTCGGCGCTGGTCAGCGCCCTGGCTTATGTCATTATCCGTGGATTGAACCCGGCTTAGTGGAAAACCCTGGAAGGAGCCTGGCATGAACACCCGAGTTGACCGAATCAAGAGCCGTCTCCAGGCGCTGATTCCCAAGCGCCACAACAACTTTCTGGAACGCCTGACCGAGCAGTCCGCCTCGCTGGTGGATGGCGGCGAGGCCCTGGTCGAGTACATGCGCAAGCCCAGCAATCGCAATGCCCAGGCCCTGCGCGAGGTCGAGAAGAACGCCGACGAGATCCGGCGCATCCTGATCGACGAGCTGAACCGGACGTTCGTCACGCCCATCGACCGCGAGGATATCTTCGCCCTGTCGCGCGCGCTGGACGACGTGCTGGACTACATGTATTCCGTCGTCAACGAGATGGACATCCTCCAGGTGAAGCCGACCGGCTACCTGCAAGAGATGGCCGACCTGCTCAACGAAGCGGCCGGGGAACTCAACCTGGCGATGCAGCGCCTGGAACATCACCCCAGCGTGGCCGAGGATCATGCCGTGCGGGCCAAGGCGATCGACAACCGCATGGAAGTTCTGTACGCGACCGCCCTGGCGGAGTTGTTCCGGGGGCCGAAGGACCTGAGCCACGTGGTCGAGATGCTCAAGCTGCGCGAGATTTACCGCCATATGCTGCACGCGGTCGGCAGCAGCGACGTCGCCGCCAACATCATCAGCGACATTGTCGTCAAGTTCTTCTAGCCCAGCGGAAAGCTCCGCGCAACGCCCAGGCCACGATCCACGTAAAGAAAGTCAGGATGCGGGCCTTTTGTCGCGGTTCAACGCGTCGGGGTGCCGCTGACCCTGGGCGGCGCGGCGTGGATGGCTTACAATAGGGAGCACGGTGGGCAGCCCGTGAAGCCTGCGCCTGTCCTGGACCCGATTAAGGATACTTATGAGCAAGCTGCGCAGCCGTCTGGAGTCTCGTTCCGGCAGTGACCGGACGCTGTTCTACGTCATTCTGGCCCTGGCGATTTCGATCATCGTCTGCGGGGTGCTGACCCAATCCTTCGGCTGGAACCGGGTTTGCGGCAGCGGGGTCCTGGTGGTGGGCGCGGTCCTGTTCCTGCTGGCGGACGACAAAAAATGGCCCGTGCTGATCCTGCTCGCCGGGCTGGCCCTGTTCTTTGGCGACAGCCTGGTGGGGATGCTGGCCGCGGCGTCTGGGGCGGCGCCCAAATAGGACCGTCCGCCGTGCCCGGCTTTGGAAAAAATACGGTTGACCGGGCGATCGCGATCGGTTATACTGAACCGCTGCTGTTTGCATCCCATCCGCCCCTCTCGGGCGGTTTTTCGGAACTGAGTTTAGAAGGACACAATCCTCATGCCCAAACGTACCTGGCAACCCAAGATTCGCCGTCGTCTGCGCGTTCACGGCTTCCGCCAGCGCATGCAGACCAAGAAAGGCCGGGCCGTGCTCAAGGCGCGCCGCGCCAAGGGCCGTCATCAACTGACTGTCAAGCTGGGCCATATCAAGAAGATCAACTGGAAGAGCTAACCGGCCATCCGGTCTCGATGCAGCGACGTTTGCGTTTGCGGAACAGCCGGGATTTCCAACGGCTGCGCGGTGAAGGCAAAACTTGGACGCACCCTCTGCTGGTGCTGAGTGTTGCTCCTAACTCGTTGGACCACAATCGCTACGGGATCATCACGACCCGGAAAATCGGGGGCGCGGTCGCCCGCAATCGGGTGAAGCGCCGGTTTCGGGCGGCCGCCCATACCCTGCATCCCCGGATCGCTTCCGGCTACGATGTGATCGTGATCGCCCGGCCCCGGGCGCTGGATTGCCCATTTGCGGACCTGGTGCGCGCCCTGGAAGACCTGTTCCGGCGCGCGGGTCTGATGTAAACTGGGGTCGCTAATCCGACCATCGAGGTGTAAAAAGATGTTCAAACGGTTGGCGCTGTGGTCGATCCGTCTGTACAAACTCACCCTGTCGCGCATCCTGCCGCCAGCCTGTCGGTTTACGCCCACTTGTTCGGAGTATACCTACCAGGCTATCGATAAGTATGGCCTCCGCAAAGGTGGCTGGCTGGGTCTCAAGCGGATTGCCCGCTGCCATCCTGGCAACCCGGGTGGGTACGATCCGGTACCCTGAAGGAGCACCATTGAAAACATGCCCTGTCCCGCAACCTTCGCGGGCCTCGTCGGATGAAGGTCAGTCGCGTCGCCGTTTCGGAGGACGTGGCTTTTTGTGGTTGCTGATGGCTCTGGCCCTGCTGGCTGCGGGCTGCGCGCCCCAGGTCGCCGCGGGGAGTTGGGCCGGCGTGGCCGTGGACGACAACGGCCTGATCATGGCCAACCTCGACCGCGTGACCCGGTTGAATGACGCCGGTACGGCCCGTTGGGAATTCCCGCCCGCCGCCGACCGCAACCAGCTCTCCCAGTTCTACGCCCACCCCGCCCTGACGGAAGAAACCGTCTTCATCGGCGGTTTTGACCACAAGATCTACGCCATCGACCGCGACAACGGGCAGATGATCTGGGTCAACGAGACCGACGCCAAAACTCAGATCATTGGCGGGTTGGCAGTCGCCCAGGGCAAGGTCATCGTCGGGATGAGCGACCAGGGCGTGATCGCGCTCAACCAGCGCAGCGGCGAGCTGGTCTGGCGCTTCAGCGACACCCAGCACGGCATCTGGTCGACTCCCCTGATCGTCGATGATGTTGTGTACGTCACCTCGCTGGACAAAAACATCTACGCGCTCAATCTCGACAGCGGCGAGGAAATCTGGCGGCAGAACCTGGAAGGGGCGGTTGCCGGGACTCCCGCTTACCTGGACGGCATGCTGTACGTGGGCAGCTTCGCCCACCGTTTCTACAAGGTTAGCGCCTCCACGGGGGAGATTGTGGCGACCTTCGATACCCAGAACTGGGTGTGGGGTGGGCCGGCCCTGGCCGATGGGGTGGTCTACTTCGGCGACCTGAGCGGGACCCTGTACGCGCTGGAAGCCGGCGATCTGACGCCGCTCTGGCAGCGCCAGGTGGCTTCCGAAGGCATCCGGGCCACGCCGCTGGTGGTGGATAACCTGCTGGTCGTCGGCTCGCGCGACAACCGGGTGTACGCCGTCGAGCGCGAGAATGGCCTGCCGGTCTGGACTCAGGAAGCGGGCGCGGATGTGCTCAGCGACGCGGTGCTGACCCCGGACGGGCTGGTGGCGGTCAGCACGCTGGATTCGACGCGGATGCTGATCGCGTACGACCCCGCGGACGGGGGGCGTGAAATCTGGCGCTATCCGGCCGCGACGAGCAGCGAATAACGTTCAGGCCGCCAGGGACCCAGGAAAAGCCATATGTGGGATATCATCCTTAACCCGTTCATCACCGTCCTCGTCGCCCTGTACCAACTGCTGGGGCAAAACATGGTGCTGGCGATCATCGCCTTCACCATCCTGGTCCGGCTGCTGACCCATCCGTTGACCGTCCAGCAGCAGCGCTCCAGCAGGGCGATGCAGGAATTGCAGCCCAAGCTCAAGAAGCTGCAGGAGAAGTACAAGGGCGACCGCGAAAAACTGGCGCAAGCCCAGATGGAACTCTATCGGGAAGCCGGGTACAACCCGGCCGGGGGCTGTCTGCCGCTCCTGATCCAGTTCCCCATCCTGATCGGCCTCTACCAGGCCATCATCCAGGTGCTGGGGGCCACACCGCTCCAGCTCATCGATCTGTCCGGCCGTATTCTGGTTCCCGGCCTGGATTCCCTGATCCCGCTCAACAACCACTTCCTGTGGCTCAACCTGGTGCAGCCGGACCCGTACTACATCCTGCCCATCCTGGTGCTGGTCACAACCTGGCTTCAACAGCGGCTGATGATGCCCGCCACCCCGGACGATGGGGGGCAGGCGGCGGCCATGACCAAGTCGATGACCACGGTCATGCCGATCATGTTCTTCTTCTTCTCACTCTCGTTTGCATCAGGCCTGTCGATCTATTTCGTGGTTTCCAACGTGATCGGCATCATCCAGTACGCGCTGATGGGCAAGGCTGACCTGAGCAATCTCAATCCCTTCAAGCGCGCCCCTGCCGCGGAACCGGCAGAGCCTGATTCGTCGACTCGCAAAGCCAAGACCAGCAAGGTCAAATGAGAGGCTGACGCATGAGCGAACCACGCTTCGTCGAAGCGACCGGGCCAGATGTCGATACCGCCATCAAAAACGGTCTGGCCCGATTGAACGCCAGCAGCAAAGACGTCATTGTGGAAGTTCTCGAAGAATCCAGCCGGGGGTTGTTTGGCATTGGCGGCAAGCCCGCCAAGGTTCGCCTGACCCTCCTGGCCCCTGTTACACCGCCCCCGCCTCCCGCGCCCGCGGTTCCGGCGGAGCGCAGCAAGCCTCAGCCTCAGCGCCGCGATTCGCAGGCCGCGCGGGAACAGCAGGGTCAGCGCGAGTCGCGCGGGCCGCGCCAGGAGCGCCAGGATCGGGGCGATCGTCCTGATCGCGGCCATCGCGAGCGGGGTGAGCGCCCTGACCGTGGCGATCGTTCCGACCGTGGCGATCGTTCCGACCGTGGCGATCGTTCCGATCGCGCGCGTCCTGCCCGGTCTCAATCTGACGCGGCCCTGGAAGAAGCGCCGGAACTGCCCACCCGCCCACCCGCCGCGGACGACGATGAAGCGCGCGTGGCCGTGGAAACCCTCCAGGAACTGCTCAGCAAGATGGGTCTCGAGGCCCAGGTGGAACCGTATTACGTTGACGCCGCGGACGACAACGAAGTCGGCCCGCTGGTGCTTCAGATCAGCGGCCGCGACCTGGGGGCGTTGATCGGCCGCCGGGGCGACACGCTGGCCGCCCTGCAGTACATCACCCGCCTGATCGTCAGCCGGGATATTCAGCGCCGCGCCAACCTCGTGGTCGATGTCGAACGCTACAAGTCGCGCCGCGAGCAGCGGTTGCGCAGCCTGGCCCTGCGAATGGCCAAGCAGGCCACCCAGCGCGGGCGCACCGTCACGCTGGAGCCGATGGCTGCCTACGAGCGCCGGATCATCCACCTGACCCTGCGCGACCGGACGGACGTCTACACCCAGAGCGTCGGTGAAGGCGACAACCGTAAGGTGACGATCGTGCCGGTGCGGGACCGCTAAAGTCGGACCTCATCGAACGACCCTTGATTGTGACAGCGTGCCTGAGGGCCAATCCTCAGGCACGTTTTGTATCCTGGGGGAGCGGAACGGCGGCGCAGCCAGCACGATGATGCCCAGGAACTCCGGGCCTGGTTCTCGCTTGCCGCTTGCCTCTGCGCGTTTTATCCTATGGGCAGCCCGCGCGGTTTCGGATGATAATGGAACGCAATGGCAGCCGATTGGATCGGAATGAAGGATGGGATCATGAAGCGGTG
>CAZHMJ010000111.1:0-14550 GCA_964533805.1 uncultured Anaerolineae bacterium | reverse complement strand
CCAGCCGGACGAACCGGCCGGTCGGTAGAGCGCGGCCCATGACCTCACCCAACACTTCCCGACCGGTTCGCGACGTGGCCGCGGCCGTCATCCAGCGAGCCGATGGGCGCGTCCTGCTGCTCCAGCGCGGCCCGACCGCGCCAACCTTCCCCAACCGCTGGGGCCTGGTCACGGGCCTGGTCGAGCCGGGGGAGACTCCGGCCGAAACGGCCCGACGCGAAATGGGCGAGGAAATCGGCGTGAGCGGGACCATCGTCCGAGCCGGGGCGCCGTTCGAAGTCGATGCCGGCGTGTTCATCGCGCGGGTATGGCCGTTCCTGTGCGCCATCGACCCCGCCGCGTCGATCGTCCTGACCGGAGAGAACCAGCGTGCCGAATGGGTCACCATCGGCGAGGTTTTCCGGCGCGAGACCATCCCCCGCATCGACCAGGATTTCCGGGCGTTGGGGCTGGTATAGCCCTCAGCCATCGGCTTTCAGCTTAAAGCCAACTCGATGCCGTGCCGCCTGCTTTAACCCAAAACCACAAACCAACCACCAAGGAGTCTTTCCCATGACCGACATGCGCACCCAACGCCTCGCGGACGTGCTGGTGAACTATTGCACGGAAGTCAAACCCGGCGACTGGGTGGGCATCCTGGGCGACGTGACCGCCCTGCCCATCCTGCGTGAAGTCTTCGCCGCCGTCGTCCGCGCCGGGGGGAATCCTTCCCTGATGCTGAGCGACGAGACGCTGGCCCGGACCTTCCTGCGCGAGGCCAGCGCCGAGCAGATGACCTGGCTCGACCCGATGCAAACGCTGTACTACGACCAGGCGGACGTCTACATCCGCGTGGGCAGCAGCGCCAACACCCGCGCCATGACCACGATCGACCCCAAACGCATGCAGCAGTTCGCCGCCGCGCGCCGCCCCTGGCTGGACAAGCGCCTGACCCGCGCCGCCGAGGGCACGATGCGCTGGGTCGGATCGTGGTATCCCAACCCGGCCAGCGCCCAGGAAGCCAGCCTGAGTCTGGAAGAATACGAAGACTTCGTCTACGGCGCGACCTTTTGCGACCGGGCCGATCCGATCGCGGCGTGGCGGGAGCTGGGCGCGCTGCTCCAGGGCAAGGCGGACTGGCTGAAGGGCAAGCGGTCCGTAGTCTGCAGGGGGCCAAACATCGACCTCAAGCTGTCGATCGCGGATCGCGTCTTTCTGAAGGATGACGGGCACGTCAACATGCCGGGCGGCGAGGTCTACACCGGGCCGGTCGAGGACTCGGTCGAGGGTTGGGTGCGCTTCAGCTACCCGTCAATCGTCAGCGGGCGGGCCGTCTCCGGGATCGAGCTGCGCTTCGTGGGCGGCAGGGTGGTCGAGGCCAGCGCGAAAGAGAACGAGGCGCTGCTGCTGGCCCAACTGGACACGGACGCCGGGTCGCGCTATCTGGGCGAGTTCGCCATCGGCACCAACTTCGGCATCGACCGCTTCACGAGCAACATTCTGTTCGACGAGAAGATCGGCGGCACGATCCACCTGGCGATCGGCAACAGCTACCCGCAGACCGGAGGGCGCAACCGCAGCGCCGTCCACTGGGACATGATCTGCGACATGCGCACCGACAGCACAATCACGATCGACGGCGAGCTGTTCTACCAGAACGGGCAGTTCGTGGTGTAAAAGCAGGGGGAAGTAGTCTGCCGAAAATCGTGACACAAATGAGGCGTATGTCGCGCGGCCAGGACACGAAGTCTTCCGGACTGAGCCGCCGTCTTTGGTCCGGAGGACTTATTATCCAGAGTCGTGGATTGATGGGTAGGACTGCAGAATAACGTGGTTACGAGTCTGGCAACGGCGGCGGTTGGATCACCCGCGTCGGCAGTCTCACCGCCGCCAGGTCGCGGGCCAGGGATACCAAGTCCGCTGATGCAGATCAACAAATTAATCCGGTAACGTCGCGGGCTGGTGGTAGGGGCGGTTCGCGAACCGCCCAGGGCGACCGGCCGGTCGCCCCTACCGCAGTCGGATCGATTCAATTGCGGGATTATTTTATAGAGGATCATCAATCCGCGACCAAGCGATGACACACCCGTGTCATTAATTTCGATCTCCTACTGAATAGGGCACGGATGACACGGATAGGCACGGATTTTCAAAAACAATCTTCTGATCCGCGTAAATCCGTGTTTGTCCGTGTTATTCTGCGGCATTGCCGTCCCTATTGCTTTTGCCTATTCCAGCGCGCGGCGAGGGAGATAGGTCGCCAGCACCAGGGAGGTGCTGACGTTGCCGTAGCGCGTCAGGCCGCGCACGATCGCTTCCAGGGCCTGGACAGACTCGAACGAGCCTTTGATCAGGATGTCGTTGCCGCCCGTGATGCAGTAGCACTCGGTCACGCCCGGCTGATCGGTGGCGTAGTTGCGGATCGCGTCGCAGCGCCCATCGTTGGCGGTTACGTGGATGTAGACCGTCACCGGATAGCCCAGCGCGGCGGGGTCCACGGCGGCATGGTAGCCGGTGATGATCCCGGTTTCCTCCATCCGGCGCACCCGCTCCGCGACGGCGGGCGCGGTCAGCCCGACCCGCCGCCCGATCTCGGAATACGAGAGGCGGGCGTCCTCTTGCAGCAGGCCCAGAATCTGGCGATTGACCGAATCCAGCAGGCGGAACGCATCTTGCAAAGTGGGCATGGCGATCCAGCTTCAACTTGAAAGTCGGGCCGTCCGAATGCTTTCGATCGGCGCTGTAAGGGCGAACCACAGCCTGCTAGCATAGAGGCTGTGGTTTTCAATTATACGGCATGTGGCCTGAGGAATGGACGATGAGCAGCAAAACCTACTTTGACACCGTGGCCGGGGCATGGGATTCGATGCGCCAGGGCTTCTTCTCCGAGGCCGTGCGCGACCGCGCGCTGACCGTCGCCGGAGTCCGGGCCGGGGAGCGCGCCGCCGACCTGGGCGCGGGCAGCGGCTTCCTGACCGAGGCGCTGCTGGCCACCGGACTGGACGTGATCGCGGTCGATCAATCCCCGGCCATGCTGGACGTGATGCGGGCCAAGTTCGGACCCGACGCGGCGGATTACCGGGTCGGCACGGCCGAGGCCCTGCCCGTGGAAGATTCAAGCGTGGACCATGCCTTCGCCAACATGTTCCTGCACCACGTCGACGACCCGGCGGCGGCCATCCGCGAGATGGCACGTATCCTGCGGCCGGGCGGCAGGCTGGTCATCACCGACCTGGATGCGCACGACTTCACCTTCCTGCTGGAGGAGCACCACGACCACTGGCCGGGTTTCCGCCGCGCGGACGTGCAGGCCTGGTTCGAAGCGGCCGGACTGGACGCGGTGACCGTCGAGGATGCGGAATGTTCGTGCTGCGCGGAATCGGCCTGCGGCTGCCAGAAAGCCTCGGTGAGCATCTTCCTGGCTAAGGGAGTGAAAGGATAGAGCATGACGACACGACAGACTCTACTGGGTATTTTCGCCCAAGCCCCGGACCGGATCGACGCAGCACTGGCCCACTATCCGCGGGCGATGTGGCATTTCAAGCCCGACCCGGCAGCGTGGAGCATCCACGAGCAGGTGATCCACCTGGCCGACAGCGAAGCTTACGCTTACGTGCGGCTGCGGCACGCCATTGCGGAGCCGGGCTCGCGCGTCACCGCCTACGACCAGGACGCCTGGACCGTGCGCTTGCACTACGCCAGCCAGGACCCGGCCGAAGCCCTAGCCCTATTTCGTGCACTGCGCCAGATGAGCGCACGGCTGCTGGGCAGCCTACCGGAGGAGGCCTGGGCAGGCACGATCGAGCATCCCGAGAACGGCACAATGATGCTTGACGACATCCTGGCCCTCTACACCAACCATGCCGAGGGACATCTGGCGCAGATGGAGGCATGTTTCGCCGCCTGGCAGAAGGTTTCTGGGCACGCATAGAATCACCTGGCCGGGGATCCAGGGCGACCCGCCCAGCCCCCCTTTACCCTTGCCTGCCCGCCGGTGAGGTCCTCGCCGGGACTCCCATCCCATCCCCTGGCCCCGCCCGCCGGGTATAATCAGCCGGGCAACTGGGCCGGATGAACCAGGGACGGAGCCGATGCGCCGGACAACCTTCCTGTGGCTGAGCACGCTGATCCTGCTGGCCGCCGCCATACTGCGGCTGGCCCAGCTTTCGATTTACCCGCCGGGGCCGCACTATGACGAGGCGGTCAACGTCATCCTGACCCGCAACGTGGCTTTCGGCGGGGCCGCGCTGTACTACTTCCCGATCGTGCCCAACTACCAGGGCCGCGAAATCCTGTACTACACCCTGGCCGCGCCGCTGTTCGGCCTGCTCGGCGACCGGGTCTTCAGCCTGCGCCTGACCAGCGCCTTCCTCAACCTGCTGACCGTCGCGGCGGCGATCGGGCTGGGCCGGGCGATGTTCCCTGGACGGCGCGGGGCGATCGTCGGACTGGCGGCGGGGGCATTGATGGCGCTCTCCTTCCCCCAGGTCTGGCTGGCCCGCCAGGCCTTCCGCGCCGTGACCCTGCCCCTGATGCAAGCCCTGGCCCTGCTCCTGCTGTGGCGCGGGCTGACCGCCCGGCGGCGCGCCTGGGTCTGGCTGGTTGCCGGGGGCGTCTGCGCCGGGGGCGCGCTGTACACCTACATGGCCTCGCGCCTGTTCCCGGTCTGGCTGCTGCTGGGCGGGCTGATCCTGCTGGCCGTCGACCGGGGGCGGCGCGCCCACCGTCTGCGCCAGGGGGCGATCTTCTTCGGCGCGCTGGCGGCCAGCGCCGCGCCGATGGCCGTCTACGCCGTCCGGCATCCGGATATCTTCCTGGGCCGCCTGTCGGAAGTGACCGCGACCGGCGCGCCGCCGGTCAGCCTGGGCGAGAGTATCCTGCGCCACCTCAAGATGTTCTTCCTCAGCGGCGACCCGCTGCTGCGCTACAACATCCCCGGCCGCCCGTACTTCAGCCTGCCGGAAGGGCTGCTGCTCCTGCTGGGGATCGGCGTGGCCTGGCGCCGCCTGCGCCGCGCGTCCGAGACGGCCCCGGCGCGGGCGGCCTACGGCCTGGCCCTGCTCGCGCCGCTGATGGTTCTGCCCGGCGTGATCTCGGTCGGCGGGCTGCCGCCCAACCACCTGCGCGCCCTGGGGATGGTGCCCCTGATCTTCATCCTGGTCGGGGTGGGAGTCGAAGCGACCTGGCGCTGGCTGGCAGCGCGAATCAAACCGCTGGCCGCGCCCCAGGCGTGGCCGGTTGCCTTGATCGCCCTGCTGGTGATCGGCGGACTGGGAATGGCTCAGACCTATTTCGCCTGGGCGGGCCGGGCCGACCTCTATTACGACAACGACGCCGACACGGCCGCCGCCGCGGCCTGGTTCCCGGATCACACAGACGAGCAGACCGACGTCTACTTCAGCAGCCTGCACTACGACCATCCCACCGTCCTGATGAGCGAGCCGCCGCCCTTCCACTGGATCAAGGCCGGGACGCTGTTCTGGCCCCCGGAGGGGCGGGATGGCCTCTACCTCTACCCGCGCAGCGCCCCGCCGGATGCGACCGCCGCGGCCCTGCTGGCCCCCTACGCGCTGGACGGCCTGCCGCTGGCCCCCGACGGGCGCAGCACCTTCCTGGCCTATCGCGTCCCGGCCGGCGCGCGGCTGGACCTGGCCCTGACCGCGCCGGAAGAGCCGGTGCGCAGCCCGTATCTGAGCCTGATCGGGGTGGCCGCGCCGGAGCTTCAGCCCGGCACGCCCGGCCAGATCGTCACCGCCTGGCGCGCGGACGCCCCCCTGCCCGCCCCGGACGTGTGGCCGATCCTGCAACTGGAAGACCCGCTGGGCAACGTGCTCGACCGGGCCGAGTTCGAGCTGGTCCAGACCGATCGCTGGCCGCCCGGCGGCACGCTGATCCAGACCCAGCCGCTGACTCCCCCACCCGGCACCCCGCCCGGCGACTACCCGCTCCGGCTGGCCTGGGTCGCCCGCCACACGGAAACCTACCTGCCCTTCCTGAACCGGCGGGGCGACCCCGGCATCGCCTGGGCCGCGATTGGCAGCGTGCGGGTCACCCGGCCGGACAGCTTCGCCTCGCCGGAGGTGCTGGACATCCAGCACCCGGCCGTGCTGGACGTGGCCCCCGGCGTGCAGCTTTTGGGCTGGAACCTGGCCCGCGATCTCTCGCTGCGCCCCGGCGGGCACATCCCTGTCGCCCTGTTCTGGCAGGCCGTGCCCGCCCCCGCCGAGCGAGCCGCGATCACGGTCGAAGCCCTGCTGATCGACCTGGGCGGCGGCGAAACGCGCCTGTGGAGCGGCGCGCCGGTGCGCGGCACCTACCCCTCCGATGGGTGGGCTGACGGCGAACTGCTGGCCGACCGGGCCGATTGGGAAGTCCCGCTCGACCAGCCGCCGGGCGCGTACCGCCTGGCCGTCCGGGTCGGGACTCAGACTATCATCCTGGGCGAGGTCGCGGTCGCGGACGTCCAGCGCCGGATGGAGCCGCCCGCCTTCGCCACGCCGCTCGAGGCGCGTCTGGGCGACTCGCTGCGCCTGGCCGGTTACACCCTGACCGGCGGCGAGGTGGTCACGCTGGAGATCGGCTGGCAGGCCGTGACCCGTCCGGCGCACGATTACACCGTGTTCGTGCACCTGGTCGACGCTGGCGGGACGACCGTCCGCCAGATCGACCGCGCGCCCCTGGACAACAGTTACCCCACCTCGCTGTGGGCCCCCGGCGAGTACGTGCTGGATGGCTATCGCTTCGCCGACGTCCCGCCGGGCACCTACCGGGTGCGAGTTGGGCTGTACCTCCAGTCGGACGGCCTGCGCCTGCCCGTCACGCGGGCGGATGGCTCTTCCACGGGCGAGGATTTCATCTGGCTGGGCGAAGTGACGATCGCAGCGGGTGATTAGAGGCAGGCATAGGGCACGGATGGAACACGGATCAGTACGGATAAAGCTGATTTTGAAATCTGTGCCTGATCTGTGCCCCATCCTTTTTCATCTTTTCCTTGCCAAACCCCCCATTTGATAAGATAATCAGTCCGCAATAGAACATTTGTGTCATCAAACGATACCTTGTTTTGAGCACCCAACAGCTATGGACATTCTCTTTTTCCCCACCCCCGCCGATCTGCGGGCCTGGTTCGAGGAACATCATGCAACCGCCAGGGAACTCTGGATCGGCTTCTACAAAACCGGCACCGGCAAGCCGAGCGTCACCTACCCGGAGTCGGTCGACGAGGCATTGTGTTTTGGCTGGATCGATGGGGTGCGCCAGCGGATCGACGACGTCAGCTACACAAACCGCTTCACGCCGCGCCAGAAGCGCAGCACGTGGAGCAACGTGAACATCAAGCGGGTCGAGGCCCTGATCGCCCAGGGCCGGATGCACCCGGCCGGGCTGGCCGTATATGAGGCGCGCAGCGCGGAACGCTCCGGCGTATACACCTACGAGCAGCCCGCCCACGAACTGGAAGCGGCCTACACCGCCCAGGTACAGGCCAACCCGGCCGCGTGGACTTTTTTCCTGGCGCAATCGGCCTGGTACCGCCGGACGGCGATCCGCTGGGTGATGAGCGCCAAAAAAGAGGAGACGCGCCAGAAGCGGCTGGCGACCCTGATCGAAGACTCGGCCCAGGGTCGCACCGTCGCGCCGCTGACGCGGAACAAGCCTGCTACTGGTTGAGGAAATCCACCACACGCCGGTAGTATCCGGCCGGATCGCGGCGGTAGGCGTCGCGGTGGCCCGCGCCGGGGACGATCCAGAGTTGCCCGCGTGGGGCCAGTTCGGCCAGCGTCCGCGCCCCGGCGACGGTGTTGAAGGGATCGTCCGCCCCGTGGATGAACAGCACCGGGCAGGCTACCCGCCCGGCCCAGCGCACGGGATCGGCGGCGGGAATCCAGGTCCGCGCCCGCAGCGACGCGGCCAGCACGATGCCCCAGGCGGGCAGGAACATCAGCGGCGCGGGGACGCCCCTGGCCCGCCCCAGCCCGATCATCCCATCGACCACGCGGCTGATCGTGCCGTCGGCCACGACCGCGCTCACCCGCGCATCCTCCGCCGCGACGCGGAGCGCGATCCCGGCCCCCATGCTAAAGCCAACCAGCCCGGCCCGGTGGATGCCCCGCGCCGTTTCCAGCCAGTCCAGCGCGCCGAGTACGTCCAGGTGCTCTCGTGCGCCAAAGGTGACGTGTTGCCCGCCGCTGGCGCCGTGCGCCCGCAGGTCGAAGAGCAGTACCCGGAATCCGGCGTTCGCCAGGGCCGCCGCCTGTCCGGTATCGCCATCGCGGCTGCCATTGTGACCGGGCACGATCACGACCGTCCGGCCATTGGGAACCGGCGGCGCGATCCACCAGCCGGACAGCGCGACGCCATCCCGCGCCGGAAAACGAACGGTTTCCGCCTCAAGGCCGTAGTTGGAGGGCGGATCGGCGGGATCGGGGGTGCGGCGGCGGAGCAGGATCGTGCTGCCGCGCCAGGCCAATCCTCCCAGCCCGGCCAGCAGCACGCCGCCCGCGATGCCTAAGGGTGCTTTGTTCATGGGTAAAAAAACAGAACGAACCGCAAAGACGCCAAGAACGCAGAGAAAACAGGAAAAGCGAAAAAAAGCATTTCCATTGGTTTTCTCTTTGCTCTTCCCTTGGCGTGTTTGCGGTTCAACGCTTTTCCAGATGTGCTAGTGCTCGATGATCTCGACGCGGATCAGGCGGTCGCCGGGGGCCGGGTCGGGATAGAGCACCGGGTCCATCGGGTCGCGCGGCGTCAGGGCGCGCAGCACGTCCATCCCGCTGGTCACGATCCCGAAGATCGCGAACTGCCCGTTCCACTCGTAGCTCGGCTCCAGCGGCCCATAGGTGATGAAAAACTGGCTGCCGCCGCTGTTGGTCACGCCGCGCGTGCTGGCCATGGCGACCAGGCCCTCCCGGTCGAAGAGCAGGTCGGCGGCGCTCTCGTCCAGGATGTTGTAGCCGGGGCCGCCCAGGCCGGTCCCGCTGGGGTCGCCGGTCTGGGCGAACAGGCCGGGAATCACGCGGTGGAAGGTGATGTCGTTGTACCAGCCCTCGCGCGCCAGAAAGACGAAGTTATTGACGGTCACCGGGGCGCGGTCGGCGAACAGGTCGATCGTGATCTCGCCGCGCTCGGTGACCAACAGCGCGCTGTACGACTTCGCCAGGTCGATGACCATGCCGGGCTGTTCGGCGTACTGCCGCTGACGCAGCGCGAAGAAGCGCACCGCCTCGTCCAGGCCGTACAGGTCGTAGCGGCCGCTGTAGGGCTGACCGTTGATCAACAGGGCGGGGATGCCCATGATATCCAGAGTCAGGGCCTGCATCCGGTAATGCTCGACCAGCCCCTCGGCAGGCTGATCCAGGGCCGCCTGGAAGCGCGCCACGTCCAGTTCCAGCGTGCTGGCGTAGGCGACCAGGGTCACCTTGAAAGCGTCCGGCGAAAGCACGCCCCAGTTGGCCTGCTCGTTGAAAAGCTGGTCGTGCATTTCCCAGAAATGCCCCTGCTCGCCGGCGGCTTCGGCCGCGACCAGGGCCAGCGCGGCCTTGTCATGGGTGACGGTGTCCGGGTAATGGCGCCAGATCACGCGCAGGTCATCGGGATAGCGATCGAGCAGGATCGCCAGACTGCGCGCCACGTCCGCGCAGGGCTGGCACTGAAAATCGCCGTAGTGGATGATTGTGACGGGCGCGTCTTCCGGCCCCTGGGCGTAGTCGGTCGCGTCGAATTCGACCTCGTCCAGCGCCTCCGGCGGCGGGAGCGTGATCACCAGCGGAGTCAGGGTCGGCAATGGAGTCAGGGTCGGGGTCGGCCCGGCGTCGGGCGTCGCCGCGGGGAAGTTGCAGGCGGCCAACAGACCCAGCAGCCCGACCAGGGCTGCTGCCAGCAATGCTGCCAGCAGCCCCAGACTCGCCTTCAGGCGGGTGTGGCGCGCGGTCATGCCTCCTCCCGCGCCGCGCCGGAGGAATCCCCCTTGCCGTCGCCATCCTCGTCGAGGACGGCCAGCAGATTGACCGGCTCGAACCGGAAGGCGTCCGGGGCCAGCTCCGGGTTCAGTTCCACGGCGACGGGCGTCAGCTCCATGCTCAGCTCGTCGTCCCAGAAACGCTGGATGGTGGCCGGCAAGATCAGCCGGTCGACCAGGGTCAATTCCCCGGCGGCCACCAGCCGCTGGCGCTGGGACTGGTTGTTGACCGGATTGACGCGCTCGACCATGACTTCTTTCAGCCGCCCATCCTCGTGCAGATGGACGGTCGCCATGGTCGCGTCACCGTCGGGGGCATAGGCGCGGAAGGCGTGCGCGTCGTCCTCGATCCGCTCCACCCGGACGCGTTCGTCCGTGATCAGGGGACTGATGAAAAAGATCGTTTCCGCCCAGGCCCGCGTCCGCGCGGAGCGGACCGAGTCGGCGTCGGTCTTGACGACGGCCTTGCCACGCTCCAGCTCGGAGACGACCTGGCCGTCGAAGGCGGTCGAATAACCAGAACGCAGGATGCGCAGCACGTTGAGCTTGAAATCCCAGCGGAGATGGTCCGGGAAGCGGTAGGTCGCCACGGCGTCGACATGGGCCCACAGCGGGATCGGCCCGATTCGAGCCTGGGAGCGGCCTTGGTAGGTCACGCGCAGGGTCTCCAGCGCGGGAGGGCTGCCTCCATAGCGCGCCTGGGCCATCTTCTTAAGCAGGCCCTTGCCAACCGAGTCGCCCTGGGCAAGTGTGAGAAACGACATACAACCGCCTCCAGACACCGGGGTGCCGTAATGGCTAACAGGATACTGACCCTGATCTCATTGTAGTCACCGAGCGCGCCACGGGTCAAGACCTGCCCCGCTGGTTCGGGATTGCGGTCAAAAGATTCACGAATTATTTAGAATTCAGCCCCCCGGTTGGCTGGCAGACAGGGCGGGGCAAACCACCGGCGCCTATCCACACGAGACTCAAATGTTTTATTCACGAAAAATTAAGAACTCGCTACTCCAAGTTCCGCCCATCGTTCATGGATTATGCTAAAATAGGAGCATCGTCCTGAAGACCGGGTCTACCGCCCAACACGCCCGTTTCGCGCGCCATGCGGGTAGCCGTATCAGGGGCTATGGACTCCATTCCGCCTCAAAACCCGTTTCCAGAAGGCAACATGCTTCCACCCAACATGATCGACGGCCAGCCCGACCTGGTGATCGTCAAGGATACGCAGGGCCACTTCATCTTCGCTAACCAGGCTGCCGCCGATTGTCTGGGCGTCGACCATCCCGCCAGCCTGCTGGGCAAGACCGAACGGGATTTCGTCAGCGGCGCCGAGGTGGAGGCGCGCCTGGCCGAGGAACAGACCAGCCTGCAAACGGGGCAGGCGATCGCCAGCCGCGAAGTGCACTATCCGGGGTACGGGGGCGAGACGGTCAGGGTCCGGCTGTCCAGCACCCCCCTGCGCGACGCGCAGGGCCAGATCAGCGGCCTGATCAGCCTCGGCCGTACGGTGGCCGCGCCCACCGATCTGGACGACAAACTCGCCACGACGCTCAAGCTGCTGCCCATTCTCCTGTTCGAAACCGATGATCAGGCCACGATTCTGGGCTTCCAGGCCGCCCGTCCGGAACTGTTATATACCACCCCGGAAAACTTCCTGGGCAAACGCTTCCAGGATATCCTCCCGGAGCAGGCCGGCCAGGCTATCGCGGGTGCATTCGAACAGGCCAAATCAACCGGCCGCTATGCCTCCGCCATCTACCCGCTGACCACACCCGCCGGTGATTGCTGGTTCGAGGCCATCATCAGCCCGTACCGGGGCCTGCCGGGGGGCGAGGAGCGCTTCATCACACTGGTCCACGACATCAGCGCGCGCAAGGCGGCCGAAGTCCAGCTCCGCGCGATGCTGGCCAGGGAACTGGAGCAGCGCCTGCGCGCCGAGGCCCTGACCGATCTCGTCCTTTCCCTGACCGCGCACAGCACTCTCGACGACGTCCTGGCCGAGATTCTGAACCAGATGCGCAGCCTGATCGATCACGATGTCGCCGCCATCAGCCTGTGCCAGGATCAGACCCTTCAGGTGACACGCTGGAAGCACACCCCGACAGCCTCCGCCCCATTCCTCAAGGAACAGGATCAACACCGGCTCAGCGACATGCCGATCGAGGCCGAGGTCATCCAGACCCTCCGGCCGGTCGTCATCGAGGATGTGCGGGCAGACCCGCGCTGGGTCTGGATGGAAGACCAGGCCTGGATCCGGTCCTACCTGGTGATGCCCATCCACCTCCAGGACCGCGCGATCGGCCTGCTGAGCCTGCAAGGGGCGACAACCGGCCAATTCTGCGCCTACGATATCGAACACTTGCAGCCCTTCGTCAGCGCGGCCGCGATCGCCATCGAAAACGCCCGGCTGCACGACAGCGCCCGCCAGGAGATCGCCCGGCGCGAGCAGGCGGAACGCGCCCTGCGCCAGGCCTACGACCAGCTCGAAACCCAGGTCGAGGCGCGCACCTTGGAGCTGGCCAACGCCAACAGCGTCCTCCAGGCGCAGGTGGTCGAGCGCGAGCGCATCGAGCATGCCCTGCGCCAAAGCGAGGAGTTATACCGGGCCGTCGTGGAACAGTCCAACGACGCGATCTACCTGCTGGACGAAAAACAACTGGTGTTCGTCAACCAGGCGTTCGAGACGATCTTCGGGTACAGCGCCGAGCAAGCGACCTCCCCCGATTTCAGGATTATCGACCTGGTCGCGCCGGACTACCGGCCCATGATGCTGGCCCGCACCCAACTCTATGAGTCCGGCCAGACTCCCGTCTCGCACTACGAGTTCCAGGCGCTGAAGAAAAGCGGCGAGGTCTTCGATGCCGAGGTGACCGTCACCCGGCTTGAACTGGGCGGCCGGATGTTCCGGCAGGGAATCCTGCGCGATATCACCGAGCGCAAGCGCGCCCTGCAAGCCCTCCACGCCAGCGAGGATCGTTTCCGCAGCGCATTCAACAATACCCCGATCGGCATGGCCATCCTGGACCTGGAAGGCCGTTACCTCCAGGTCAATGCCGCCCTGTGCCAGATGCTGGGCTATACCGAGGCCGAGTTGCAGGCGCTGACCTTCCGGGATATCTCGCTGGGCGACGAGCACGAACAGGCCATCCACCAGTGGCGCCAGATCGTCCAGGGGACCCTGGCGGCCTACCGGCTGGAAAAACGCTATGCCCACAAGGCCGGGCATACCGTCTGGGCGCTGACCAGCGCCTCCGCCGTGCACGATGACCGCGGCCAACCGCTGCACGTGATCGTCCAGATGGAGGACATCACCAGCCGCAAACAGGCCGAACAGGACCTGAAGCATCTCCTGGAAGCGCTCCAGAACCGCAACCGCCAGCTCATCACGGCCGCCGAAGTCTCCAAGTGGGCCAGTTCCAACCTGGATCAGCAGACCCTGGTCGAGCACGTGGTTGACCTGATCCGGGATGGCTTCGGCTTCTATTACGTCGGGCTGTTCCTCTCCGATGAGGAAAACCGCAGCGCGGTGCTGCGGGCCGGGACGGGTGACGCCGGCAAGCGCATGCTGGCCGCGGGGCACAAGCTCGACATCGGCGGCGAATCCATGATCGGCCAGTGCGTGCGGCATGCCCGGCCCCGGATTGCCCTCAAAGCGCGGGATGAGTTGCTGCGCTTCGATAACCCACTGCTGCCCGGCACGCGCTCCGAGATGGCCCTGCCCCTCAACACGCCCACCGGCTGCATCGGCGCGCTGACGGTTCACAGCACCCAGGAAGCCGCCTTCAGCGAGGAAGACGTCACCATCCTGCAATCGATGGTCGACCAGGTCGCGATTGCCATCGAGAACGCCCGGCTGTATCGCGCCGCCCAGGACGAGATCGTCCGCCGACAGGCCATCGAGGCCGAGATCATCCAGTTGAACGAATCGCTGGAACGGCGCGTCCGGGAGCGGACCGCCGAGTTGGAGACCGCCAACCGGGAGTTGGAGACCTTCTCCTATTCCGTGTCCCACGACCTGCGCGCCCCGCTGCGCAGCATCAACGGCTTCAGCCAGGCCCTGCTGGAAGACTTCGGCGCCCAGTTGCCCCCCGATGGGCAGGATTACCTGAACCGTGTCCGGGCCGCCAGCCAGCGGATGTCCCAGCTTATCGACGACATCCTCGACCTGTCGCGCGTGACACGGGCCGAGATGCAGCGCGAAATGGTCAGCCTGAGCGCGCTGGCCCAGGCGATCGCCGCCGAACTGCAAGCCACCCAGCCCGAACGCCAGGTCGAATTCGTGATCCAACCCGGCCTGGATGCCTACGCCGACTCGCAACTCCTCCAGATCGCGCTGGAGAACCTGCTCAGCAACGCCTGGAAGTTCACGGCCAAACACGCCCAGGCGCGAATCGAATTCGGGCAGACCCGGGTCGACGGCGTGCCGGCCTACTTCGTCAAGGATGACGGGGCCGGTTTTGACAGAACCTACGCGGGCAAACTCTTCATGCCCTTTCAGCGGATGCACTCGACCACGGAGTTCGATGGCAATGGAATCGGGCTGGCCACCGTGCAGCGGATCATTCATCGGCATGGCGGCCGAGTCTGGGCTGACGCCACTGTCGAGCGCGGGGCGA
>CAZHMJ010000110.1:0-14596 GCA_964533805.1 uncultured Anaerolineae bacterium | reverse complement strand
TCAGGCGGCCGTTTGATCCTCCCTCTCCACGCGTGGCGAGGGCCGGGGTGAGGTGCGCAGGCAGCGCGGCTCCGGCAGGCGCAGGGCCAGCAGCAGCGCGATCCCACCCAGGACCGCGCCCACCCCGAACAGGACCTGGTACGAGAACTGCTGCACGATCACCCCGCCCAGGAGTGGAGCCAGCAGGGCCAGCACGCCGAAGGTATTCGACAGCCCGCTGTAGATCGGCCGGTAGCCTTCCGGCGCGTATTCCACCACGAAATTCAGGAAGCCCGGCACGAACGCCCCGTTGACGAACGCCTGCACGATCCACAGCAGGTGGAAGCCGAGCACGCCCACCCAGCCGCTGCTCAGGATCAGCAGCGGGCTGAGTAGCGCGCTCAGCGCGGCGATCACGATCACGCTGCGCGGGCCGGTGCGGGTGTTCAGGCGGCCGAAGACCAGGGCGGAGACGATCCCGGCCAGGGTCAGCAGCAAAATCTGGTCGCTCAGGGCGACCCCACTCGCCAGGCCAAGCCGGGTCGTGCCGAAGACGATATAGAACGGTCCCCCGATCGCGGCCAGATCGTAGATGAAGCGCATGACGATGTAGTTGCGGAAGACCTTGTCCTCGCGCAGGACGCGGCCCAGGAAGCGTCCGTACTGGCGCAGGCCGGGCGAATCCTGGGGCGGGGGCGAATGGCCCTCGACCACCCGGGTCAGGGACAGCAGGCCGCCGGTCAGCAGCACGGCGGCGATGAGCAGCAGCAAGGCGTAATTATTGGGGAAGGCCGGCCCCTGCGACCCCAGCACCACCCGGATCAGGGGCGAGATCAGCAGGGCGACCAGCACCGCGCTGGCGACCTGGCCGGTCACGATCAACCGGCTGCGCGCTTCGTTGTTCAGGCTGCTGCCCAGGATGTCCGTCCACGACACGACGCTCGACCCATCCCCCAGGGCCAGCACGGCCAGCCCGCCCAGCAGGGCCAGGATCAGCAGCCCTGGCCGGTCCGGCCCGGCCAGGACCATCCCCAGCGCGGCGGCGTACAGCACCAGCCGCGCCAGGCATGGCGCCAGCATGTACATCTTCTTGCGCGGGGCGCGGTTGACCACCGAGGCGACGGCGAGTTGCGGCAGCAGCCAGGTGACGCGCCACACCAGCCCCGCCAGCCCGACCAGCACCGGCCCGCCGCCCAGTTGGGCCACGAAATCGGGCGGCATGGCGGTCGGGTTGAGGATGTTCAGGGCCATGCCAAACAGGACGTAATCGACCAACAGGGCCAGCATGTTGCGGCGTTGGATGCGCGGGCTGGCGACGTCGATCGCGCCACCAGTGCCCGCCTGGATTGGGCTGCTGGGTTCGGTTTGCACGGTGTCCCCCCGCCGGAGCGGATTGGTGATTGGGATGACCTTCGAGATAGACTGACCCGCCACGAAGCGGAATGGGCTGTCATGCGACAGGCTTATGCTGTTGAATCCACGTTGTGTATAACAAGGGGCTTATGAACTTTTAGAATTTAATCCGGTTATCACGGCTACGTGATTCTGCGGGGGCGGCGGCTGGATCGCCCGCGACTCAAGTCGCAGGCTAGGGATACCAAATCCGCTGAAGCGGACTCAACTACCCGAAGCGCCAGCTCAAGAGCCTGCTTCAGCAGGCTTTTTTGACTGTGTAGCCGGGGACTTGAGTCCTCGGCGTGGCCGCCGCGCCATCTGAATCAGACCACGCCCAATGACCGGATTAATTTGTTAACCTTCATAAGCCCCTTGTTCCTCGCACTCGACCGCGTGATTTCCAATGCAGATGATCGGCTAGAACAGGCTCAACTGGACCGGCTTCTGGGCCGGGCCGGGATCGTCCTCGCCGCCCTGGTCGGCGGCATTGTCCTCCGCCTCTTTGATCAGCTCCAGCACGCGCTTCATGTCGGCTTCCATCTCCGGCTTGAGATTCATGTTGCGCAGCACCGCCGCCGGGTGGAACATCGGGTAGTAAATTCGCCCATCCTGGCGCTTGGGCTGGCCGTGGATGCGCGTGATGCGCCCGTCGGGGAAGTAGCGGGCCATGCTGTAGCGCCCCAGGGTGATGATGATCGTGGGCTGGATGGCCTCGATCTGACGGTCGAGGTAATCGGCGCAGGCTTGCAACTCGCCCTCGGCCGGGTCGCGGTTCTCCGGCGGGCGGCACTTGACCACGTTGGCGATGAAGACGTCCTTGCGGTCGATCCCGACCCCGGCCAGCAGCTCGGTCAGATACTTGCCGCTGGCCCCGACGAAGGGCAGGCCCTGCTGGTCTTCGTGGAAGCCGGGGGCTTCGCCGATGAACATGATCCGGGCATCCGCCGGACCGGCGCCGGGCACGGTCCGTGTCCGGCTGCGGTAGAGCGGGCACTTCTGGCAGGCGGCGACCTCCGCGGCGATGGCCTTGAGCTTGGCCTGGCGTTCTTCCAGGGTGTCGGTCATCAGGCTCTCTCCCTCCTGTCGAAAAAGCTCCCCTCGGCGTTTATTGGCGGTTCATCCCAGGCGGCGATTCACCACCGGCGGCCCGGCGATCAGAAAGCGCGGTGCGGGATCGCCGTCTCGGTGTAGGCATCCACGAACGGGACGCGCGCCGTGATGGCCGTCCACAGCGCGTCGAAACGCGCCCGGTAAATGGCATCGAGCGGCTGGACGCGCATGTCGTAGGCGTCCTCGCCGTTGTCGCGGTAGTAGGCCCGTTTCACGCCGGCCTCCGCGAAGGCATATTTGCGGTACAGGGCCAGGGCGGGGCTGTTGCTGATCCGCACCTCCAGCGAGACCAGCTCGGCCTCCAGGCCCAGGGCGCGGCGGACCATCCCGGCCAGCAGCACCTCGCCCAGGCCCTGCCCGCGCCAGTCCGGTCGGACGGCGATCGTGCTGATGTGGGCCTCGCGCCGGGTGAACCAGAAGCCGCCGTAGCCAATGATCTCCTCGCCGCCGGGCGCGCCGTTCAGTTTGAGGGCCTGGCGCAGCCGGTCGATCCAGCTCAATTGGGCCGGCCCCGCCCCGGTCCGCACCAGGACGACCAGCGAGCTGAGCGGGTTGTGTTCGATCTCGTACAGGTAGGCGTTGGGCGACCAGGACATCGGGAAGGACTGCTGGTCGATCGCCACGACCTGGGGGATATCGTCGCGCCGCATCGGGCGCAGCAGGGTCACCTGCGGCTGGCTCATGGGTGGGGCACTCCCGGCTGGTGCAGGTAGATCGGCACCAGCGTCAGCGGGTCGTCCACATCCCCGCGCTGGAAACGCGCCCAGGCCAGCTCGGCCAGGTGGCCCGCCCGGCGCAGCCGCAGCGCCGCCGGGGCGACGCTCACCCCGAAGCCCGCGCCGTAGGAGGCCAGCAGGCGGCGGCCGTCGGCGTCGATCTCGCCGCTGATCAGGCTGGGCTGGCCGTCACCCAGGCTGCCCAGCAATGCCTCCCAACTCACGATCGCGGCTTCGGCTTCCGGCGTCCAGCCGCCCGCGCCCCAGGTGAAGCGCTGGGCGCACAAGCGGCCGCGCCCGGCCTGGAGGACGGCGATCAACCGCCCGTCGAAGCGCGGCTGGGCCGCGGCCAGGATCGCCAGGGTCGGGATACCCAGCAGCGGGATATCAAGCGTGGTCGCCAGGCCCTTGGCGAAGCCCAGGCCGATGCGCAGGCCGGTGAACGAGCCTGGCCCCAGGGCCACCGCCACCGCGCTCAGGTCGCGGTGGGGGACTCTGGCCCTGGCCAGCAGGGCCTGCACGGCCGGGGCCAGCTCGATGGTGTGGTTGTTGGCCGTCTCCCAGGTGGATTCGGCCGCGAGGCGATCCCCATCATGCAGCGCCAGGCTAATGAAGCGGGTCGCGGTGTCAATCCCAAGCAGCATCACGGACTCATTCCTCGAAAGGCGGTGGTTAGTGATTGGTTTTTGGTGGTTGGTAAAGGCGAAAGGCTCTCTTGGCTATTCGCTGTGCGCTTCTAGCTAAAAACCAGAAGCCAAAAGCGCCTTTTCTTTTCACCACAAACCACCCACCAATAACCACTCACCGTCTTTCTCATCCCCCGAACGTGCGCCGGCGGTATTCTTCCAGCAGGTCGATGTACGCATTGCCCACCGCTTCGAAGGTGATCAGGCGGCGGTCGCCCTCGTCGAAATAGAACGTGATCCACAGCCGCGCCGCGGGCAGGAGGCCCGCCACCCGCTCCGGCCACTCGATCAGGAGTGGATTCTCGTCCAGGAACAGCTCCTCCAGGCCAAAGGTCAGCCCGTCGTCGGGGCCGGCCAGCCGGTAGCTGTCCACGTGGTACAGCCGCAGATCATCCGCCTGGCGGGTGTGCTCGTGCACCAGGGTGAAGGTCGGGCTGGTCACGGGCGGGATGGCGCCCCAGCCCTGGCCCAGGCCGCGCGCGAAGGCGGTCTTGCCCGCGCCCAGGACGCCGGACAGGCAGATCACATCCCCAGGGCGGATCAGCTCGCCCAGGCGGTAGCCCAGGCGAACGGTCTGGTCGGCGCTGCGGCTGACGAATTCGAGCGTTCCAGGCTTCAAAATCGGCACGGCTGACTCGTCCTCATGACTTCGGGCGTGAATCGTGGGGTGATTATACACACTCGCCGCGCGGGCGACAGGGGCAGGCCCGCCCGGCTCACTGAAAAAGCGTCACGCGGCTGTGGTCGTTTTTCGCTTGCCGCTTCGACACCTGGGCGCTTTTTCGTGCCTCCGGCTGATTCTTGACAAACTTGGAGGCCAATGCTATGATTTCGGTCTGTAGGATACAGGCAGAAGTTGATTGCAGAACCGCAACACCAAACGCCCGTAACTGGGCGTTTTTTTGTGGCACTGTTCAGTCCCTGCATGTCCTATACCAAAGGTTTTCAGTCATCAGCATAAGGAGCATGAACAGTGGCTGAGCAACGTGTACAGGGTACGGTCAAGTGGTTTAACGGCACCAAGGGCTACGGCTTCATCGAGCAGGACGGTGGCCAGGACGTGTTCGTTCACTATTCGGCGATCTCCGGCCAGGGCTTCCGCAACCTCGAGGAAGGCCAGCGCGTGGAGTTCACCGTGACCAAGGGTCCGAAGGGCCTCCAGGCCAGCAACGTCACCCGGATCTAAGCCCCGGACATCGACACCGCAACGCCGCCCCCACCGGGCGGCGTTTTTTGATTCGCCGCGTCCTCACTCCCGCAGCTTGTCCGGCAGCGGCAGCGGCTCCAGGCGCGGCTGGAGCAGCCCGCGCCAGAAACCCACGCCCCAACTGATGTGCAGGATGGCGAAGGCCAGCGGCAGACGCGGCAGGTGGCGCCAGCCGAAGCGCGCCGCCGTCAGGATCGAAACGCCCAGGTTGGCCAGCAGGTAGCTGCCCGCGACCAGCCCCAGCAGGAGCCGCCCCCACGCGCTGACCAGGGCCAGGATCGCGCCCACGACCAGACTCGCCACGAAGGCCGGGGCCACGTAATGGCGCAGCCGCCCGGAGCGCGGGTGCATCTGGATCACGCGGATTTTCCACAGGCCGTACTGGTAGTATTGCTGCCACAGGCCGCGCCAGTCGCGCTTGACGTAGTAGCTGGAGTTGATCGCCGGGTCGTAGTAGATCCGCCCTCCGGCGGCGCGCAGCCGCCAGTTCAGCTCGTAGTCCTGGTTGCGGATCAGGCGCTCGTCGAAGCCGCCCAGGGCCAGCAGGACCGCCCGCCAGTAGCAGGCGTAGGGCACCGTGTCGGTATCCCCGGCGGTGGCGCTGTAGCGGTAGCGCGCCCCACCCACCCCGAACGGGGACGACATCGCCGCCGCGATGCTCTCCTCCAGCGGGGTGCGGCCCTTGATCACCCAGCGCCCGCCGACGCAGTCCGCGCCGCTGGCTTGCAGCGCCCGGACGTTGGCCGCCACGAATTCCGGCCCGACCTCGGAATGCGCCCCGACGATGATCAGCGCCTCGCCCCGCGCCTCGCGGATTCCGACGTTGAACGCGGCCGGGGTGATCTTTTTGGGGTTGGGGTAGGTCTTGAGCCAGGGCCGCCCGGCCTGGAGGGCCGCGATGCGCTCCCGCGTGCCATCCTCGGACAGGCCATCCACCAGCAGGACTTCCAGCCGGTCATGGGGATAGGTCTGCCGGTCGAAGGCATCGACGCAGGCCTCGATGTGGCGCGCCTCGTTGCGCACCGGGATCACGACCGAAACCAGGGGGAGGGGATTTTCGCCGGGCATACGGCCTCATGCTGAGAGAAAAGCAGGCTGTTGGCTGTTAGCTATTGGCTGTTAGCTATTGGCTCTTGGCTCTTGGCTAACAGCGGGATGAGCGATTGTAAGTAATCGACTCGCCTCGCCCCACGCTGGCGGCCACGGAACGGCAATACCAGGTGAGAGAGGAGCCAATGACCCCCATCCCTCGGTCCGCCTTTGACCAACAGCTAATAGCCCACAGCCAATAGCCGCAGTATAGCACACTTGAGGGACGCGAGTGACCGGATCACTTGCACGCCGCGTCAATTCTGCCGGATAATAAAATCAACGATGGCTCAAGCAGTGGAGATTCGCCATGCCAAACGAGCCTGAGCTGGATTGCCCGTATCTGGAAGGCTGCCCGCTCTTTAAGTACTTCCGGGCCTACGCCAAAAAGGCCTACCTGCGGATGTACTGCCAGGGCGACTACGAAACCTGCGAGCGGTATCTGCTCCGCCAGCAGGGCAAGCCCGTGCCGGAGAACCTGCTGCCCCACGGCGGCACGCTGTACGACGTCCAACTGACGCATTAGGCGCTCTGGCCGGGGAGGGGCAAAGGGGATAGCCGCTGCCTGTTCGATGGGCAGCGCTGCCTGTTCGATGGGCAGCGGTGCCTGGGGTGTTGGACCGCGCCTCGCGCAAACGGGGCGTTTTTGTTGCCCCCAGCGGTGGGTTGTCCGGGCCATTTGGCAGCGCAGGAGGGGACACTCCGCGCTTGTCAGAGGCTCACTCCATAGTTAGAATGCACATCATCACTTGGCGAACTTGTACAAATCAGCTCAGGAGTTGGGGTCCAGGCAAAAGCGTCCGTTGTGGCGCGGATTTTCCTGCTTTTGCTGATGGCTGAACGCTGACTGCTGATCGCTGTTTTCACAGGAGGCCTTATGCGTAAAGAAGTCGTGCTGGTCACCGGCGCGTGCGGGGAGATGGGCCAGGCGTTGATCCAGACCCTGACCGAGCGCGGCACCCGGAACATCCTGGCCCTGGACGTGAGCGAGATTCCCCCCGCCCTGCGCGCCCGCTGCCAGGTCGCCCTCCAGGGCGATATCCTCGATCAAAAGCTGCTCGACCGGCTGGTGGCCGAGTTCTCGATCCCGCGCATCTTCCACCTGGCGGCGGTGCTTTCCACCCGCGCGGAGTTCACCCCGGAGGCCGCCCACCGGGTCAACGTGGACGGCACGCTCAACCTGCTCAAACTGGCCGCCGACCAGGCGAGCTGGCTCGACCGGCCGGTCAAGTTCATCTTCCCCAGCTCGGTCGCGGCCTACGGCCTGCCCGACCTGGAGACCAAGGCCCACGTCGGTGCGGTCAAGGAATGGGAGTGGAACGTCCCGACCACGATGTACGGCTGCACGAAGCTCTACGCCGAGCACCTGGGCCGTTACTACTCGCGTTACTACCGCCAGCTTGCCGCCCGCCCGCAGGAAGAAACGGTCGACTTCCGCTCGATCCGCTTCCCCGGCCTGATCAGCGCCACCACCGTCCCCAGCGGCGGGACGAGCGACTACGGCCCGGAGATGCTCCACGCGGCGGCCAAGGGCGAGCCGTACGCCTGCTTCGTGCGCGAAGACACGACCATGCCCTTCATGGCCATGCCGGACGCGATCAAGGCCCTGCTGATGCTGGAAGCCGCCCCGCGCGAGCGGCTCAGCCGCCAGGTGTACAACGTGACCAGCTTCAACCCCTCGGCAGGCATGATCTACCGGCTGGTCAAGGAGGCCTTCCCGGAGGCCAAGATCACGTTCAAGCCCGATCTCAAGCGCCAGGGGATCGTCGATAGCTGGCCGAACGATCAGGATGATGCCCTGGCCCGCCGCGACTGGGACTGGCAGCCCGATTACGACCAGGCTCGCGCCTTCGGGGAATACCTGATCCCGACGATCCACGAGCGTTACGCCAAGGGATAACCCAGGCAAGAGGCAGAGAGGCAAGAAAAAGCGTCGAAGCGGCAAGCGTCCAGGCGAAAAACGATACCGTCGCGCTTTGTAGGGACGGGTCACCGACCCGTCCGGGCACCGACCCATCCCGCCCGCGCCGAGGCAGGCATGAGCGCCAAAGCGACCAGCGCCCAGGCGAAAAACGATACCGTCGCGCCTTGTAGGGACGGATCACCGACCCGTCCGGTCACCGACATGTCCGCCCGCGCCGAGGCAGGCATGAGCGCCAAAGCGACCAGCGCCCAGGCGAAAAACGATACCGTCGCGCCTTGTAGGGACGGATCACCGACCCGTCCGGGCACCGACCCATCCCGCCCGCGCCGCGCGATTCCGGCCGCCCCTCGTCAGCCGGTCTTCTCCAGCACCAGCAGGTGACTCAGCCCGAAGACGCGCAGCGGGGTGCGCTCCAACCCGTGCAGGACGGCCCGCAGCAGGCGACCAAACGGCCCGAAGCGGCGCGTGAGGTTATCGTAGCCGCCGAAAATGCGGGTGTGGTGAACCACGCGCACCGGCTGCCCCTCGAACAGGCGCAGCAGGCTGCGCCGGGTATAGACCCGCACGTGGGGGGCCAGGCGATTGCGCCAGCGGTCGGGCAGGTAGTTGATCAGCGGCGTGTTGCCGAAGTGGTATTCCCCGCGCCAGTAGTGGCCGTGCTGCTCGACCGGGTACCAGCGGTTGGGGCAGAAGATCACGATCCGGCCGCCCGGCCGGCAGACGCGCACCATCTCGGCCGCGGTCCGCCGGTCGTCGGCCACATGCTCGATCACCTCGTTGCTG
This sequence comes from uncultured Anaerolineae bacterium, assembly GCA_964533805.1. GTDB lineage: Bacteria > Chloroflexota > Anaerolineae > Aggregatilineales > Ch27 > JARKOQ01. The sequence goes on along the minus strand of CAZHMJ010000110.1, from coordinate 5,707 downwards.
ATGACCACATCGAATAGATTCGATCGGTAGGGCATGCCTTCCCCGCCGGCGACCAGGGCGCGTGGGGTCGATTCGCGCGCCTGGGCCACGCGGGCCAGCTCCACGTCGAAGGCGTCCACGTGGGGCGTGAAGCGGCGGCGATACTGGCCGGTGTACATCCCCAGCCCGCAGCCGACTTCCAGCACGCGCCGGTCCTGGAGGGACGCCCAGCGCGCGATCATCGCCAGGCGGCGTTCCTGCCCGGCCCGCCAGACATGACTCGGCTCGCCCCGGACCGCGGCCAGCGGCCCGGTGGCGTTGGTAGGGTCGCTCACGCGCGGCTCCCGCCTAGACCTGGAGCGTGATGAGTTGCTCGATCACGTCGCGCAGGGCCGGTTCCGGCCTGGCCCCGGCAAACTGGCCGACCAGTTTGCCGTTCTTGACGAACATCAGGGTCGGGATGCTCTGAATCTGGAACTGCTGGGAGAGCATCGGGTTGTGATCGACGTCCACCTTGGCGATCTTGACCCGCCCGGCGTACTCCCTGGCGAGCTTGACCAGGATTGGCGCGACCATCTTGCACGGCTGGCACCACTCCGCCCAGAAATCGATCAGGACCGGCAGCGGGCTTTCCAGCACTTCCTTGACGAAGGTCTGATCGGTGACCTCCACCGGCTTGTCGTTGGCGGCGGGCGGCGGGGGCGCGTCGGCGGGCTGTTCCTCCTGGGGGACCAGGGCCAGCAGGTCGGCGGCGATGCCGGTCACGTCGCTGTTCCAGGGCTTGGCGCGCCGGATGCGCTCCTGGCCGCCATACCAGCCGACCAGCACCGGGTTGGAACCCAGGTCGAAGCGTTCGGCCAGAGCCGGAGTCGCGCGCGCGTCCACGAGGTAGGCGACCAGACGGCCGCGCTGCTGCTGGGCCACCTCGGCCAGCGCGATCTCGGCGTCGCGGCGGGGAGTCTTGTCCTGCCAGGCCAGCAGCAGGACGGGCAGCGGGTTGTTCAGAACAGCGTCGACGTCCTCGGGCGCGGTCAGCGTCGGGACGGCGGGGGGGATCGATCTACCTGAGGTTGTCATGCAGGTCTCCTCGAAAAAACAGCCGTCAGCGATCAGCGGTCAGAAAAAGCAGGGCCGCGCGGGTCGTACGGCGGCTTCATTCCCGGTTTTTGTGTATGATGAAGTCCAGACTCGCGCTGGAAACGTGGTTGTGGTTGGGCGCGTTTCACACGGGGTATGTTACCCCATCCCCGCCGTTTTCGCCGGGGTTGGCCGTGCGGAACGGTGTCAAAAGCGGGTTGAACCGCCCAAACGCCAAGAACGCCAAGGAAAAGCAGGAGAGAAGCAAAAGAGCTTGAATTGAGGAGAGCGCCAGGAAGGCGAAGCGCTTCGCCTTCCCAACGGGGGATCGAACGTCGTAGCGGCGCACCCCGGCGCGACACCGTCACGCCCCGCCGAAGTGCGTCGGGGCGTATCCGGCGCGGAGGTGCGTTTGAAGATGACTCCGTCGTCGCGGGCGACGCCGCTACGAGCACGCCTACCCCAGCCTGCGCAGGTCGACCAGGGCGGCCGGATTGGGGACGCACAGGTCCGGGGTGCTGGTGTAAAACGCCTGACGCTCCTCGAAGGCCGCGTCCCCGGCCACGATCAGGGCCGCCGCCCGGTCGAGCAGGGCCAGCTCCTCGGCGGTGAGCCGCCCGGAGTACTTCATGCCCAGCCCCCAGCCATCCCAGGGCAGGGTCTCGACCTTGCTCAGCGCGGCCAGGTCGCGCACCAGGTTGCCCTTGACGAAGTCCACCCCCCGCATGTCGAAGATGCCGAAGTGGTCCGGGTTGGCTCCCCCGCCGCGAATCATCTGCCAGGCCTGACCGCCGGTGATGAAGCGGCCGGGCGGCATGTCCAGCGGGTCGAAGTCGATCCGGAGCGCCTCGCGCTGGGTGGCGTCGAGCTGGGCGTCGAGCATGACCCAGCGATCGGCGGCCGAGTCCCAGACCTCGGCGACCCAGTGATCCTCGTAATGCGGCTCGGCCCGGTCCGGCGTGAAGTACGTGCCGAACCCGCAGCGCGCCCGCGCCGGGATACCCTGGGCGCGGAACAGCCCGGCCAGCAGGGTCGAGAAGTGGCGGCAGTTGCCGACCAGCTTGCGCTCCAGCGGGCGCGCCTCGACCAGCGGGCGGCCGTCCAGCGCGCGGGCGCGGGCCAGCATCTCGCTCAGGCTGCGCAGGTTCACATCGCTCTGGCGCTCCGGCGGCAGCGCCTCAATCCCGTAGGCTTTCGTCCAGAACACGTGCAGCAGCACACCCTGCACGAGACGCACCAGGCCGGCGGCGTCCGCGGGCAACCCGGCCAGCAGGTCGGTGTGCGGGCCGATCTCGGTCATGATCCCCGGGGCGGCGTAGTAGGCAAGCTGTTCCTGGGTCAGGCTGGACATACTTGGATTCCCTCATCAGATTGAAAACGGCACACAGGACACCACGGAAAGGCGGGCGGTTCGCGTCGATGCGAAGCATCGCACCGCCCCTACGGTTTGGCCACCGGGAACTGGATCTCGGTGATCGACTCATCGGGCCGGCCGGCATCGTGCTGGAGGTAGACCTCGCGGCTCGGCCCGACGATCCGGTAGCCGTTGGCGTTGATCCAGCCCAGGACGGCTTCATACGCCTTCTGGAACCCGGCGAAGTTGCCGTGGTGGATCACGCTGGCCATCGTCTGGCCGGGCAGCGTCTCGATCTTGATCTCGCCCGTGGGGGCCAGGGGACCCTGGAAGGGGATGGCGGCTGCGACGTGCATGTCGCGCTGCATCTCGCCTTCGCCCTCGTCGTACCACAGGTCCAGGCTCGGCCCGGTCTGGCTGACGCCCGGCCCGGAGCCGTGGATGTAACCATGCACATCCTGGAAGAAACGGCCCAGGGTGAGACCAATCGCGTCGTAGGTCGGGATCACCCCGTACTTGATCGCCACCTGCATGGACGGCACATCTTTCAGGATCACATCGTAGTCAGGCATCTTGCCTTCCTCCTCGATCTGTCTGAGCCGGGTTTCGACCCGCGCCAGCCGGGTCTGGACGTCTTCCATCTGGGCGGCCAGTTCGGCCTGCTTGAGGCGCAGGATGCCGCGCAGGGCTTCCGCCGACAGGTCCTGGTCGAGCATCTTGGCGATCTCCTCCAGGCTGAGGCCCAGGTCCTTGAGGGCCAGGATGCGGTTGAGGCGTGGCAACTGGTCCAGGCTGTAATGGCGGTAGCCGGTGAAGTCATCGACTTCGCGCGGGCGAAGCAGGCCCATCGCTTCGTAGTGATGCAGGGTGCGGACGGTCACCTGACCGATCCGCGCGAACTCACCGATCTTGAACAGCATACGATCCCTCTGTGCACAGGGTCGATCTCGAACACTCGTTCTCATTGTACAGTCTTCCGTTACGTCCGAGTCAAGGGGAGAAAAGAAGAGACAAGAGGCAGGGAGTCAGGCGGCAAGAGAAAGCGCCTAAGCGGCAAGGGTCGAAGCGTCAAACAACGATGGCCGCGCGGCGATGTTGCGCCGAGACCAGAAAAGGCGTGTAGGGGCGGTTCGCGAACCGCCCAGGGCGACCGCGATGCCTCGCCGCGGTCGCCCCGACCGGCGACGGATCGATCTCGTTGCCGGATGATTTTCTTAAGTGTCATCACCCCGCGCTCCCGGCGGGCGGCGGTGGTCTGCCGCCCGCCGGATTCGTACTTACTGACGACTGCTGACTCTTTACGGCTTCGCCACCGGGAACTGAATCTCGGTGATGTTGTCAGCGGGGCGGCTGGGGTCGAACTGGAGGTAGACCTCGCGGCTCGGCCCGACGATCTGGTAGTCGTTGGCCTTGATCCAGCTTGTGACGGCCGCGTAGGCCTGCTGGAACCCGGCGAAATCGCCGTGGTGGATCACGCTGGCCATCGTCTGGCCGGGCAGCGTCTCGATCGTGATCTCCCCGGCGGGCGCCAGATGGCCCTGGAAGGGGACGGCGACCGCGATCTTCATTTCCGCCTGCGGCTCGCCCTCGGCCTCGTAGAACATCAGGTCCAGCGGCGCGGACGCGCTGAGGCCCGGCCCACACTGCGAGAACACATACCCGCATACCTCGCCGAACAGCCGCTGGAAGGTGGAGCCCATCGTCTCGTCGGTCGGGGTGACCGCGTACTTGATCGCCACCTGCATGGACGGCACATCTTTCAGGATCACATCGTAGTCAGGCATCTTGCCTTCCTCCTCGATCTGTCTGAGCCGGGTTTCGACCCGCGCCAGCCGGGTCTGGACGTCTTCCATCTGGGCGGCCAGTTCGGCCTGCTTGAGGCGCAGGATGCCGCGCAGGGCTTCCGCCGACAGGTCCTGGTCGAGCATCTTGGCGATCTCCTCCAGGCTGAGGCCCAGGTCCTTGAGGGCCAGGATGCGGTTGAGGCGTGGCAACTGGTCCAGGCTGTAATGGCGGTAGCCGGTGAAGTCATCGACTTCGCGCGGGCGAAGCAGGCCCATCGCTTCGTAGTGATGCAGGGTGCGGACGGTCACCTGACCGATCCGCGCGAACTCACCGATCTTGAACAGCATACGATCCCTCTTGCGCGCATCAGGCCAATCTCGAACGTTCGCTTCGAGTGTACAGTCGCACGCTACGTGCGAGTCAAGAGGCGCGCAGCATCGCCGTGCCGGGACCAGAAGAAGCGTCGAAGCGCCGAAGCGTCCGTGGGGACGGGGCGCGTCCTATGGTGCGTCGCGCTCTGGCCGGACGCCGGTATGTGTCCATTCACCGCGAGCTATTTACCACAAACTCCCCACTGTCGACTGACTACTGTCAACTGTAAACTGTCTTCTGTGGATAACCCGGCCTGGATCGAGGGATAAGATCAGGATAGATCGGGGATAAGATCGCGGATTGTGGGGATAACCAGGCGCGGGGGATGTGGATAAGACGCCGGAATCCTCAATCCGGCGGGCAACCGAGGCGGAAGGTACCCGCGCGGGGTGTGGATAACCGCCCCGAATCGGGGGATAGGGCTGGGGATGGACTGCGGACAAATCCAGGTCACCTGTGGATAACTGCCCTCTTTTTGGGGAATACCTTGGGTTATCTGTGGATAACTGCCCGAATCTTGGGATAATGGAAGGTGTGAGGCCGTGTCGCCTCGATCTGTCCACAGGCCGTTTGAAGTTATCCACAGCCGGGAGGATACCATGCCAACGATTCTGACCGCGATTCTGGGCGGGCTGGCAGCCCTACTGGGGGCGGGCTGGCTGGGCCTGCGCTTTCTGCCGCGGCCCTTCGCGCCCCATCCTGATGTCGCGGACGAGACTCCCACCGTGTTACCGCCGGTCGACCTGCCGGACGGGCTGCCCGCCTCGGTCCGGCGCTACGCCCAGGTGACCATCGGCGATCGGCTGCCAGACGTGCGCACCGCCGTGATCAGCGGCCGGGGCTGGCTGCGCTTCGGGCCGCTGACGATGCCCGCCCGCTTCCGGTTCTACCACCTGGCCGGGCGCAGCTACCACCACAGCATCCAGGCAACCTGGTTCGGGCTGCCCATCCTGCGCGTCGAGGAGTCGTATCACCGCGGCCGATCGCTGTTCAAGATGCCCTTTGGCACGCTGGATGACGACCCGGCCACCAACCGCGCGGCCTGCATGGGCCTCTGGGCGGAGTCGATCTGGTTGCCGTCGATCCTGTTCACCGACCCGCGCGTGCGCTGGGAGGCGGAGGGCGACTCGGCGGCGCGGT
>CAZHMJ010000109.1:0-14716 GCA_964533805.1 uncultured Anaerolineae bacterium | reverse complement strand
GTCCCTCTCCGCTTGCGGGGAGGGATTTAGGGTGGGGTTCCACACGGCCGACGTTCCCTGGAAACCAGGTTTGAAAGTGCATAACAGCCTCTACCGCCAGCGCACCGTGACCATCTGCGGATTCAGCGGCGTGAGCGGGTTGGCGACAGTGATCGTCCGCGTCTGGCCGGGGCGCAGGTCGAAGTAATTGTCGGTGTAGCGGGTGTGCTCGTCGGGCACGATCAGGTGCGCGAAGTACACGTAACCGTCCGGTGGCGCGGCCAGGGTGACGCGCAGCTCGCGCTCGCCGGCCTGGACGATCTCGACGCGCGGCGCGGCGGGCGGACGCTCCAGGTCCTTGATCATGGCGAAGAAGCAGCGGTTGGCCGGGAAGGATTCCCCCGCCGCCCAGACCGCCAGGTAACGATCCGGTCCGCCGGGCAGCTCGGCCGCCGTCCAGGCACGCACGCGGGCGCTGGCGTTGGCCGCGATCCGGGCCGCGAACGTCTCCTCGCGCAGCACTGCCCCGCCGAACGTGCCCAACTGAACCGTGATCGTGTCGCTTACCTTGGCCAGGGTGTCGTTGGTCAGCCACAACTCGACTCCCCCGTCTGGCGCAATCTTGAACGAGGCCAGCACCGGCGCGTAGGCCCGCCGGGCGTAGTCGTATCCGGCCTTGCCGAAGCCGTAGTAATCGATCACGCTCCAGCTCAGGACCGGCCAGCAGTCGTTGAGCTGCCAGAACAGCGTCCCGGCGCAATGCGGCTTGCGGCGGCGGAAGTGCTCGATCCCGAACTTGAGGCCCTCGGCCTGGGCGATCATGCTCAGGTCAATGTAATCCTCCAGGGTCTCCGGCAGGCCGGTCGTGGCGATCATCAGAGCGTCGCCTTTGTTCTTGGGGTTGTCCTTGTTGTGGTGATCCAGCGCCGGGCTGTGGTGGTAGCGCTGATCCTCCGGGATGACCCGGCGCAGGGTCTCGTAGACCGGGGCGGCGTGCATCCCGAACTCGCTGATGAAGCGGCCCATGTCCTCGGCGTAGCGCGCGTAGGAGACCCCCTCCGGGGTGTGGCTGACCTTCGGCTCTTCCCCGAAGCGGCGGTCGTGGTTGCCGTGCCAGACGTTCCAGTTATGCCGGTCGCCATCCTGCATGCCGTTGTAATCGTCCCCGCCGTAAGGGCTGCCCGGCCAGTAGGGAACGTGCCCATCCAGCGCGGCCACGACCTCCGGCAGCAGGCGGTGGTAAAAGTCCGCGCCGGGCACCGGCCGGCCGGGCAGCATCCAGAACGCCTGCTCGTAGATCCACTGGTTCTCGTTGTTGCCGCACCACAGCGCCAGGCTGGGATGGCTCCGCAGGCGGCGCACCTGGTAGCGCGCCTCGGCCTCGACCTCGGCGGCGAAAGCCGGGTCGTGATCCGGGTAGGCGGCACAGGCGAACATGAAGTCCTGCCAGATCAGGAGACCCAGCCGGTCGCACAGGTCGTAGAAAAAATCGTGCTCGTACAGCCCGCCGCCCCAGATGCGCAGCATGTTCATGTGGGCGTCGCGGGCCAGCTTCAGGTCGCGCTCGACCCGCTCCGCCGCGATCGCGCCCACGAACGAATCGGCCGGAATCCAGTTCGCGCCGCGGGCGAAGATCGGCACGCCGTTCAGGACAAAGCGGAAGAAGCGCGTCCCCGGCTCGTCGGTATCCGGCGACTGATCGAGTTCAATGGTGCGGATGCCGACCTGCTGGACGCGCTGTTCGAGCGGCGTCTCCCCGGCCCACAGGGTCAGGCTCAGGTCATAGAGGGCCGGCTCGCCCAGATCGTGCGTCCACCACAGCTCGGGGTCGGCCACCGTCAGGTAGGCCGTCGCGGAGCCGGAGTCGTCGGGGCGCAGGGTCGCGCGGATGGCGCGGCCGTCCCGGCTCAATTCGGCGGTGACTTGCAGCCGTTCTTCCACCGCGAACGAGTCGACTTCGACCCGGACGGCGACCAGGGCCGTTTTCGGATGGGCGATGTCCGCGCCGGGGGCGATCTCCAGGGTGTAGCAGTGGACGCCCGCGATCGCCGCCTGATGCTCGCGGCGCAGCTCGACCGGCCGCCACAGGCCGATCGTGGGCAGGCGCGGCCCCCAGTCCCAGCCGTAGCCGAACTGGGCCTTGCGCATCCAGGCCCGCTCGGCGAATCCGGCCCAGGGATGGAACTGGACCTGGTCGGGCGGCAGGTGAAGCCGGGGCGGATCGAAGCACACCGCCAGCGTGTTCGCCACGCCGGGCCGCACCAGGGCGGAGACATCGAAGACGGCCTCGCGGAACATATTGGCGTGACGACCGAGGAGCTGGCCGTTGAGCCAGATCGTGGCGTAGGTATCCAGCCCGTGAAAGACCAGACGCAGCCGTTCGCCCGGCTGGAGGGCAGCCGGGCCGCTGAAGCGGCAGCGCGCCCACCACTCGCGCGCCTCCATCCAGGCGCATTCCCCCTCGTTGCGGTCGTAGAAGGGGTCGGGGATGCGTCCGGCAGCGATCAGGGCGCGGTGGACATCCCCCGGCGCGGGCAGGTCCAGCCAGCCCGCATCGGCGAAGTCCTCCGCGAACGCGCAGGCGCGCAAGCCGTCCCCAGGCGCAAAGTCCTGTAATTTCCAGAGGTCGAGCATCGGGGGATATCCTTCTCAGGGTGAGGGCCAGGCGGTCATGTGTCACGAAGCATACCCGGTTCAACCCGGCGCGGCAATCAAAAACGGCGATCAGCTTTCAGCGGCCAGCCAAAGACAAAAAAGGGGGCGGGAACCCGAGTCCCCGCCCCCTGTGACAGGCTGCTTCGAGCGCGGCCTAGCCGCCCAGCCCGCAGACCCCCGGCGAGAAGGTGAAGACGTATCCATCCCGGCCGTTGGCCTGAATCTGGCCGGTGCTCAGCGCCCACAGGCTAACATCCAGGCGCTCCGCGATCAGGACGTTGTTCCCGCTGACCAGGGCCTGCGCCAGGCTGACCAGGATGGTCTCCGGGTCCGCCACGAAGGCGAAGTCACCGCCGGTCGGGATCACGCTGTAGGCACTGACGCCGCCCGTCCGCACGCCGTTGGCGTCCACGTCGCAGTACAGGGCCGTGGTCGCGGCGGGGTCCCAGGCGTTGATCCGGCCGTCCTCGAAGACCGGCTGGATGCGGAACTGGACGACCACGATCACCGGCTGCTCGCCGCCGCCCGGCTCTTCAGTCGGCTCTTCAGTCGGCTCCTCGGTCGGCTCTTCAGTCGGTTCCTCGGTCGGCTCCGGGGTCGGCTCTGGGGTCGGCTCGACGTACTGGAGCACGTTGAGCAAGTCGACAAGCTGCTCGAAGTCGACCCACACATACGTGTTGCCGTTAATCAACAGCGAGCCGTTCAGCGGGTTGGCGCCGGCGATGGCCGCGGCGATGGCCGGGTACTCGTTGGAATACACCGTGAACGTGAACTCCAGCACATCGTACCCGTTGCCGCCGCTCATGATTCCGGCAACCGTCGCCCCGTCATTCAGGGTGAGACGGTCATTCCCATCGCCGAGCAAGAGATGCCGGGTCGCCCCGCTGCTGGTGAGGGTGTCATCGCCCGCGCCCGCGTTGAGGTAGTCATTGAGGGTGCCGGTATTCGTGATGGTGTCGTTTCCGCTGCCGGCCAGGAACACACCAGTGACCGTCCCGCTGTTGGTGATGATGTCACCGCCCCCGCCCGCGTTGATGTTACCCGCCGTGCCGGTGTTGGTGATGACGTCCGCAAAATCGCCGGATCCGCCCAGGATTGTGCCCACAACCGTCCCATTGTTGGTGATGGTATCCGCGAAGTCGCCACCGTCGATGTTCCCACCGACATAACCATCATTGGTGATGATATCGCTGTAATATTCCGTGGTGATATTGCCGAGCACGATGCCGGTGCTGGTGTTGTTGATCCGGTCGACTCCATCCCCACCGACAATACTGCCCGCTGTGCCTGAATTGGTGATGCGGTCGTGGCCCAGACCGCCGTTGATCCGGCCAACGACCGTCCCGTTGTTGGTGATGCGGTCCATCACGGTACTGCCAACAATATCCCCGCCGACCGTGCCATTGTTTATGATGGTGTCCACATCGTTGCCGCCGCCCGTGATCGAGCCGGTGACGACGCCATTGTTGGTGATGAGGTCACTCTGGTTACCGCCGTCGATACCTCCGCCGACCGTGCCCCCGACCGCGTTGGTGATCGTGTCTGCACCATCCATCCCGTAGATATTGTTGCCAACGGACCCACTGTTGGTGATGGTATCATTCCCGGCCCCGGCGTTGATGTCCGCTATGTTGATGGTGCCCTCATTGGTCAGGATATCGTCCCCATCCCCACCGCGAAAGTAGCCCATCCCTGAGCCAGCCGCGTTGGTCAGGTTGTCGTTGCCTGCCTGCCCATCCCAGGCACTATGGGCGCCGCAATTACCGTTATTGACCAGGGTATCGTCACCCGGGGTGGTGGGTGGGCACTGGGCATACACCACGCCTGGCATGCTGAAAATACCACTCACTCCAATCAGGACAGCGACGACAAGAAGCACTCCTAAAGTCTTCATGAGTGTGTTTCTCCCTCTCCAAAGTCTTTACAGCCAGATTCATTATTGAGTAGCCGCCTTACAACTAAGAAACATCCTTGAAATATCACTTTGCAATCCCCTTACAAATTCAACTTAATTCATCTATTTCACCAAACGAAATTGAAACCGGAACTCGACCCGCCTTTCACCTGACAAACAGCGGCACAAACAGCGCGCCTTTCCCCCCGGTCGACCCTCTGCTAGACTCGGCGCATGGTCGACCTGTCCGCGCCCTACCTGACCCTGACGTTCACCTTCCTGCACGGCCTGGCGCTGTTCTGCCTGGGACTGGCCGTCGCGCTGGAAGCACAACGCGCGCCGTCCGAACTGCCCTTCGCCCGGCCAACGACTCTGCTGGCGGTCTTTGGAGTCCTGATCGCCGCCCAGATCTGGACCCGTATGATCCTGGACCAGTCCGGGCTGCCGCCGGTGGATCGCCCGACCGCCCTCCGGCTGGATATGTTTCAATTACTCCTGCAAGCGACCGGTTTCAATGCGCTGCTGGCTTTCGCGCTGCGGATGGTCTTTCTGGATCGCCTGCGCTCGCTGGCGCAGTTTCGCTTTGCCTTGCTCCTTTTCACGAGCTGGATCGGGTTCTCGTTGGGGGTTGGGCTGCTGTTCCGGGACGTGCTCGCGACGGCCTCCCTCGAAAAGAACCTGATCTGGATGGACCACTGGATCCGGTACAGTCTGGCCGTGCCGGGCGGGCTGCTCAGCGGGTATGCCCTGGCCCGCCAGGCCCACCGCCTGCCCGCGCAGCAAGCCCCGTTCGCGCGTTACCTGCGCCTCAGCGCCGCGCTGCTGGTGCTCTACGGGTCGTTCGGGCAGGTCGTCGTGCCTCATTCGCCGCTTTTCCCGGCCACGCTGCTCGACGAAGGGCTTTTCCATGAAGTGTTCAAGGTGCCGCTGGAAGCCGTCCAGACCATCCTGGCGCTGAGCCTGGCCATCTGCCTGATCGTCGTCCTCAAGATATTCGAGCTTGAACGCCAGATCGCGCTCGAAACCGCCCAGCGCCGCGCGCATGACGCGACCCTCCGCCAGGAGGCGCTGCGGCGTGACATGCTGCGCCACACCGTGGACGCCCAGGAAGAAGAACGGCGGCGGATCGCCCGCGAGCTGCATGACGAAACCGGCCAGCTCCTGACGGCTCTCTCGCTGGGCCTGGAGAACCTGCTGCGCGTCCCCGCCGACCAGGTGCCGGACGCGGTCGAGGACCTGCGCCGCCTGACCAATTCGGCCACCGACGAGCTGCACCGCCTGGTCGCCGATCTGCGGCCCAGCCAGCTCGATCACCTGGGGCTGGCCGCGGCCCTGCGCGCCCTGGCCCAACAAACCCGCAAATGCGCCGGGGTGCGGATCGAGTTGTCCTTCAGCGGGCGGCGGCGGCGCCTGCCCCCCGAATTCGAACTGGCGATCTTCCGCATTGTCCAGGAGGCCGTGACCAACGTGGTCCGCCACGCCCAGGTCAACAGCGCCCAGGTCTGGTTGGAGTACACCGACGAGGGCATCCTGGTGAGCATCAGCGACGACGGGGTGGGCTACGCCCCGGCCGGATTTCAGTATAATCAAGAGCAGCAGTCAGGTTCGGCCCACTGGGGGCTGCTGGGCATCAAGGAGCGCGTCACCCTGCTGGGCGGCGTCCTGACCATCGAGTCGGTGCCCGGCCAGGGCACCCATGTGATCGCCTGGCTTCCATTCACGTTTGCGCCGAGCCAACCGGAGGAATCCGCCCGCCATGAGTGACCCAATCCACATCCTGTTGGTGGACGACCATGCCGTGATCCGGGATGGCCTGCGTCTGCTTCTGAGCGCCGAGCCTGACTTCGAAGTCGTCGGCTCGGCCTCCACAGGGGAAGAGGCCCTCCAACTGGTGGGCAGCCTCGGACCGGACGTGGTCCTGATGGACATCACGCTGGACGGCCAGGATGGCCTGACCACGACCCGCCAGATCAAGGCCCGCCGCGGTGACCGGATCAAGGTGCTGGCGCTGACCATCCACGAGGGGCCGGACTACTTCTTCGCCATGCTGGAAGCCGGGGCGGATGGGTACGTGCCCAAGCGGGCCGCCTCCGAAGACCTGATCCAGGCCATCCGGATAGTGGCCGGCGGGGAGGTGTACCTGCACCACTCGGTCGCCGGCGTGCTCGTGCAGGACTTCCTCAACGGCGAGGCCCAGCCGGTCGAATCGCCCAACCCGGTCAATCTGGCGCGCCTGACCGACCGCGAGCGCGTGATCATGCTGCTCATCGCCGAGGGCCTGCGCAACCAGGACATCGCCGAGCAACTGGCGATCAGCCCCAAGACCGTCTCCCGCCACCGCGAAAACATCCTGCGCAAGCTCAACCTCCGCACGCGGGCCGAGCTGATTCGCTACGCGATCAAGAATGGCCTGATCGAATGAAGGCCACGGGCTGAGCAGATGAGCGACTCGTCGTCCGGATCATCGCTCCACCGGGCCAGTCCGGCCCCGCGCTCCGAACCGGATTCGCGGGCCCTCGGTGCAGCCTTGCCGCACCCCCCTCTTCGCGCCGCCCGAATTGTCGGGTATAGTGTGAACAAGTGATCGACTCGCTGCCTGCCGGATCATCGCTCTGCCACGCCAACCCGACCCGACCACCCGAACGGATTCGCTGCCTATGTCGACCCGTCCCCTGCGCACGTCTCAGATCGCCCAGGCTTGCGGCGTCCATCCCAACACCGTCCGCCTGTACGAAGCCTGGGGCCTGATCGGCCCGGTGCCCCGCGCCGCCAACGGCTACCGCCAGTACACCCCCCTGCACCTCGACCAGATGCGCCTGGCCCGGCTGGCGATGCGCTGCACGTGGGTCAGCGGGGAAGTGCGCCAGACCGGCCTGGCGATGATCGCCCATTCGGCGGCGGGGGAGATCGGGGCGGCCTGCGCCGAGGCCGTGACTCTGCGCGCCCTGGTGCAGACCGAGCAGGCCCAGGCCGAAGCGGCGGCGCAAGTCCTGGAGCGCTGGGTGCGGGGCGAGCGGGATGCGGTAGCCGCGCCTGCTTCGACCCGGCCGCTGACCATCGGCGGGGTGGCCCGCCTGCTGGGGGTGACGGTCGACATGCTGCGCAACTGGGAGCGTAACGGCCTGCTGGACGTGCCGCGCGACCCGCACAGCGGTTATCGCCAGTATGGCCCGGTCGAGATCGACCGCCTGCGCGTGATCCGCACCCTGCGCCGGTCGCGCTACAGCATGATGGCGATCCTGCGCATGCTGCTGGCCCTCCAGCGCGGCCAGCAGGACGACGTGCGCATCCTGCTCGATTCGCCCGACGAGCCGGACGCCGTCTACGTCACCGACCGCTGGCTCTCCACCCTGGCCGGACTGGTGCAGGCCGCGGACGAGATCGTCGCCCAGACGGAGGCCATGCGGGCGTGTTACGGGGAGACAGCGTAGCAATGGGCTTTTAGCTTTTAGCTCTTGGCTTTTAGCTCTTGGCTTTTAGCTCTTGGCTTTTGGCTAAAAGCGAACAGCCAATAGCCAAAAGCGCCTTTCTGAAAGGTAGGATCATGATCCACTTTGGGATTCGCTGGAAGCGGTTGTTGTTCGGAGTCGTGCCTGTTCTCGCGTGGTTCACCGCCTGTCCGCTCCTGTCTTGGTTCGCCGCCCCGCCTTCCACCGGGACGCTCGAAGTCGATATCGACTACACCGGAAGCTGGTACGTGGAAACCTTCGGTTACGCCCGAGAGACGGAGAACATCCGGCATTACGTGCTGGTGATGCCCGACGAAGCGATGGGCCAGGCCACCTCGCACGCTTTCTTTTCCAGCCTCCTGTATCCAGCCAGCCCGGACGCCACGCCGAGCTTCCGCGAGGAGGTGGAGTACGACTGGGTGCTGGATTATCTGTATGAGGCCCCGGAGGGCCATTTCGTGGGCCAGTTCGCGCCGGGGCATTACCACGTCGCCGTGGCCTTCATCGCCGCCCCCCTCAGCCGGGAGGAAGCCGGTGTCAGCGAGGACGCGATCCTGTACGCCGGGATCACCGGCGGCGGCGCGTCGACCGATTACCGCGAGGTGACGCTCGAAGCCGGGGAGTCGATCTTCCTCGGCTTCACCCTGACCGACGCCAACGGCTGGGCCTGCCCGTGGCTGTACGTCCACGACGGCCGGACCTTCCAGCGGCGTATGGAGATCCTCCGCGATGTGCGCGGACCGGACGCCGAGCGCACCGAGGTCAGTTCGCTCGGCCCTGTCCAGGTGGTGGACGGCGCGATCACCCTCCGGATCAGCGAGGAACGCGACGAAGTCACCTTCATCGACGCGTTCTATCTGGTGATCGATGGGGGGCGGGTCGCCGCCCAGGGCGACCCGGACGCGGCGGCCCGCGTGGCCGTGCCAGACGGGCGCACCCTGGTCCTGAACCGCGGCGATTCGGTGGACTTCCGCTTTCCGGTGGTTGATGGAGTCTCTCCGGCAACCGTCGAGGTCGTCGTCACCGGCTACTATACGCCCCGGCCAGAATAACCGGCTCGCGCTATACTTTTCGGCAGGCGTTCCGGGGGGAACGCCCTCCTAGAGAAAGGCTCCGGATCATGGCCTCACCTGCGCCGATTGGGGTTCAGCTTTACAGCCTGCGCGAACAGATCAAGACCGACCTGCGCGGCGTAATCGGCCGCCTGGCCGAGATCGGCTACCTGGGCGTGGAACCGTTCGGCCTGGATGCCGGCAACGTCTGGCAGCAGGCCCAGTTGTTCCAATCCTACGGGCTGGGCGTGCCCGGCGTGCACAGCAAGCTGCCGCTGGGCAACGACCAGGCCGAAGTGCTGGACGTGATGAGCGCCGTGGGCTGCCAGACTCTGGTCTGCCCGTGGCTGCCGCCGGAAGAATTCCAGTCGGAAAGCGGCGTGCGCCGCCTGTGCGACCAGCTCAACGAGGCCCTGGCGATCTGCCAATCACGCGGGCTGAGCCTGGCCTATCACAACCACTGGTTCGAATTCCAGATCGTGCCGGGCACCGGCCGCCTGGGTCACGATCTGATGCGCGAGTGGCTCGACCCGGCGATCGTGTTCGAGGTCGACACTTACTGGGTCAAGACCGCCGGGCAGGACCCGGCCGCCGTCGTGGGCGCCCGGGGCGGGCGCCCCCCCCCCCGCCCCCCCACCGGAGGCCCCCGCCCCCACAACAACCCCCCCCAGGGGGCCGGCGGCCGCCGCCACCTGGACTTCCCGGCCATCGTCGGCGCGTCGGGCGGGAATGCCGCCTGGGTGATCGTCGAGCTGGATCGCTGCGCCAGCGACATGCTGGAAGCCATGGCGCGCAGCTTCGCCTACCTCACCGGGGAAGGGCTGGGGCGTGGCCGCTAAATTCAACGTGGGGCTGATCGGCTGCGGCAACATCGCCCCGGCCTATGTCAAGGGCTGCCGGGGCTTTGACATCCTGCACGTGGCCGCCTGCGCCGACCTGGAACCGGCCCGCGCCGAGAAGCTGGCCGCCGAATACGCCATCCCGCGCGCGTGCGGCGTCTCCGACCTGCTGGCCGATCCCGACCTCCAGATCGTGATCAACCTGACCGTGCCCGCCGTCCACGCCGAGGTGACGCGCCAGGCCCTGGCCGCGGGCAAGCACGTCCACAGCGAGAAGCCGCTGGCCCTCGACCGGGCCGATGGGGCATCCCTCCTCAACATGGCCGAACTGTCCGGGCTGCGCCTGGGCTGCGCGCCGGATACCTTCCTGGGCGGCGGCCTCCAGACCTGCCGCAAGCTGATCGACGAGGGGGTCATCGGGACGCCGGTCGCGGCCAGCGCCTTCATGATGGGCAGCGGGCCGGAAGGCTGGCATCCCAACCCCTTCTTCTTCTACCAGTACGGCGGCGGGCCGCTGTTCGACATGGGCCCCTATTACCTGACCGCGCTGGTCCACCTGCTCGGCCCGGTGGCGCGTGTCGGCGCGATGACCCGCGCCTCCCTGCCGGAACGGATCGCCGGCCATCCCGACCACGCCGGCAAACGCATCCCGGTCGAGGTCAGCACCCACGCCAGCGGCCTGCTGGAGTTCGCCAGCGGCGCGATCGGCACGCTGATCATCAGCTTCGACATCTTCGGCGGCTCCAGCCTGCCCCGGATCGAGATCTATGGTACTGCCGGGACGCTGATCGTGCCCGATCCGAACACCTTCGGCGGGCCGGTCAAGCTGCACCGGGCCGGGGGCGAGGGTTGGGAGGACGTCCCGCTGACGCACAGCACGGCGGTCGGGCGCGGGATCGGCCCGGCGGACATGGCCCACGCCCTGCGCAGCGGCCGCCCGCACCGGGCCAGCGGCGCGCTGGCTTACCACGTGCTGGACATCATGCAGGCTTTCGATGAATCGTCGGCCCAGGGCGCGCACATCCGGCTCGCCAGCCAACCGGCCCAGCCCGCCCCGCTGCCGGTCGGCCTGCCAGCGGGCCAGTTGGACTAGAAAGAGCCAAGAGACAAGAGGCAGAGAGGCAAGAAAAAGCGCCCAAGCGGCAAGCGTCGAAGCGTCGTAGGGGCGGTGGATGCCTCGCATCACATGTGAACCGCCCTCTACGACCTATCCGCCCTCTGCCTTTACTGACTGCTGACTGCTGAAAGCTGATCGCTATCCATGCCTTCCATCGTCATCTACGACTCGCTGTTCGGCAACACGGAAAAGATCGCCCGCGTGATCCACAACGGACTGGCCGCGCACGGCCCGGTGCGGATGGTCCTGGCCGGGGAGATCGCCCTGGCCGACCTGGACGACTCCGAAACCCTGCTGATCCTGGGCAGCCCGACCCAGGATGGGACCCTCAGCCCGGACATGGCCGCCCTGATGGAGAACGCGCCGCGCGCCATCCTGCGCGGGCGGGCGGTGGCCGTCTTCGAGACGCGCCACGACCCGCGCGGGGCGTCCGGACCGGCCGCGCAGCGCCTGGCGGGTTACGTCAAGCCGCTGGGCGGGCGGCTGATCCTGCCGCCGGAGACCTTTCTGCTGCGCGGGGAGCGTGGGCCGCTCGGCCCGGACGAACTGCGCCGCGCCGCCGAGTGGGTGGGCAAGGTGATCCTCGCATCAAAACAGCCGTAATGTGCTTTTTTTGAGGAGGCGTATCAAGTATAATTATGAACAACGAGTCAGAACATCTGTGCATTTCCCTCCAATGGATGTAAGCCATGGTGAAACTCGCAGAAAGTAGAGGTCAAACAGGCGAAGGGTTTACTCGTATCTTCGGCAATGAACGGATCGGCCTGTTATTGAGTAGAGTACAGGCTGCCGTCATTCGCAGCGGGTTCGAGCTTGAAGAAACACTTTGGGCGGCAATACCAGACTCGCTGAAAACAACTCTATCTGAGCTAAACGAGGCTGCGTCGGAAGTCATCCAGACGCCATCAGTGCAAGTTGTGTACAAACCTTCCCGCCCCGATCCAGAGAATCCCAAGAAGTCTGTGCAGGCTGACTTCCTGATTGCGGATAATCGGACTCGTACCTTTCTGCTGGTTGAAGTGAAAGAGGGGTACGTATTCGACACCAAAAAAGCAGATGGAGAACTTGCCAGCCTTAAAGGAATTACATCGTGGCTTGCGCAAGAATACGCCTATCGAACTCATTATTCCCTGTGCTCCTTCAATCAAGAAGACAAGCACGCGATTGTAAATGGCACGAAGAAACGGTTTTCTATCGACCATGTGATGACCGGCCGAGAGTTCTGTGACAAAATTGGTATTGATTATGATGGCATATGCCAGCAGCGAAAGCTCAATCAGACGATCAACCGGCGTTTCTTCCTAAATAAACTGCTTGGAATTCCTGAAATCAAAGACGAAATCATTGAACTGCTAAAGTCCGCAAACGACGAACAGCAAGGTAATCAAGGTGGCCCAAACACTACCTACAAACAAGATTCTCCACGGAGACACGTTGACATTGCTTCCATCGCTGCAGCCCGAGTCGGTGGACCTTGTTTTTGCCGATCCCCCGTATAACCTTCAACTTCAGCAAGAACTCTGGCGTCCCAACATGACGCAGGTTGATGCCGTAGACGATACATGGGATCAGTTCGAAGGATTCGCTGACTACGATGTGTTTACTAGAGCCTGGTTGAGCGCCGTTCGTCCCGTGATGAAAAACACGGCCACGATCTGGATTTCGGGCACCTACCATAATATTCTGCGCGTCGGGACGATTATGCAGGATTTGGGGTTCTGGATTCTCAATATGGTGACATGGTTCAAAACCAATGCCATGCCCAACTTCCGAGGAACCAGACTCAAAAATGATGTTGAGTTTGTCATTTGGGCCAAGAAAGCTGAGAAGGGGAGTTACACCTTCAATCATCATCTGATGAAGCACTTCAACGAGGGCAAGCAATTGGGTTGCATGTGGACCATCCCGGTCTGTGGCGGCAAAGAGCGCCTGAAGGACTCGGCGGGCAAGAAACTTCACTCGACCCAGAAACCAGAGGAACTCCTCAAGCGCATTATCCTGGCGAGCAGCAAACCGGGCGACCTCGTTCTCGATCCGTTTCTAGGTTCAGGAACAACCGCAGCGGTTGCTAAACAATACCGCCGTAACTGGGTTGGCATCGAACGGGAAGCTGTTTATGTGAGTGCTGCCCAAGCTCGTATCGATGCTGTGCAGCCAGTTCCTTTGGACGATCCTATGATCAAAGCCACTTTGCAAGAAAAGCCCACTCGAGTCGCCTTTCGGTCTTTGCTTGATCTTGGGTACTTACAACCCGGCCAGAATCTTTTCCTGGACAAGCCTCATTCCAAAGCCGAGATTCTGCCGGACGGCACTTTGAAAGCCAATGGTTTTGTGGGATCGATCCACCGGGTCGGCGCGCAGATCAAAAACGCCCCCTCTTGCAATGGTTGGATGCACTGGCGCTACCTCGATCAAGCCGGGCAATACCAACCCATTGAAACACTACGAAAACAAGCCCGTTTAGCCTTGAAAACTTAGACTCATGTCTGGGAGGAACCATGCGCATCACACGCCAGCGCCGCGAGGAGATCGAGGCGCTGACCCTCGCGCCGTATGCCAGCCGGGCCAGCGCCAGCCAGGGCCGCCAGTACCCGGAGGACGAGCAGGACTTCCGCACCGCCTTCCAGCGCGACCGCGACCGGATCATCCACACCACTGCCTTCCGCCGCCTGGAATACAAGACCCAGGTCTTCGTCAACTACGAGGGCGACTACTACCGCACCCGCCTGACCCACACCCTGGAAGTTGCCCAGATCGGGCGCAGTTTCGCCCGCGCCCTGGGGGCCAACGAAGACCTGGTGGAGGCGATCTGCCTGGCCCACGACATGGGCCACTCCCCCTTCGGCCATTCGGGCGAGGTCATCCTCAACAAGCTGATGAAGGACTACGGCGGCTTCGACCACAACAAGCAAAGCCTGCGCATCGTCACCAAGCTGGAGGAGCGCTACCCCGGCTGGCCGGGCCTCAACCTGACCTTCGAGGTGCTGGAAGGCATCGTTAAGCACGAATCCGAGTACGACATCTCCGACGCGAAGGACTTCGACCCCGACAAACGCGGCAGCCTGGAAGCCCAGATCGCCAATGTCTCCGACGAGCTGGCCTATAACGCCCACGACCTGGACGACGGCCTGCGCTCCGGGATGCTGACCGTCGACCAAGTGCGCCACCTGGAGCTGTGGCAGATGCTGGCCGAGAGCATCGGCTGGGACGGGCGCGAGTTCAGCGACATGGTCCGCTACCGGCTGATCCGGCGCATGCTGGGCCTGGAGATCGACGACGTGATTGAGGCGACCGCCGCCAAACTGGAGGAGGCCAACCCGCAGTCGCTCGACGAGCTGCAACACCTGCCCTACAACGTGATCGGCCACACCGCGCCCTACGAGCGCATGAACCGCGAGCTGAAGGACTTCCTGTACAGCCAGCTCTACCGCCACTACCGGGTGATCCGGATGCAGGCCAAGGCCGAGCGCTTCATCAGCGAACTGTTCGAGGCCTACGTCGCCCGGCCGGAGATGCTGCCCGATTCGGTCCAGCGCAAGCGCGACGGGCGCACCCTCCAGCGCGTGGTGTGCGACTACATCTCCGGCATGACCGACCGTTACGCGCTCCAGGAATGGCAGCGCCTTTTCGACCCGTTCGAGCGCCCATAACGATCGTCTTTGTAGGGACGGGGCACTGCCCCGTCCCTGGACTTTGGCACTTCAAGGAGCCGGAAGGGAAGACCTTCCGGT
>CAZHMJ010000108.1:0-14761 GCA_964533805.1 uncultured Anaerolineae bacterium | reverse complement strand
CTGGCGAGATTCGCGCGTGGTCTTTCCAGCCGCCCCCGGCTGCCCTATAATGAAGATACCCCCTCTGTGGCGCGCCGCCGGCGCTTCTCCGGGGCCTATGTTGAGGAACCAATCCCATGATGTCCCAACCGCCCACCAAGAACGAGACGAACTTCAACCATTCCGCGCCGCCGCCCGCGCCGCCCACGCCGCGCCGGTCCTTGCTGGATCGGATCGCCGCCTGGAACTGGCCGCGCCGCCATGTTGTCCTGACGCTCTTTCTGATCGGGGCCTGGATCGTGCTGGTCCGTTGGGTCGGCCCCGGCAAGTACCTCCGGCGCTTCGAGATCATTTTCGTGGTGGTCCTGGGGCTGGCCCTGCTGCTGCTCCTGTTCGCGATCCTGCGCTGGCGGCTGACGGAACATCTCCTCAAGGCTGTGGTTGGCATGGTGCTGCCGGTCCTGCTCTGGCTGGTGGCTTTGATGCTGCTGGCCGGGATCGTCAACTTCCTGGATTGGAACCAGTACGCAATCTGGGGAAGCATCCTCATCGGCGTCTTCGGGTTGGTCTGGCTGTTCGTTCCCTGCTGGTGGGTCGTCCTCAGCCCGGGGGATATCTACTACGTCCGGCGCTGGCGCGCCCCGACCAACCAATTCGGGCTGGTCACGTACCGTGGCCCCAACGTCGACCAACCCGTGCTCGACCGCCTGGTCGAGCTGGGTATTCCGAAGGCCGATCTCCATCGTCTGCTGGAGTATGGCGGGCTGGACGTGGGGCTGCGCCGCCTGCGGATGACGTTCACGCACGACCTCAATACGCGGACCGAACTGCCCCCGGACAAGCAGAACCGGGATGGGCTGGCCTGGTTCGATGAACTGGAGCGCCAGGTCGCCGATCCGGCCAAACAGCGCGAAACGGTGATCTGGTTCGCGCCGATCGATCACGTCTGGCGGTTGTGGAACCGGCGTGAGACCGTGGCTGTGGAGCGTGAAATCACCGGATTGGTGACCAAGAACGCCGGCACGCTGGAGATCGAACTGAAGTTCAGTTGCGAGTTCGACCCGCTGAAGGTCAAGACCATGGAGTTCTACATGGGACTGTCTGGCCGCCGCACGATCCAGTCCGTTAAGGAACTGGTGCAGGCGGTCATGGGCCGGGGGGCGGAACGGGCGGCCCTCACGTTTTTCGTGGGGCGGGAGTTTGAGGACGCCCTGGCCGAAGCCGCGATCAACGATTTCAAACAGGTCCTGTTTGATGCGCTGGACTGGGCGGACTTCTACCTGGGGATCGCCATTGAGAAGTTCAGCTTCCAGTGCCGGCCGCTGGTGCCCTATCCGGTGGCCCTGGCCCAGCAGCACCGGGTGGCTTACCAGGCCCGGGCGGAAGCCGAATACTACAAGATCGACGCGCTGATCCGTCAGGCGGAAGCGAACGGAATGTCGGTGGAGATGATCGGCCGCCTGCAATACCTGATCCAGGAGATGGACGGCTTGCGCCGCCCGCCGCAGGACCTGTTCCCCCAGACCGCGGCGCCCTCCGGCCAACCGGCGCGCATGATCGGCTCAACCCCTGGCGCGCTGGGGAATGGTGCGCCCGCCCAGGCAGCGGAAGGTGGGCAGGCCGCGCCCGCTTCCGGCGCGACCGGAGCCGAGGTCCGTCACTTCGACCGCTCGATCGACTACGATGCGATCCAGCTTTTCCGTGACGAGGACGGCGTGTACCGGCCCAGGCAGAAGGACTAGTCCGGCGGCCGTCCGGCGCGCCTACAGCGGCGGCTGGGGGCGATTGGGATCATCCAGGGTCGCCACGTAGCGCTGGAGCAGCGGGATGGTGAACTGCGGCTGGGGCGGCTGCGGCGGCTGGAGCTGGCCGGTCGGCACGGTGTCCTGGTAGACCAGCCGCTTGGTGATCAGGCGGCCCAGGGCACGGCCGCTGGCTACCGGCCGGAAGAGCGCAAGCTGGCGCAGGGCGTCCTGTTCCGCTTCCGGCAGGCTGTTGAAGATGATCGTGCATTCCTTGTGGATGCCTTCGTCCGTCAGCAGCATGTCCAGCACGGCATCCGGCGGATAGTTGCGCTGGGCCGGGTCGCCCAGGTAGCCCTTCTTGTACAGGTCCACCTCGGAGAGGAACGCGCGCCGCGCCAGGCCGATGTGCCCGCCGGTGATGGCGAACAGCGCCCGGTTCAGGTGCCGCTGCTGGCTTTCCGTGAACTGGTTTGTCAGCCCGTAGCGCTTCAGGAAGCGATTCAGGGAACTGCGCATGTTCTCCTCGTCGAACAGGCGCACGTAGTGCGTGTGCTCGTGCAGCAGTTCCGCGAAGCCCTCGATGACCTCGCTGTAGCGTTCGTCCTTGGCCCAGATCGTATGAGCGTAATGTTCCACCAACTCGTGGATGTCCTTGCGGCTGGTCGTGATGTACATGACCCGCTGTTTGAAATTGTCGCGCAGGCCGCGCAGCGATTGGAAGAACGTGGCCGGCAGATGGGCCATGAAGTCCTCCAGCTCGTCGAACAGGAAGACGACCTTCCAGCGTTCGTCCAGCACGAGCAGGTCGTAAATGCAATCCTCGAGCTGGCGCATGCCAGTCTGGGCCAGCAGCGGATTATCGTTGAGCAGGCGCAGATAGCCCTGCTCGGTCCGCCGGACGAGAGAATCTTCAGGATTGGCCGTGGCCGGGAGCATGTTCTTCTCGTTCAGCTCCCACATGGCCCGGCGCAGGCCGGAGAGCATCAGCTCATACCCCGGCCAGTTCGGCCCGCCGATGTCCATTGCCCTGGAGCCGGAATGGACCAGCAGGTGCGGGTCGAGCAGGATGGTGACGTAAAACGGCGCGTCCTCGGCCAGGATTTTCTGCTTGACTTCCAGCCGGACGAGCGACCGCAGCAGGTTGCTCTTGCCCACGCTGCCGATCCCGATCAGCGAGCAGGATTCCCCGGAGCGCATGATCGCCAGCATGTAATCGGTATCGTCCCCCTGGAAATTGGCGGGGAGCTGCGTATCGGGTGGGGACACATACTGATTCATGAGACGGCTCCTTCGGATAAGGCAGGAATATGCTCGTGCGCTGGTGGGTGATACTGGCTAGCTCTATTGTATCAGTTAACAAACAAATCGAAACTCCGAGCATGGGCCAGGGCAGGACCATCGCACCAAAACAGAATGAACCGCCAAGTCGCTGAGGACGCCAAGGAAAAATGCGGAGAAAAGCAATAATAGATACTCTTGCACTGCACAAACGTGGAAGTCGAGGAGAATACTCGAGGAAATCTTTCCGCTACGTCCTCCGCGTTCTCCGCGGTGAGATGTCTTTTCCATGTGATGGGCGCGCCTTGATCGATTGCCTCACCCATCTTGACTCCGCCCGCGCGCCCATGTACACTGAGTGCGTGTTCGTGTAAGTTCCAAGGAGTGCAGGACATGTGGCCGATGCAGATGGCAACCGGAGCAAGGGTTCCCATCCGTATTGCGCCCCGCCGTCCTTAGCACGAGTCAAACAGGCTTCTTAAGGCTGTGGGCACGCCCCGCAGCCTTTTTTCGTTGTATCGAGGAGTCTGGACTCCGCTGCGAGGCGGCGCATCGGGTACAATCAGCAGCGGTTCCGTCCTTCGTCGCGACCTGATCGAGCACATCCCGGCGCAAGGCCTCGTCCAGGCTGGGCGCTGATGAGTTGAACACTGAAGGCTGATCATCATGGCACTTGTAACCCTTTCCAATGTTGGTAAAAGTTTCGGCGCGAGCGATATCTTTGGCGGCATCAGCGCCAGCATCCCCCACGGCGCGCGGATCGCCCTGGTCGGTTCCAACGGCGTGGGCAAAACCACGCTGCTCAACCTGATCGTCGGGCTGGACACGCCCAGCGCGGGCGGGATCACCCGCGCCAAGGGGCTGGCGATGGGCTTCCTACCCCAGCGCCCGGAGCTGGCGGGCGACCACAGTCTGTGGGACGAGATGCTGCGCGTCTTCGGCCCGCTGCGCGAGATGGAAGATCGCCTGCGCGAACTGGAGCAGGCCATGGCCGCCCGCCCGGACGATGCCGAACTGGTCGAGCGCTACGGCAGCCTCCAGGCCCGTTACGAGCACGAGGGCGGCTTCGAGTACGAGCACCGCATCCGGATGGTCCTGGGTGGGCTGGGCTTCGTGCCGGAGGAATTCGACCGGTCGTTGGCCAAGCTCTCCGGTGGGGAGCGCACCCGCGCCTTGCTGGGGCGGCTCCTGCTCGAATCGCCCGACCTGCTGGTCCTGGACGAGCCGACCAACCACCTCGACATCGACGCGGTGGAATGGCTGGAAGGCTTCCTGAAGTCGTTCAAGGGCGCGGTGCTGGCCGTCAGCCACGACCGCTACTTCATGGATCGCGTCATGAGCACGGTCTGGGAGATGGCCTTCGGGCGGCTGGAAATCTACCGGGGCAGCTACAGCCACTATGTCACCCAGCGCGACGAGCGCCATGACCGGCTGCGCAAGGAATACCAGACTCAGCAGGAATTCATCGCCAAGGAAGTCGAGTACATCCGGCGCAACATGGGCCGCCAGCGGACCAGCCAGGCCAAGGGCAAGTTGCGCCGCCTGGAGACCCTGATCCTGGGCAAGAGCAAGGGCGACATGGCCCGCCTGGAAGAAGCCCTGCGCGGCAACATGGCGGTCGCCTCCGCGCGGGCCGAGGGCAGCCTGCTCGACGCCCCGCGCGAGGAGCAGCGCATGAAGATGCGCCTGCAAGCGGCCCTGCGCAGCGGCGACAAGGTGCTGATGACCTACGGGCTGGAGGTGGGCTATCCCGACGGCGAGGTGCTCTTCAAGGTGCCGGACATCACGCTCTACCGGGGCGAGATCGCGGCCCTGATCGGCCCCAACGGCGCGGGCAAGACCACGTTCCTGAAGACGATCCTGGAGCAGCTCCAGCCCAAGGCCGGGCGGACCCGGCTGGGCGCGGGCGTGCAGATCGGCTACTTTGCCCAGGCCCACGAGGAACTCAACCCGGACAATGCCATCATCGACGAAATCCAGCTCGTGCGGGCCATGCCCCTCAGCGAGGCGCGTAACTACCTGGCGACCTACCTCTTCCGGGGCGACGACGTCTTCCGGCCGATCAGCACGCTTTCCGGTGGGGAGCGCGGCCGGGTGGCCCTGGCCAAGCTGGCCCTCAGCGGGGCGAACTTCCTGCTGCTGGACGAGCCGACCAATCACCTGGATATCCCCAGCCAGGAAATCCTGGAGGACGTGCTGACCGACTTCAACGGCACGATCCTGATGGTCAGCCACGACCGCTACCTGATCGACGCGCTGGCGACCCAGGTCTGGATCGCCAAACCGGGCGAGATGGTGGTCTTTGACGGCTCGTATTCGGAATATGTGGCGGCGCGGGATGGGCGCGACATCGCCGAGCCGGAACCGGCGGCGACCGCCCCGGCCGAGCGGGCCGACATCCGTGACCTCCAGGCCACTCGCGCGAAGGGCGAGAAGCAAACCAACGGCACGAATGGCACCGGCGGCCCGGCGCGTAAGGCCCGGCTGTCGCCCTACCAGCGCGCCCAGCGCACCGCCAGCCTGGAACAGCTCATCAACGACCTGGAGGTCCAACTGGTCAACCTGAGCGGCGAGATTGGCGAGGCCAGTTCGGCGGGCGACGCGGCGAAAGTCCACGCCCTGGGCGAAGCCTATGCCCGCGCCGAGGCCGACCTCGAAGCGGCGATGGCCGAGTGGGAAGAACTTTTGGCCCAGGACTAGGGCCAAGTGTTTAAGTTGAAGAGTAGGGGGGCG
Source organism: uncultured Anaerolineae bacterium (assembly GCA_964533805.1). Lineage (GTDB taxonomy): Bacteria > Chloroflexota > Anaerolineae > Aggregatilineales > Ch27 > JARKOQ01. Next base: position 9,026 of record CAZHMJ010000108.1, on the reverse strand, counting down.
CCATTCGATGTCACCCTACTCTACACTCATAACTCAGCACTTTTGCGAGGGGGAGTGGGCCATGACTGATCTGGCGGTGGATTACTCACACTACTTCTGGCAGGGGGAGAAGGTCCGGCTGCGCCCGCTGACGCTGGACGACGCGGAGCAGGGATTCCTGGCTTCGCTGGACAGCCCATCCCGTCAGGTGCTGCAACTCGGTGTCGAACTACCAAGCTCGGTGGAGCTCCAGCGCGCGAAGCTGGAGAAGTACGCGGGCTGCCGGGACGCGGACGGCGTGATCCTGTTCGCCTACGAGACCCTGGCCGGGGTGACGGTGGGCGGCATCTCCCTGCACAGCCGCGATCAAAAGAACGGCGTGTTCAGCTTCGGCATCGTCACGTACCGCGAACATTGGGGTCATGGCTACGCGGTGGACGCGGCGCGCATCCTGCTCAAATACGGCTTCTGGGAGCAGCGCTACCAGAAGTGCAACTCGGCCTGCATCCATACCAACACCGCCTCGATCCGGCTCCACCAGAAGCTGGGGTTCGTGCAAGAGGGACGCCGCCGCCGGGTGGTCTTCTTCAACGGCGAGTACTATGACGACGTATTGTGGGGCCTGACGCGCGAGGAATTCGACGCCCGGATGAAGGAAAATGTTGAATTTTGAATGCTCAATTTTGAATTGGGGAGCGCGTGAGGGCAACCTTGCCCCCGCGCTCCCTGATGTTCGACACCGCCCATCATCCCAGGAACCACGATTCCGGTTTGGTTTTAGCCAATAGCCAACAGCCAATAGCCAATAGCTAAGAGCCAACAGCCGCCTCTATGACCCTGATGCACCTGTATTTCGCCATCGCAACGATCCTCGGACTGGCCGGATTCGCGCTCAGCGTGCGGATCATCGCGTTACGCCATCTGCGGATCGGCGGGTACGTCCGCTGCGGCGGCGCGGCGTTGATCCTGGGCGTGGCCTGCCTGCTGTGCAGCGGGCTGATCTTCAACTACGGGCTGATCAACCTGCTCAGTCCACCGCCGGACATTCGCAAAGGGCTGCTGCTGATGGCCCTGGTGATCGGGCTGCTGGGCGGGTCCGGCCTGGCCCTGGCCGAGGTTGTCCACACCTTCCTGCCCTGCCGCCGTGAGTGATGGGCCTGGTCAGCGCCTCGGCTTGAGGATCGCGTCCACCACCCGCACCGCGTTACCGATGCCGTTTTCGGCGTGCAGCGTTTCGTCCAGGGCGGCGGCCCGGCCGAGGATGCCCTCGTGCTCGGTCGCGACCCGGATCGCGTAGGCCAGCCGCCCGGCCGTGAACTGTCCGCCCATGAACGGCACGACGATCGACGGCGCGCCGGAGCGCAGTCCGGTTCCGGTCATGCCCGTCCCGTCGTGGTGGACGCGCCGCCGTGCGCGGGAAGACTTTCTCCGCGTTCTCTGTGCCTTTTGCGGTGGACGCCTTTGCTTTTCCGGAATGGAACGAGGGACTGTGTGAGCGAGAATGGCAGCGCCTCCCCTGGAATCGGACGGCTGCGCGAGACGCCCCTGCACGCCGCGCTCAAGCGCTGGTGCGCCGGGCCGGAGGCCGCCTTCGAGGTGATGGTCGACGGCTACGTGGTCGACGTGGTCGAGGGCGGCGAGCTGATCGAAATCCAGACGCGCAGCTTCGCCAAGATCAGGCGCAAGCTGCTGGCCCTGGTGGAGGCGCATCCCGTCCGGCTGGTGCATCCCATCCCGCGCGAGCGCTGGATCGTGCGCCTGCCGCCAGACGGGCAGGGCGCGCCGGTCCGGCGCCGGTCCCCCAAACGCGGCGACTATCCCCAACTCTTCGCGGAACTGGTCAGCTTCCCGGCGCTGATGCGCCACCCGAACTTCTGCCTGCACGTCGTGCTGACCCAGGAGGAAGAAATCCGGCGCTTCGATGGCAACCGGAGCTGGCGGCGGCGCGGCTGGACGACCGACGATCGCCGTCTGCTGGCCGTGGTCGACCAGCGCCTCTTTACCACCCCGGCCGACCTCGCCGGGCTGCTGCCCGCCGGGCTGCCCGACCCGTTCACGGTGGCGCAACTGGCGAAAGCGCTGGACCAATCGAGTCGGCTGGCCGGGCAGATGGCCTACTGCCTGCGCGAGATGGGCGCGCTGCGGGCGGCGGGCAAGCGCGGCCGGGCGCATCTGTATGCGAGGCAAGAGGCATAGAGGCAAGAGGCCGTGAGACCAGAGGCCAGGAGGCCAGAGTAAAACCGGGCCACGCTGTGGACCTGGCCAAAGCCAAAGAACAGCGTCGAAGCGGCAGGCGTCGAAGCGAAAAGCGAGACCGCACGGCTTGTGTAGGGACGGGTCACGCTGGTCACAGCGACCAGGCCCGTCCGGCTGCGTGCCTGCGCCGTCGTCCTATCTTTGCTTTTGGCTGACCGCCGACCGCTGATTGCTGACCGCTGCCTTTACCGCATTTCTCGCGGCAATGCCGCCTCGGACGCGCGGGCACGGTCGAGGCTGTGCCCCGGCGCGAACATGTCCCGGATCAGCCGGAGCGAGTCGGCTTTCGTCTCGTCCCCGATATCGTCCGCGCTGAAAATCTGCGTGCCGAACTCGCCCAGGTCCTGCACCGCCCATTCGATCCGGTAGTAGGCCATTGCCAGCGGATCGGGCGTGACCTCCCCGTAGCCCTGGTAGAACAGGGTCGTCTCGCGCGGGCCGTACTTGGGGCCGTCGATGCCCGCCCCGACGAACATCAGGTCACGCTCCCTGGGCGCCAGGATCGTCTCATCCCAGTCGATGATAAACAGTCTTCCCTCCCGGTCGACCAGGACGTTGTGGGTGTGGGCGTCGGCATGGCAGACCACCGGCGTCATCGGACGCGATCGGAGGTGCCGGCTGAGCGCCTCGGTGCGGTCCAGCAACCAGTCGATCTCGGCCTGGCGCGCGGTCCAGAAGGCGGCCAGCGCGTGTTGGTGGACGTCCGCCGGATCGAAGTCGCCCGCCGCAAGCCGGGCGCTGAGGGCGCTAATCATCGGGACATGCCGTGAGACGAAGGTTTCCGTCCGCATTTGGGCAGTCAAATCGGTTGGCAGTTGGGTGGCGTGGATGCGCCTCAGCGTCGCCCCGAACTCGATCCACTGCGCGTCCGTGAGGCCGATCTCGTAGCCGGTGTCCCCCGCCAGGAACGGATACACGATCAGCGTGAAACCGTCCAGGGTCGTCCAGGGCGTCTCTCCGGCCGAGTGCAGCGGCGCGACGACCTGGTCGATCCCCTGATCTTGCAGGAAGCGCGGGATGAGCAGCCCTGGTTCATTGATCGGGCCGCGCCGCACCTTGAGGAACCAGGCCGCGCCATCCGCGCCGGTCACGCGGTAGACCCAGGCGTTCGCGTCGCGACCGACCGGCAGGAAATCCAGCCCGGCGGCGGTGATCCCAAAGTCCTGGCGCAGGCAGGCGGCGATCCGCTCGTCGGAGAGGGCGGGCTTTTCGAGCATGAGTCAGTCTTCGATCTCGACGAAGCGCAGTTCGTCGGCGGCCACGTCCAGGATCGCCACCGAGCGCGACTCGCGGCGCGTCCCGCCCAGCGCGCCGGGGTTGATCACCCGGATCGGGCCGCAGCGTTCGTCACGGCGCTGGTGGGTGTGGCCGTGCAGGACGTAGCCGCGCGCGATGCCGTCCGGCAGCGGGCTGTTGATGAGGCTCGACAGGCGCTCGTGGCCGTGCAGGGCCGTGATCGAAGCGCCGTCGAGCGTGACCCGCACCAGCGGCACGGGCGGACGCAGGTCGAACTGGCGCGCGGCGGCGGTCAGGGACGGCTGGGCCAGGTCCATGTTGCCCCACACGAAGGTGATGTCCCAGCCGGTGAACAGGGCCAGGGTCTCCTCCGTGGTGATGTCCCCGCAGTGGAACAGGCGGGTGATCCCCTCTTTTTCGAAGACCGCCAGCGCGGCCCGGATGTGGTTCGTGAGGTTGTGCGTGTCCGACAGGATGCCGATTTTCATGGTGGATGGTTCTCGGTGATTGGTTGGTGGTTCATGGTCAGGCCGACAGCGCGCGGTTACCCTTCGCCTCTCGCTTCGGCGCTTGCCGCTTCGACGCTTTCCCTAATCTTCTACGGGCAGGCCGCTTGGTACGGACTCCGGGATCAGGTGCGCCAGATCGGTCGCGGCCGGATCGGTCAACGTTTCCAGGAAGGCCAGCAGGCTATCGATATCCGCTTCCGTCAATGCAACCGGACTCCCGGCCAGCGGGTCGAACGTGGCCAGTACGGCGGCCAGCGTGTCCGGATCGTCCCACAGATTGGCGCGCAGCTCCGGGATCAGGCCCGCGCCGTCGTAGGTTGCCAGGCAGTCGACCGGGGCGATCATGTGCCGGACGGCCTCGCGCAGGCTCGTGTACGCCCCGTTGTGGAACCAGGGGCCGGTCAGCGTGACCAGGTGCAGGGACGGCGTGCGGAAGGTATAACGCTCGGCCGGGTCGTGCGTGACTCGCCCGCGCCCGAAGTCGAAGGGGGCTTCCTCGCGCTTGCCGGTGCCCAACTGCGGCGCGGCCACGTTGTGAAAGCGCTGGTCGGTCAGGAGCGGCCCGCCGTGGCAGCGCCAGCAGCCCGCCTCGCCAAAGAACAGGGCTGCTCCGGTCCGGGCCTCGTCCGAGAGTGCGTCCTCATTCCCATGCAGGTAACGCTGCCAGGGGCTGTCCGTGAAGGCGAAGGCGCTGGCCTGGAAGGCCGCCAGGGCATTGGCGACGTGCTGGATGGCGTAATTCTCCGCTGGCACGTCCGGATAGGCCGCCGCCAGCAGGTCGACGTAACCGGGCACGCCCCGCACGCGGGCCATCAGCGCCGCCCAGATGCCGCCGAAGTCGTACTCGTCGTAGAGGGCCAGCTCGTTTTCCTGCCCCAGCACGTCCACGTCCCCGGCCAGCCCGCGCATCTCCTCAATGGCCGCCACCGGGAAGAGCGCCTGGGCGGCCAGCAGCCCGTCCAGCCCGGCGGGCAGGGCGTCCCCGGCCGGGCTGACAGTCGTCCCGTCGCCTCTGACCAACACCCGCCCATCCCAGAAGGCCACCCGCCAGGCCGGGTCGCCCCGGTTGAACAGGTCGGGCGCGTTGCGGGCGATGAACATCCGCCCCGGCGCGTGGACGCGGGCCGGGCCCAGCCCGGTCTGCCCGGTGCCCAGGGGCAGGGAGCGCCCGTCGCCGGTCGCCAGCCGGGGATGGTGGCAGGTGGCGCACGCAATGTCGCGGTTGCCGCTTAGCAGCTTGTCGAAAAAGAGCGCCCGGCCCAGTTCGACCAGGGCGGGAGGATAGTCCGGCGGGGGACTCAGCGGCGTGATTCCCAGGGCCTCTAGCCGGGCGCGGAGGGCGTCTTCCTGGGCGGCGACCGGGGGCCGATTCCCGGCCAGCCACAAGCCACCCGCCAGCAGGAGCAGGCCGATCAGCGCAAACAGCCCGCCGGGGCGTCTCATGCGCTCTCCGGCACGGGCAGGCCCACGTACGGGGCGGGCAGGAAGCCGGTCACCGGCTTGAGCAGGGTCCGGTCGACGACGGCGATGGCGCAGAAGGGCAGCGCCCGCCAGCGCTCCAGCGAGGGCGGCTCGCCGCGCAGGTGGGCTTCGTACAGGCTGAGCACCAGCCCGTGCGAGACGACCGCCAGCGACTCCTCCGGCGCGTGGCGGGCGAGCAGGCTTTCCAGCGCGGTGCGGAAGCGGCTCAGCGCGGCGGCGGCGGTCTCCCAGCCGTAGGGACTCTCCTCCGGCCGGGCGAAGAAAGCGGCGACCGTGGCCTCGTAGGTGGCCTGGTCGGGGGCGACATAGGCCCGGCGGTCGACTTCGCCCAGGGTGGCGACCGGCCGCCAGGTCAGGCCGTAGCGGGTCGCAGCCATCTCGGCCGGGATCATGGCCTTGTGCTCGGCGCTGGCGTAGACGGCCCGGACGTGCGGCCAGCACGGCGCGTCCAGCAGGGCGGCGACCTGGGCGCGGCCGGTCTCGCTCAGGTCCCAGTCGGTCGAGGGGCGGGCCAGATCGAGTTTGGTGTGCGGGTGGCGGATCAGATAGAGCAGGGCCATCGGCAGCCTCCAGGCGCAGGGCGGCGTGGTGTGGTGCTTTTCTATTCTAGCATGGGCGGGGGAATTCAGAGGCAAGAGGCAAGAGGCAGGAAAAGCGTCGAAGCGGCAAGCGTCCAGGCGAAAGGCGGAGGGGGCGTGCCGCCGGAGTCGGGCGGGCGGCAAGGTTCCGATTCCGCAGGGGAGGCGGATCGACGCGGGCGGACGGGATGGTACCCTGGCCCTACACCCGCCAGGCCGCTTCGACGCTTGCCGCTTCGACGCTGCTTTCTCCGCTATCTGCTATAATGAAACCATCATGCAACCGCGCGGACGCCAACGGAGGCCGCAGCCATGCGTCGATTTGTGATGTTCGTGCTTGGGATGGGGGCGGGGGTCGCCGCCGGGGTCGGGCTGGCGATGCTGTTCACGCCGGCTTCCGGCGACAAGCTGCGCAAGGAGGCCCAGGACTACTACGAGCAGCTCCTGGCCGAGGCCCGCAAAGCCGCCGAGGAGCGCCGCAAGCTCCTGGAGACGGAACTGTCCGACCTGACCGGCGGCAAAAAGCCCTGAAAACAGGCTATTGGCTCTTAGCTGTTAGCTTTTAGCCAAGAGCCAAGAGCCAAGAGCTAACAGCTAACAGCTAACAGCTAACAGCTAACAGCTAACAGCTAACAGCGCTTGTGGCTTTTCGAGGCTGTGTCCGGTTTGACCGGGCGCGGCCTTTTTGGTTGGCGTGTTAGGAAAGGCGCGTGCCCGGATGCCTGCCCCGCCCGATCTGCCGATTCCGCCCGGAGACGCGACCGCCGCCGTCGAGGCGGAGCGCCGCCGCATCGCCGCCCTGCTGGATGGGCGGATCGTCGAGCCGCTGGGGCTGCTGCTCAGCCAGGCCCACGCCTACGAGCAGACGATGAGCGCCAATCCCCAGGCCCGGCTGGTCGCTTCCGTCCTGAGCAGCCTGGCCGGGCGCGTGATCCAGCAGGTGCGCGACCTGGAGGCCGATCTCTATCCGGCGCTGCTCTTCCGGCTGGGGCTGGCTCCCGCCCTGGAAGCCTACGCCGGGCAGGTCGAGCGGGCCGAGGGACTGCGCGTGGCGCTCGCCCTGGCCCGGCTGGACGAGCGTCTGCCCGTGACCCTGGAACTGGCCCTGTACCGGCTGGCCCAGGCGGCGGTTGAGCGGGCCGGGCACACGGCCGGGGCGACGCGGGTCGCTCTCCGCCTGGAGGCGCGCGGAGATCGCCTGATCCTCAGCGCGGCGGATAACGGATTGCGCGGCGTCGATGATCCCCTTCCCGACGCGCTGCGCGCGGCCAGCGCCCGCGTCGAGCAGGTAGGCGGCCAGATCGAAACGGGCCGCGCGGCGGAGGGCGGGCTGCTCCTGAGCGCGAGTCTGGCGCTGCGTCCCGCTGCGGACCTCACCCCGCGCGAACGCGATGTGCTGCGCCTGCTGGCCGAAGGCCGCACCAACCGCGAGATCGGCGCGGTCCTGCACATCAGCCACCGCACGGTCAATTTCCACCTGGACAACCTGTACACCAAGCTGGGCGTGACCACCCGCACCGAGGCCGTGATCGAGGCCCTGCGGCGCGACTGGATCGATCCCGGTTAAATGACCTGGATCGGCCCGGTCAGATGGCTGTTCCCGGCGGGGCGCCATCCGCCGGACAATGGACTCAAATCCGGGAGCCGGTCAAACCACCGGCAGCGTCTAAGCGGCAAGCGTCAAGCGAAAAACGGGTACAGATCGCACAGTTGGCGCGGCCTACCCAACGGATACCCATGCCGGGTTGGTCGCCGCACGCTTCTGCTTGGGCTGACGGCTGAGTGCTGACTGCTGAAAGCTGCTTTTTAAGGAGTGGAAACGATGGACGAGCAAGCGACGATCGAACTGCTGGGGCCGCTGGGGGCGCTGTACGCCGACCGGACGGTGCGCGAGATCATGGTCGACGGCTACGACCGGGTCTACGTGGAACGCCAGGGCGGCTTCGAGGACACGCCCGGCCCCTTCCGCGACAACGCCCACCTGCTGGAGTTCGTGATCGAGCTGACCACCCGGCTGGGCCGTCCGGTGGGCGAAGCCTGTCCCCTGGTCGACCTGCGCCTGCCGGATGGCTCGCGGGCCAACGTGGTCGTGCCGCCGGTGGCCCTCACCGGCCCGACCCTGGTCATCCGCAAGTATCCCGAACGCACGCTGACGATCGAGGATGTGGTTTCGTTCGGCTCGCTGACCGAGCCGATGGTGACTTTCCTGCGGGCCTGCGTCGCGGCCCGGCTCAACATCGCCGTCAGCGGCGGAACCGGCTCCGGCAAGACCACGGTGCTCAACCTGGTGGCGGGCATGGCCTCGCTCGACGAGCGTTTGGTGGTGATCGAGAACGCAACCGAACTGCGCCTGCCCCAGCGCCGCCAGGTGCGCCTGGAGAGCCGCCCGCCTGACCCGGCCGGACGGGGGACGGTCACCCTGCGCGAACTGGTGACCCACGCCATGAAGATGCGCCCCGACCGGATCGTGCTGGGCGAAGTCACCGGCCCGGAGGCGCTGGACATGCTCCAGGCGATGACCTCGGGGTTCGATGGCAGCCTGTTCGCCCTGCACGCCACCAGCCCGCGCGACGCGCTCACCCGGCTGGAGACGCTGTGCCTGCTGGCCGCGCCGGAGCTGCCCCTGCTGACCGTGCGCCAGCAGATCGCCAGCGCGATCCAGATCGTGACCTACCAGGAGCACATGCGCGATGGCCGGCGGCGTTTGACCTGCATCGCGGAAGTGGCCGGCTTCGAGGGGCAGACCATCCTGCTCCAGGAGATTTTCAAATTCCACCCGACGGGCTTCGCGGACGGCAAGATCGAGGGCACGTTCGCGGCGACCGGGCACATCCCGGCCGTGCTGGGCCGCATCCGCGACGCGGGCATCGACCTGCCCCTGAGCCTGTTCGCCCCGGCTTGACCTGCACAAACAAATCTCACCGCGGAGGGCGCGGAGGGCGCGGACTCGACTTTGTCCATTTCAGGCGGCAAAGGCGAGGGTTTC
>CAZHMJ010000107.1:0-14865 GCA_964533805.1 uncultured Anaerolineae bacterium | reverse complement strand
CGGCTCTAGTCTCGGTGCCTCTTCAGCCAGCATGTCGCGGGGGGAGCCAGAGGCTCCCCCCGGCTCTTGTATGGATAACAGCGCAAAGGATGCCCAATGTCGTCATCTAAACCACGCACCCTCTTCGAGAAGATCTGGGACCGCCATACCGTCACGCCGCAGCAAGGCGATGTTCCGGCGACTCTCTACATCGACCTCCATCTGGTGCACGAAGTGACCTCGCCGCAGGCGTTTGATGAGCTGCGCAGCCGCGGCCTCAAGACGCGCCGGCCCGATCGCACATTCGCCACGATGGATCACAGTACGCCCACCACGCCGCGCGGCCCGGACGGCCTGATCCCAGTCACCGACAGCATGGCGGCGGCCCAGCTTCAAAAGCTGTCCGCCAATTGCGCCGAGTTCGGCATCCCCCTATACGAGTTGGGCAGTGAGAATCAGGGAATCGTCCACGTGATCGGGCCAGAGCAGGGCCTCACCCAGCCTGGCATGACCATCGTCTGCGGCGACAGTCACACCAGCACCCACGGCGCGTTCGGCGCCCTGGCCTTCGGCATCGGCACCAGCGAGGTGGCCCACGTCCTGGCGACTCAATGCCTGCTCCAGCACAAACCCAAAACCTTCGAAATCCGCGTGGACGGGAAACTCCAGCCCGGCGTCACCGCTAAGGACATCATCCTGGCCGTGATCGCCAGGATCGGGGTCTTCGGCGGGACGGGCCACGTCTTCGAGTACACAGGCGACGCTATCCGCAGCCTCGGCATGGAAGCGCGCATGACCATCTGTAACATGTCGATCGAAGGCGGCGCGCGTGCCGGGCTGATCGCCCCCGACGAGATCACGTTCGAGTACCTGGCCGGTCGTCCCTATGTCCCACATGGCGCGGCCTGGGATGCCGCCGTGGCGGATTGGCGCACCCTGCCAAGCGATGCCGGGGCTGAATACGACCGCGGCATCACAATCGATGCTGATCAGCTCACCCCGATGATCACCTACGGGACCAATCCCGGCATGGGCATCCCCATCCGCGCCCAGGTTCCCGATCCGGCTTCGGTCAGCGATCTCAGCGAGCGCCAATCGCTTGAAAAAGCCCTAAGCTACATGGGACTTCAACCTGGCCGCCCTCTACTGGGTCATCCGGTCGATGTCGTCTTCATCGGAAGCTGCACCAATTCGCGCATCTCAGACCTGCGCGCCGCGGCTGACGTCCTGCGCGGCCGCCGTATCGCCGAGGGCGTCCGCGTCCTGGTGGTCCCCGGCTCGCAGCAGGTCAAGCGTCAGGCGGAAGCCGAGGGTCTGGACGAAGTCTTCCAGGAGGCCGGAGCCGAATGGCGCGAAGCGGGCTGCTCGATGTGCATCGCCATGAATGGTGACCAGCTTGCGCCGGGCCAGTACGCCGTCAGCACCAGCAATCGTAACTTCGAAGGGCGCCAGGGCAAGGGAGGCCGCACCTTCCTCGCCAGCCCGCTCACCGCCGCCGCGACCGCCGTCATGGGACGGATCACTGATGTGAGGGAGATTCTCTAAATGGCCGCCTTTACTTCACTCACCAGCCGCATGGTGCCGCTGCCCAACGAGAATATCGACACCGACCAGATCATCCCGGCCCGTTTCCTCAAGGTCACGGACAAGGCCGGACTGGGCGACAATCTATTCGCGGACTGGCGTTACGACTCCAGCGGTGCCCCGCGCCCAGACTTCGTCCTTAACCAGCCCGCCTACCAGGGCGCGCAGATTCTGGTTGCGGGCGACAATTTCGGCTGTGGCAGTTCGCGCGAGCATGCTCCCTGGGCGCTGGTTGGCTACGGTTTCCAGGCCGTGGTCAGCACGCGCTTCGCGGATATCTTTCAGAACAACGCGCTCAAGAACGGGCTGCTCCCGGTAATTGTCGACCGCCCTACCCTTCAGCAGTTGTTCAGCCTGATTGAGGAAGAGCCATCCACCGCGATCACCATCGATCTCGCCTCTCAGACTCTGACCCTGCCGGATGGTCGCGCTGTGGCGTTTCCCCTCGACGGGTTTGCCAAGCATTGCCTGCTCAACGGGGTCGATCAGATCGGCTACCTGCTCCAGCAGACCTCTGCCGTAGAAGCATACGAAGCTGCCCATCCGGCTCGCGTGAATTCGCTTCAGCCGTCAGGACAATAGCCATCCCAATGGCAAGGAGTGCACCCCATGAAACAGGTTATTGTGTACGACACCACCTTGCGCGACGGCACGCAGAGTGAAGGCATCTCCCTCTCTGTCGAAGACAAGATCAAGGTGGCCCACCTGCTGGATGAGCTGGGTGTGGACTACATCGAAGGCGGCTGGCCGGGATCCAATCCCAAGGATGCCGAATTCTTCAGCCGTATGAAGGATGCCCGGTTCAACTACGCCCGCCTCGCCGCATTTGGCATGACCTGCCGGACCGGCAGCCAACCCGACGGCGATCCCAACATCCTGGCGCTTCTCGAATCGGAGACGCCCGTCGTCACTGTGGTCGGCAAAACGTCGATCCTGCACGTGCGCGAAGTGCTGCGCACGACCCCGGAGGAGAACTTGCGCATCATCCGGGAAAGCCTGGCCTTCCTCAAGGCCAAAGGCAAGGAAGTCATCTACGACGCCGAGCATTTCTTCGACGGCTACAAGCTCGATCCGGCTTATTCGCTCCAGACCCTCCAGGCAGCCATCGATGGTCATGCGGACACCGTGGTCCTGTGTGACACCAACGGCGGCACGATGTACTGGGAGATCGAGCAGATCACGGCCGAAGTCGTGCGCGCTCTGCCGGAAGGCACCCACATCGGCATCCACACCCACAACGACGGTGAACAGGGTGTGGCCAACAGCCTGGCCGCCATCCGACGCGGGGCCAGACACGTTCAGGGCACGATCAACGGGTATGGCGAACGCTGCGGCAATGCCAACCTATGCTCGATCATCCCTGACCTGGAAATCAAGATGGGCTTTCAGTGTCTGCCGGATGGCGCGTTGCCTCGCCTCAGCCATATCTCGCGCACTGTAGCCGAGATCGCCAACATGGCGCCCAATCCCAACCAGCCTTACGTGGGCAAGAGCGCCTTTGCCCACAAGGCAGGCCTGCACGTGGCCGCCCTGCGCCGCACCCTCGATAGCTACCAACACATTGACCCAGCGCTGGTCGGCAACGAGATGCGCTTCCTGATCTCGGACCTTTCCGGCCGGGGGCATGTCCTGCACGAAGCCGAGAAACTGGGCATGGACTTATCGTCGGACAAGGCGCGCGACATCCTGGAAGAAATCAAGCGGCTGGAACACCAGGGCTATGTATTCGAAGGTGCCGAAGCCTCGGTGACGCTCATGCTGCACCGCGCTGCCGAAGGTTACGCACCGCCGTTCGAACTGCTCAACTTCTCGACGATTGTCTCACGCAACCACAACAACGAGATGGTCATCGAGGCGACCGTCAAGCTCCGTGTGAACGGCAAAGTGGTCCACACCGCAGCAGATGGCAACGGCCCGGTCAACGCCTTGGACAATGCCCTTCGCAAAGCGTTGATCCCGGTCTATCCGCAGATCGCAGCCTTCAACCTGGCGGACTACAAGGTGCGTATTCTGGACGGCGACAGGGGCACCTCGGCGACCACGCGCGTCTTGATCGACACCCAGAACGGACACCAGCGCTGGAGCACCGTCGGCGCGGGGACGAACATCATCGACGCATCCTGGCTGGCGCTTGTGGATAGCGTGGAGTACGGCATTTCACTCGCTCAAACAAAGGAAGAGTAACACATGAAGGCACATATCGCACTGTTACCGGGGGATGGCATCGGCCCGGAAGTCGTCGGAGAAGCCGTACGGGTTCTGGAGCGCGTAGCCCAGCTTCAGGGACACAGTCTCGAGTTCACCACGGCCCAGATCGGCGGCTGCGCCATCGACAGCACTGGCAACCCGCTCCCGGACGAGACACTGGCCGTCTGCGAGAAGGCGGACGCGATCCTGCTCGGCGCGGTGGGCGGTCCCCAATGGTCAGACCCCACCGCCCCGGTGCGGCCGGAGCAGGGTTTGCTCAGGATTCGCAAACATTTCAACCTGTTCGCCAACCTGCGCCCGGTCAGGGTGTTCCCATCCCTGGCCCACTACGCTCCCCTGCGTCCGGATCTACTCAAGGACGTGGACATTCTGTTCATCCGCGAGCTGACCGGCGGAGCATATTTCGGCCCCCGCCAGGAACAGGGTGACGGCGACTCCGCCTACGACACCATGATCTACTCGGTTCCAGAGGTCAGGCGTGTCGCCCATGTGGCTTTCCAGGCCGCGCGCAAACGTCGCAAGAAGCTGGCCTCAGTCGACAAGGCCAATGTGCTGGCTTCCATGCGCCTGTGGCGGCGAACGGTCAATGAGGTCGCACGCGAGTACCCGGATGTCGAAGTCGAGCACATGCTGGTCGACGCCATGACCATGTACCTGCTGCGCCACCCGGCCGCCTATGATGTCGTGCTGGCCGAGAATATGTTCGGTGACATCATCACCGACGAATCCGCTACGCTCGCCGGCTCGCTGGGCATGCTCCCTTCGGCATCCCTGGGCGAGACCCGGCTGGGTCTGTACGAGCCAATTCACGGCTCGGCCCCCGATATCGCCGGGAAAGGCATCGCCAACCCGATCGGCACGATCCTCAGCGCGGCCATGCTGCTCCGGCACAGCCTTGGTCTTGAGACAGAAGCGGTCATGATCGAATCCGCAGTCGAACAGACCCTGGAAGCCGGGGTGCGAACCGCCGATATCGCTGGCGGGCAACCTGCGGCCAGCACGCGAGAAATGGCCGACCACATTTTGAGTCGCTTATCCGCATAGAATCACGCAATCAAAACAGCGCCCGGTTCACCGTCCGGGCGCTGTCGTTCTTGGTCAGTAACACCGGGCTATCAGTTGCCCGGCCGGGATTTGCCCGATGGCTTGTCCGGAGTATCGCTCGCTGGTGAAGAAGGCGACGATTCGGTAGGTGGCAACACATTCCGCTCAGAGGTGTGGTCGGTCAGCATCATCCCGAAATCGGTCATGTCCAGATCGCGGCTGGTCTCCAGATTCGCATCCCGACTCGCGCCACCACCCGCTGAATACATGGCGAGTGCGGATGCCAGATACAGCAAGCGCCGTCCGCGTGCTGGAATCGCGCGCCAGCGCAGCCCACGCAGCGTGCAGAACGCAAGCGCCACGTAGTATTCCTGCCAGCTATTGGGTCGCGCCAGGCATTCCCCCACAATCTGGCGCAGCGCGGCGACCGGTTCCAGCGCTTGCTCTACAGGCAGCCGGCCCGATGGAGGCCGGCCCGAATCGCCAATCTCCGCCAGCAAATCGATGACGGGCCACACATCATCCCACCGGTCCGATTCCATCGCCGGGGCCACAATCTCGGTCAGCAGGCTGGCTTCCAGCACCGCCCAGTCGAAAAGGGTGTGCCCTTCCCGCGTCTCGGCGAAGTCAATCAACCAGGCATTTCCACCCGGTCCCATCAAGATGTTATGGACGTGCAAATCGCCATGAATGATTGACTGCGAGCCGCCAATGGTTCGTTGCAGCATATTCTGGTAGCGGCGCAGTGGGTTGGGCAGTTGCACCCGGAACGCGGGATGATCGGGCAGCCGGTCCGGCATCACATCAAAGGGTGGATTGAGGCCCATAACCGCGTCATACAGAATGTCATCCCGCGTGGCCCGCACCCGCCCGACCAACCGTTCGATGAGCGCCCCCCGGTGGAATTCCTTGGACGGCCATTGGACCCCTCGGACCTCGACCTTGCACGTCCGGCTCAGGGCTTCCGGGCCGCCTCCTGCGGCGAGCTGGATGCTTCCACGGGACGGATAGAAGTCAGTCACCGTAAAGCCCTCCAGCAAGACGACCTCGTCCTGGGCAAACCGTCCGCGCCGGCTCCACTGATCCTCCGGCGTAAGGCGGCGCGTGGGCGCCGACGGCTCGCGCAACACATCCACGACAATCGCCGCTGGCAGGACCATCTCATACTCCTGCCACGCGCCAAAGGCATAGTCACTACGCTGCTTCCACCATGTTTCCCCAAAAACTTCGTACAGGCCATGCCACAGCAGGTCGCTCACCGCGGCAGGGCCATACACGCGGGCATAGTCCGCCAGGTCGACCGGGGCATCCTCGCCGCCGCTGCGCACAAACGTATATTTCAGCCCGCCCATGGTCGAGCGATCAGGCACGACGATCGCCAGAACATGCGCTGTGGCGGGAGGGAGCGTGTCCCGCACATAGGTGTCATAGCGCATCTTCTCGTACTGGATCGCCATCCGCTCGTCGATCTTGACCACGACCGATGCATCCGCTTTACCGCCCACCCGGATTGGCGAGGCTACCAGCACTCTGGCATGGGTGAATCCACCAACCAGTTGGCGCTCCACCAACACGCGCGAGTATCCCCGGAACATCTGCTGGAGCACCAGCAGTTCCATCTGCGTCAGTTCAGGGTCCAGGTCGCCAGTCACCTCGATCGGGACCGGCGGCGTGACCGGCTGCTGCTGGGCAGACCAGTTAGCCGCCTCGACCTCAAGACGATCCAGGTCGACCTCCATTCGAGAAAGCACCCGGTACGGCACGCTTTCGGCCTCTCGCAGGATGGCCAGCAGCAGTTCGCGCTCCGTGGGGATGCCCTGACCGCTCGCCTTGGCCAGTTCAAGCGCGATTCGCAGCACCGCATGCAGCCGGGGAGTCTCCCGGAAACCGGGCCAGAACCGACGTCCATCCCCCCGGCCGACTTCCTGGCGAATCATATAACGCACAAAACGCGGCTCAACCCCCTGTTCCTCCAGGGTACTGACAGTGACACCACCCCGCAGGCGCGTCATCGCCACGAAATAGTGTTCGACGCCAATATAAAAGTGGCCCGCTTCAGCAGATTCCTGCTGCGCCATCTGTCTGATGTCGTCTAATTCTCTTGAGTCCACGCTGTGCCGTTCCATGATCAACTACAGACCAACCGAAGCCACGTTCGACCGACCCGGAAAAGCGTGCGCGCCTCCAACCGAACTGGAGTCAGGACACGCTCCTTGCCGACATAGGTGCCGTTTCGACTTCCGCTGTCCTCGAGGTACCAGCCGTCCTGGTCCGGGTAGAAAACCAACCGGGCATGTACGCGCGAAATCTGGGTGTCAAAAGGCAAGCACAGATCGCAATCGTCCCGCCGCCCAACCGTAAACACCCAGGTATCGTTGGGGCCTTCAGTCCCATCCCCATCATTGCGCCGAAACTGCACCCGCCGCCCATCATCCGGGCCGCTCATGATCTCCAGGGCCAGTTCCTGTTTGACCTCATCCCCCATACGCCCGCCTCAGCTCGTCAGCAGACCGAGATAGTCCCGCTCAGGATATTTTTCGTCTCGTCGATACTATAGCATAGCCTCAGATTCAAAACCATTGACGGGCCTTTTAGCGCCATGCTATACTTATCCTAACATTTTCACATATCAAAAACGTGGACGGAGAGGAGTAAGCGGCAAGCCGCCCTCCAGAGAGGTGGGTCCTTGGCTGAAAGCCCACCGGGAATGGCCCCGCTGAAGTCGCTCTTGAGTTGATGCGTCGCAGATTCTGTCTGTTGGCGCTTCCGGGCCTGCCCGTTACAGCGTTGAGTGCCTGCGCGATCAGCGTCCAGGAATCAAGGTGGTACCACGGAAGGTCTGGCCTTTCGCCCTTGTGGGTGAAAGGCCTTTTTGATCTTATGGGTCAAATGGGAAGGAGGTTTGGCATGCAAGACGATTCGGTTTGTACTGGGGTAGGCACGCTCATCAGTTCGCTTGTGCGGCCCAACCTCCGGAACACGCTCGTTATGCCTTATCTAATCAGGGACTTGAGTTCGTAAGAGAACAGGAACATCCTCCATGCGCGGAGAAATGCCCAAGAATTTCGATTTTCAAGAGGCTGAACATCGCCTCTACAATTGGTGGGAACAGCAAGGCTGGTTCAAACCGGAAGTGGCCAAACCGGATGCCGAACCGTTTGTGATCAGCATCCCCCCGCCCAACGTGACCGGGGAACTCCACCAGGGTCACGCGCTGTTCGTCAGCCTGGAAGACATGATGATCCGCTATGAACGCATGCGTGGCAAAGCCGCCCTATGGGTTCCCGGAACGGATCACGCCGGGATCGCGACCCAGTTGATGGTCGAGCGGATGCTGGCCGAGGAAGGCACCACTCGCCAGGAGATCGGCCGCGAAGAATTCTTACACCGCACCTGGGCCTGGAAGGAAAAGTACGGCGGCCAGATCATTGGGCAACTCCGGCGACTTGGGGCCAGTTGCGACTGGGACCGGCTGCGCTTCACCCTGGATGAACAGCTTTCCGCCGCCGTGCGGGAAGCCTTCGTCACCCTGTGGGAACAGGGGCTGATCTATCGCGGGCCGCGCCTGGTCAACTGGAGCACCCGCCTGCAAACCGCGGTCAGCGATCTCGAAGTGGAATATGAGGAGCGTGACGACTTCCTCTACTACTTCAAATATTGCCTGAAGGACGATCCCGCCACCTTCGTTCCGGTGGCGACTACGCGACCGGAGACCATTCTTGGCGATTCGGCCGTGGCGGTTCATCCGGAAGACCCGCGCTACGCGCACCTGATCGGCAAGCTGGTGGTGGTTCCCATGCTGGGGCGGGCGATCCCAATCATCGGTGACGAATATGTCGACCGCGAGTTCGGCAGTGGCGCGCTCAAGATCACCCCCGGCCACGATCCGCACGACTACGAGATCGGCAACCGCCACAACCTGCCGGTCATCAATATCATGAACCGCGACGGCACGCTCAATGCCAACGCTGGCCCCTACGCGGAACTCGATCGCTTCGTTGCGCGCAAGCAGCTCTGGGCAGATATGGAAAGCGCCGGGCTGGTCATCAAGACCGTGCCTTACCGCCACACCGTGCCGATTGGACAGCGCGGCGGCGACCTGATCGAGCCGCTGGTCAGCGAGCAGTGGTTCGTGAAAATCCAGCCGTTGGCGGAAAAAGCGCTCCAGGCTGTCCGCGATGGACACATCAAGATCGTGCCAGAGCGTTTCGAAAAGGTGTACTTCCACTGGCTGGAGAACATCCAGGACTGGTGCATCAGCCGCCAACTCTGGTGGGGGCACCGCATTCCTGCCTGGTACAGTGAAGACGGCGAAGTCGTCGTGAGCCGCCAGGGTCCACCCCGGGACGGTCGCGCCTGGCGTCAGGAAGAGGACGTGCTTGATACCTGGTTCAGCAGCGGCTTGTGGCCGTTCAGCACGCTCGGCTGGCCGCAGCAAACCCCCGATCTGGCGCGCTTCTACCCGACGAGCGTCATGGAAACCGGGTATGACATCCTCTTCTTCTGGGTGGCCCGCATGATCATGATGGGCATCTGGTTCACCGGCGAAATCCCGTTCCATACCGTGTACTTGCATGGACTGGTCCGGGATGAGAACGGCCAGAAGATGAGCAAGACCAAGGGCAATGTGATCGACCCTATCGCCACCATCGATACCTATGGGGCGGATGCCCTGCGCTTCACGCTGTTGACGGGCGGAACCCCCGGCCAGGATATGAACCTGTCCGAGGAGCGCATCCGATCTAACCGTAATTTCGGGAACAAAATCTGGCAGATGGCGCGCTTCGTCACCAGCAATCTGGATGGGGAGACTCCCTGCGGTCCGCCACCTGCGAAAGATCTGTCTCTGCCCGACCGTTGGATTCTGAGTCGGCTTCACGGCCTGATCGAGGATGTCCAACGCCTCTTCGATACCTTCCAGTATGGCGAAGCCGGGCGTCAGATTTACGAATTCCTGTGGGGCGAGTATGCCGACTGGTACATCGAAATCACCAAGGAGACCCTGTTCGGGGAGGATGCGGTCGCCAAGGCACGCGTCCGCCATGTGCTGGCCTACGTGCTCGAAACCAGCCTGCGCCTGCTGCACCCCTTCATGCCGTTTCTGACGGAAGAGGTCTGGCAGTACTTGCCCCATGACGGTGAGGCATTGATCCTGGCCGCCTGGCCTGAGGCCCTGCCAACCTATCGCGACATCAGCGCAGAAGACACCATGAAAGCCCTGATCGAGTTCATCCGCGGCATCCGGAATATCCGGGCGGAATACGAGGTCGATCCGGGTCGCTTCCTCAAGGCCACGGTCCATGCCGGCGGGTATCACGCCTTGCTGGTGGAATACGAGCCGCTGTTCAAGCGCCTAGCCCGGGTGGAGGGGATGACCTTCCTGGGCGAAAATGAAGACTACCGGGAGCGTGCCGCGTCGGTGGTAGTTGGCAACGCGACCCTCTATCTTCCCCTGGCCGGCATGGTCGACCTGGAAGCGGAGCTTACCCGGCTGAACAAAGAAGTCGATGGATTGGCCGCGCAGCTTGAACGCTCGCAGGGCTTGCTCAACACGCCCAGCTTCGTGGAGCGCGCTCGCCCCGAAGTCGTGGAACGGGAGCGCGCCAAGCTGGCCGATCTACTCGCCCGCGAAGAGGCACTGCGCAAGCGCATCGCCAGCCTGAAGAGCTAGATCGGCTGGCCGCCAACACAAAACGGGGTCGTTCTGGCCCCGTTTTGTGTCTCCAGCCCTTACCCGCCGTTTTCGTCTTTGACCTGGCGCCTGTAGATCGCCCGGCCCGCCTCCTGGATCGCTTTCTTCACCTCAGCATCGGTTTCGGTGCGAAAGACCTGTTCGAGGGCAGGCAATGCGATCGGGTCGCCGATCAACCCAAGCTCTCGCGCCGATCTCGCCCGAACTTCAGGATTTTTATCTTTGAGCCGACCAATGTGGTATTCGATCAGACTGGGCATCGATACCGGCTCCTCGAATCTGCCGGAGTAGCTAGCGACCGCGTTTTTGCTTCTCGCTGCGCGCCCGAGCCAGGATATCAGCCGCCTGTTCTCGCTGATCCTGCGAGGCAGTCACGGGTTGATTGGCTCGCCGCATCAACAAATAGTATATCTGTTTTCCTGCGTGTCGGGCCAGCGCACGCAGTTCCGGATCGACATCGTGCGCGAAGCAGGCCGCGAGTGGACCCAACGCTTCTGGCTCACCCAAGACTTCCAACTGGTTGATCGCCTCGCGCCTCGTCTCCGGATTGGCGTCCCCCAGGCGCTCCAGCCAGATCGCCATTCGGGAGTTCATTTATCCCTCCTCTGGACTTTCTCACTCAGGATGTCCGCCGCCAGATCGACCAGACTCATTGTCGAGACGTCGACTTCCCGCGTTCGCATAGCCTCGACCATCTCACGCTTCAGGCGATCCTGCTCAAGTTGAAACTGAATCTCGGAATGATCTCGTCCCGCATCCAGGCCGGTTTCAAGACTCCTGATCACCAGTTCCTCGCGCTCGTTGGAGACACCCGGTTGGAATGTTGTTTCCAGCACTTTAGCGGTGGAATGACCGCGTTGTTGGGCTTCCCAGATCAGACGGCCCGCCCAGCGCGCCACTTCTCGCACAGCCGGATCGGGATCGCGTTTGTAGACCATGCCTACAGCCGGCAGCGCCTCGGTCTCCTCCACCATCGCCAGGACTTGCAGCGCCTCGATTCGCACCGCTGGGTCGGGATGCTGAAGTCTTGCCAACCAGGTCTGGAACACCATGTCAGTCTCTCCCCACAGCGCCTAAGATGGCCAACCCTTGTCTCAGGCCCCCGTTCCTGATATAATGCCTCACAAGTTGCCACCCTAGCTCAATCGGCAGAGCAAACGCTTCGTAAGCGTTAGGTTATCGGTTCAACTCCGATGGGTGGCTCTCGCGCCCGTTCCGCTCAAGTCAGCGACGGGCGCTTTTGATGTCACCTGCAGGCTGTCACACGGAGTCACCATGCCCGATCAGAGTCTACGCCCCATCACCATTGGGGTTGCCGGTGGAACCGCTTCAGGCAAAAGCACCGTGGCCGCCAAGCTGCTCGAACAGGCTGGCAGTCACCATATCGCTCACCTGGCCCACGATTCCTATTATCGGGAAATCGCCCGGATTCCGCGAACGCCAGGTGGGCGCCTCAACTACGACCACCCCGATTCACTGGAAACCAGCCTGATGGTCGAGCATATCCGCCAGTTGCAGCGTTGGGAGCCGGTAGAGCAGCCCATCTACGATTTCACCACGGATCGCCGCCTGCCAGAGACCATGACCGTCGCCCCCCAACCGATCATCCTGGTCGAAGGCATCCTGCTCTTTGTGGAACCCGAACTTCGAGAGTTGTTCGACATCCGCATTTTCGTAGACACACCCGACGACATCCGCCTGATCCGGCGCTTGAAGCGCGATATTCAGGAGCGTGGTCGTACCGTCGATTCGGTCATCGATCAATACCTGGAGACCGTACGCCCCATGCATCTGGAGTTCGTCGAACCCAGCAAGCGGTATGCGGACCTGATCATTCCAGAAGGTGGCTTCAACAAAGTCGCGATTGACGTGGTCGCGGCGCGGATCCGTACCATGCTCCAGGATCTGGAGTAGTCCAAACCGCGTTACTCCGCGGGAGGCGTGACGGTCCTGACGAGATTGACCAGGAAAGCCGAAGCCGCATCCAGCTTGACCTTGAGATCCTGCATCTCTGCGAGTGCCATTTCGGGCTTTTTCTCCCACGCGCGCAGGACGATCTCGGCCTGCAAGCTGGAGTTCGTGATATGATGACCCACGTGATCGTGAAGCAGGTCTGCCAGCCAACGTCGCGCCTCCAGGCCGAGATGCGCTTCGATTTGCTGTTCCAGTTCGTGCTGATCGAGTTCCTTGGCCATACGCCTGTCTCCTGAAGGGACATTCATACGCATGGCCCCCTATCATACGGCAGTTCTGGGTCTCTGGCGAGTGAAAAACGCGCTCCTCACCCGTTGCCCTTCCCCGGTGGGGATGCTATAATGCCCCTGTCCGAGGATGGTCGACTAATACAAACATTTCCCTCCTCAGCCTGGAATGGCATCGTCCGCCCTCATCAACCCTCACCAGTGGAGATATGCTGTGACGCAAATAGGCAATCCGACAGACAGCGGCATGGAGGCCCAGGTGAGTGCAACGCAAATCGATTCCGCCAGGCTTACCCTGCTTCAGGTTGCCCGCCAGTTGACCACCTCGCCGGATGACATCTCAAGCTTGCGCGCCATCGTTGACGCGGCGGCACGCATCAGCCAGGCGGACTGTGTCCAACTGACACTGTTCGGTACGTTCACAGCCCGGCCACTTACGGCTGGTCCCCTGGAGTATCCCCTGTCCGACCTGCAACCGTTTCTCTCCAGCCTTTCCACGACGGCGGGCCACCTGCGCTCCGCCGACATCCAGACGGCTGCCAGTTCGGCCCATCTGCCCGTATCGAGCCTGCCTTCCAGTGTGTGGTTCTGGGCGCTGGAGGGACCAACGCATCGGCAAGGGTTACTGCTTGTCGCGTTCGCCCAGCCCAAAGAACTTTCCGAAGACCAGCAGGATTCGCTGGAGATACTCGCCTCATACGCAGCCCTCATCACAAGTCGCATGGCTTCAAATGCCGGCGGTAAGCCCGCTCTGCCGCTGGAGGCCCTTCTGGATAGCATGACCGAGCCGATCCTCATCGTGGATCAGGCTGGCTGTATCTCGCTGCTCAACCATGCGGCCGAACAACTGCTCAATACCAGGAGCCAGGACGCCCTCGCTCACCCTGCCGACGACATCCTGACCGAGCACCCGAAATTGCAGCGCTATCTGCACAGCACCACAAACCTGCAAGAGGACGAGGAGTGGACCAGTCCGAATGGCCGGATCTTCTCTCCCCGCCTGTCACGCATCGCCTCTGATCAGGGTCATTCGGGAACCAGCGTGCTCATTCTGCGAGACATCACGCATTTCAAGGAACTCAACAAGAGGCAGGCCGAATTCGTCCGGCTGGTTTCTCACGACCTTCGGTCGCCGCTGACCTACATGAAGGGCTTTGCCAGCCTGCTGAGCATGACGGGCGAGTTAAACGAGCGGCAGGTCGGATTTGTGGACAAAATCCTGGGTGGGATCACCCAGATGTCGGCCCTGGTCGAGAATATTCAGGCCGCTGGCCGCTGGGACCCCGAAACCGGGTTCTACGAGATGAGCCGGGAGCCGACCGATCTACTCATGCTGGCCAATGAGATCGTGTCCAACCACCAGGAACTGGCCCGCAAACAGAGTATCGAGATCAGCGCCCAGATCGCGCCCAATGTGCCAATTGTCAATGTCGATAGCTTGATGATCGAGCGCGCCCTGATCAATCTGGTTGAGAACGCCATCAAATATTCACCCAACGGGGGTGAGGTCAGGCTGAGCATTGATGTGAAAGATGAAGCTCTTCAGTTTTGCGTGGCCGATCATGGCCTGGGGATCGAAGCCCAGCATATCCCCCAGTTGTTCCAGCGTGGGTATCGCGTCATCACCCCCGCTGTGAAAGAACACAAGATCAAGGGCAGCGGATTAGGGCTGTTCATCGTTCGCAGCGTGGCCCGGCGACATGGCGGTGACGTCTGGGTCGAGAGCGAAAACGGCAAAGGCAGCCGCTTCTATTTCTCAATCCCGCTGACCGGTGCGAATCTGGTGGGCGGCGGAGATGGCGAGTAGCAAGCCGCGGGCAAAAGTCCGTTGGCATCATCTCCGGCCCCGGCCTCCAGCCGGGGTCGCATTTTCAAAGAGAACAAGATGACTATCCATGTGCTTTCGGAAGCAGTTGCCGCGCAGATCGCCGCTGGTGAAGTGGTCGAGCGCCCGGCCTCGGTTGTCAAGGAACTGATCGAAAACGCCCTGGACGCGGGCGCCAACGACATTCTGATCGAGATCGATGAGGGCGGGCAGCGCCTTATCCGCGTCAGCGACAACGGCCATGGCATCCCCGCTTCGGAAGTCGAGTTGGCATTCGCCCGGCACGCCACCAGCAAAATCGAGTCGATCGACGATCTGTACGCTCTCAATAC
>CAZHMJ010000106.1:350-14928 GCA_964533805.1 uncultured Anaerolineae bacterium | reverse complement strand
CGGGCCAGGGATACAAAGTTCGCTGAAGCAGACTCAAAGACCCGAAGCGCCAGGCCACGAGCCTGCTTCAGCAGGGGTTTGACCGGGTAGCCGGGGACTTGAGTCCTCGGCGGTCGACCGGCGCGCGACCCCATTGGCACCGCCCAGTTACCTGATTAATTTCTTAACCTTCATGAGTGGGCTTCCACTCCCTCAGCGGGATGCTTAGAGCATCCCGCGGCCGATCTCCCACCGCGCGAATCAAGCGGGTGGGCCGTTTGGGGCACGGCGGCGTCGTGGGCGACGCCGCTACGAAGGCCCCCACCGCCCGCACTTGGACAGCCTGCCATACGCGAGGCGGGCGACCTGGACGAACTTGCCGCCGCACCCCAGACTGCAACTTGACGCCACTGCCGGGACAGGTGAAAATACACTTGGGATATTATCCGATGATTCACCTCCCTCTGGCGCGGCCTTGCATCACCCCTGCCGCCGCGCAACTGGGTCAGGGCTGCCGGGGGGACACGCGCAGCATGATCACCCACCAGCCCATCATTCGGCAATCACACGTCCAACAGATTGCAAGGACAGACTATGGCAAAGCACCAGATTAAGTCGATAGGCGTGCTCACCAGCGGGGGCGACTCACCGGGCATGAATGCCGCGGTCCGGGCCGTCGTCCGTACGGGCATCAAGCATGGCCTGGACGTCTACGCCATCTACGAAGGCTACCAGGGCATGGTGGAGGATGGCGACTACATTCGCAAGATGGACTGGAATTCGGTCGGCGGCATCCTCCATCAGGGTGGCACCATCATCGGCACCGCCCGCTGCGCGGAGTTCCGCACCCGCGAAGGACGGCGGATCGCCGCCAAGAACCTGATCGAGCACGGCATCGACAGCCTGATCGTCATCGGCGGCGACGGCAGCCTGACCGGCGCCAACGTCTTCCGCCAGGAATGGCCGGAACTGCTGGCCGAGCTGGTCCAGGCCGGGGAGATCACCCAGAAACAGGCCGACAAACACCCATGCCTGATGCTGGCCGGGCTGGTTGGCTCGATCGACAACGACATGTTCGGCACGGACATGACGATCGGAGCGGATACCGCCCTGCACCGCATCACCGAAGCCGTGGATGCCATCACCAGCACCGCCGCCAGCCACCAGCGCACCTTCGTGATCGAGGTCATGGGCCGCCACTGCGGCTACCTGGCCCTGATGAGCGCCATCGCGTCGGGAGCCAACTGGGTGCTCATCCCCGAAAGCCCGCCGGAAAGCGACCACTGGGAAGATGACATGTGCTCGGCCCTCAAGGCCAGTCGCGAGACCGGCCGCCGCCACAGCATCGTGATCGTGGCCGAGGGGGCCCAGGATCGCAACGGCAATGAAATCAGCAGCGAATACGTCCGCTCGGTCCTGGAGGAACGGCTCGGCGAGGAAGCGCGCGTGACCATTCTGGGCCATGTCCAGCGCGGCGGCGCGCCGACCGCCTTTGACCGCAACCTGGGCACCCAGACCGGACACGCAGCCGTCCTGCACCTGCTCAATTCCTCACCGGAAGACGAGCCGCAGGTCATCGGCATCCACGAAAACAGCCTGACGACCGCCCCCCTGATGGACAGCGTGCGCAAGACGCTCCAGGTCGCGGAGAAGATCAAGGCCAAGGACTACGAAGCGGCGATGGCCCTGCGCGGCAACAGCTTCAAGGACGCGCAGCGGACCTTCAACACCCTGGTCCAGGCCCAGCCACGCGGCGCGGTCGCCGGCCAGAAACAGCTCCGCATCCTGGTCATGAACTGCGGTGGGCCTGCACCGGGCATGAACACCGCCGTGCGCGCCGCCGTCCGCCTGGGGATAGACAAGGGCCATACCATGCTGGCCGCCCAGAATGGCTTCCGGGGCCTGCTGCGAGGTGACATCCAGGAGATGAACTGGATGAGCGTCAGCGGCTGGGTGGGACGCGGCGGGGCCGAACTGGGCACCAGCCGCAAAGTCCCGCGCGACTCGGAAATGCCCGCCGTGGCGAAAATCCTGGAGGAGCACAACATCCAGGGTCTGCTGATGATCGGCGGCCTGTCCGGTTACGAGGCCGCCTACAAGATCTTCATGCGCAGCGGGGACTTCAAGGTCTTCAACATGCCGATCGTGTGCATGCCGGCCTCGATCAACAACAACCTGCCCGGCTCCGAGCACAGCATCGGGGCGGATACGGCCCTCAACAGCATCGCCTTCGACGTGGACAAGATCAAGCAGACGGCCGTGGCCTCGCGGCGCTGCTTCGTGGTGGAGGTCATGGGCCGCTACTGTGGCTATCTGGCCCTGATGAGCGGGATGGCGACCGGCGCGGAACGGGTCTACATGCACGAGGAAGGCGTCACCCTGGCCGACCTGCAAAAAGACCTGAATAACCTGATCGCGGGCTTCGAACACAACAAGCGCCTGGGCCTGATCATCCGCAGCGAAAGCGCCGACCTGTTCTACACGACGCCCTTCATCGCCTCGCTGTTCGAAAAGGAAGGCGGCGATCTGTTCGACGTGCGCCAGGCCATCCTGGGCCACGTCCAGCAGGGCGGCGCGCCCTCGCCCTTCGACCGCATCCAGGCGACGCGCATGGCCGCGCGCTGCATCGAGTTCCTCAGCCGCGAAGCCGGCAAGGTTTCGCCCGCCGGGGCGTTCATCGGCCTCCAGATGGGCCAGTACACCTTCACCAGCCTGGGCGACTTCCCGCGCATGGTCGATGCCGAGTTCAGCCGGCCCAAGGAACAGTGGTGGCTCAAGCTGCGCCCGATCGCCTCGATCATGTCCGAGCCGGACCCGGGCAAGTAGCGGGCGCAATTCCGGAGAGATACACGGCGACCTCGCGGGAGGCCGCCGTGTTGTTTTTCGGGACGATAAGCTCAGCCCCAGCACAAGGCAGATCGAGGCGTGCCCCGTCCCTACACCATCCCGTCACCGGGGACAATCCCATCCGTCACATTCTTAACAAATTCAAAATTCAACATTCAAAATTCAACATTTCCTGTCTTCCCCCCCTGCCAGCGCGAAAACCCCAACGGGCCTAGAATAGACCCATTCCCGACCCGTCCTGACCTGCGCCCGGACTTCGCCCATGACCGATCCGATCGAAACCACCATCCAGACCTACGATACCTACGCCGCGACCTACGCCGAGATCAACGCCAGCCACCGGCCGGTCGCCTACCTGTACGATGTTTTCGTGGAATACGAGCCGCGCGGCCGCCTGCTGGACGTGGGCTGCGGTCACGGGCGGGATACTGCCCACTTCGCCAAGCGGGGCTTCGAGGCCCACGGCGTCGACCGCAGCACCGGGCTGCTGGCCATCGCGCGTCAGGCCGCGCCCAGGGCCACCTTCACCCAGGGCGATATGCGCCACCTGCCCTACCGGGACCGGGCCTTCGACGCGTTGTGGGTGTGCGCGTCCCTGCTGCACGTGCCCAAGGCCGCGGTTCCGCTGGCCCTGCGCGAGCTGCGCCGGGTCCTCGCGCCGGGCGGGCTGATGTACATCGGGGTCAAGCACGGCGAAGGCGAGCACATGATCCCGGCCGAGTCGTATGGCAACATGGAGCGCTTCTTCGCCCTGTACCAGGCGGAGGAACTGGGCGAACTGGTCCGTGCGGCGGGCTTCCGCGTCCTGGAGAACGCCGTGCGCGGCGGTTGGGTCAACCTCTACGCGCGCTAGGCCGGGCCAGTTGGCCGGCCGATGAACGTGTCACACGCCCCCTGCCACCCGATTCCGGCCCCTGCGCGAGATTTTCGCTTCCGGTTGCGTCCTCCCCACGGCCGAAGTCCTATATAATGGGAAAAAGCCGTACAAAGGGAGCAGGAGGGAGCGATGGTCATCTTCGACGAACAGATCGCCATCGGCTGGGTGGCCTGGGAGCCGGTCGGCCGGGTCTACGTGGCCGCCGGGCCGCGCGGCGTGCTGGCCGTCACGATGGGGCCGATCGACGAATCCGAGGCCGCCACGCTGATCTGGGGCATGTTCCACATCCCGACCCTGGTCGACCGCCGCGCCACGTCCGATGTCATCCACCAGTTGGAGCAGTACTTCCAGGGCAAGCGCTGGGGCTTCGACGTGCCGCTCGACCTGCGGACGGACACCCCCTTCCAGCGGATGGTGCTGACCTACGTCCAGCGCATCCACGCCGGGCACACCAAAACTTACGGGGAAGTCGCCGCCGCCCTGGGCGACCCCGAACGGGCCATCGCGGTCGGGCAGGCGCTGGCCGCCAACCCGCTGCCGATCCTGATCCCCTGCCACCGTGTGATCGGCGCGGATGGCTCGCTGGTCGGTTACAGTGGGTATGGCGGGGTGGAGACCAAGGCCGCCCTGCTGCGCCACGAAGGCGCGCTGCTGCTGTAAAGGCAGTCGTCAGTTCACCGTCGTCAGTTTTCAAAATGGGGCATCAAGAGGCTGGAACGTGGACGGAGCGCCCCCTGTCGGCATTTTAATCTTTACGCAGTAATTATGCTATGATATTACAAATCAGATGATTCGTCTGGATTAAACCCATCGCACCGGGTGCGAGGTCCCGCTTCTTCCATTGATCGTTCCCGCTGCTGGCTGAAAGCCGATCGCTGAATGCTCTTTTTTTGAGAGGAGGCATCCCCCATGCGACACTTAAGATTAGTGGCCCTGGCCAGCACGGTCTCCCTCTTGCTGGCCCTGTTCGTGCCGGTCCTGCCCGCCCGCGCCCTGGATGGCGCCTCGCCCTGCCCCGGTTCGCTGCCCACCCGGCTCGCGGTCGGCGCGCGGGGTCAGGTCGCCCAGGTCTTCAGCAGCCTGCGCAGCAGCCCCGGCGGGCCGGTCATCCGGGTCATGCGCGCCGGCGCGACCTTCACCGTGCTGGAAGGCCCGCAGTGCGGCAACAGCCTGACCCATTACCGGATCGACTACGGGAATGGAATCGTCGGCTGGGCTTCGGAGAGCCAGATTTACAGCGAGTACGGCTATAACCAGTACTGGCTGGC
Organism: uncultured Anaerolineae bacterium; assembly: GCA_964533805.1. Taxonomy (GTDB): domain Bacteria; phylum Chloroflexota; class Anaerolineae; order Aggregatilineales; family Ch27; genus JARKOQ01. Next base: position 9,957 of record CAZHMJ010000106.1, on the reverse strand, counting down.
CCCGGTCAGCACGCCGACCACGCCGACCACCCCAACGACCCCGACAACACCCACAACACCCACGACGCCCACCACCCCCACGACCTGTTCCGGGTCGCTCGCGCCGCGCCTGACGGTGGGCGGGCGCGGGACGGTGGTCCAGTCGTACAGCACCCTGCGCAGCAGCCCGGCCGGGCCGGCGGTGCGCCTCGTGGGCAATGGGGCCGCCTTCACCGTGCTGGAAGGTCCGGTGTGCGCCGGGTCCGGATCGCTGGCGTTCTGGCGGATCGACTACGGCGGCGGCCTGACCGGTTGGGCCAACGAGAGCGAGCGCACCAGCCTGTGGGGTAGCAACCAGTACTGGCTGGCGCCCCTCGGCGCGAGTTGAGGCGTGATCGGCTCGATCCATGTCGCGGCGGCTTGAATCCGCCACGACATGGTAACGCCGTCCGGATCAGATGACCCGGCGGATGGAACCCTGGTAGGGGCGTGGTCTGTGCCCCGCCCAATCTGCGTCAATTTCGGGCTTCCTGCCCCTCGAGACGGGTCGAGATTCGGCCGCGCGGGGCGGTCGGGGATTGGAAACCCCGACTCAGGAGAACAAGTCCTCCGGACTGGGATGTGTTTGGTCCGGAGGACTTCTTGTTCCGAGGCGGGGATTGATGAATCCTAGGAATTTGATCCGCGACGCGGGCGGCGCTGCCTTCTCTTGATCCATCTTGGCGGGGTCGGCGATCCGCCCCACGCCGGAATCGCATCCCGACCCAATACACCGTCCGCGAGCCTGCGTCCTCATGTCTTATCCCGCCTCTTGCCTCCGCCCAGGGCAATCGCATCAAAAAGCAGTTTGAACCATCAAGACCCCAAGAACGCCAAGGAAAAACGCTAAGAAAGGCAAATACTGAAGAAACTTTACCGTAGAGGGTGCGAAAAAGGCCGAGGCGGACTCTAAGAATCTGAGTTTCTCTCTGCGCCCTCGGCGCTGTTAGCACGCGTTCTCTGCGGTAAGATGTCTTTTTCAGTTTGATGCGATTGCCCTGCGTGCCTCCGTTTTTCTGACTGGTCGGATGGGGCCGGGGACGGTACACTAGACGGCTGCGCCACCCACGGGACCGGGTTGAACCACCTGCGGGTCGTAGCTTAATCACCACTCCGGGGACATGCTCCGGAGGAGATGGAGGTTTTCTCTATGGGAACATTACGCCGCCAGACGCGCGACAGTGGCTGGCAGTGGATCCTGATCGGCGTGATCATCGGGCTGGGCGTCGCCGCGGTGGTCTGCCTGGGCAGTTATGCCGCCGGCCTGATCAGCCTGAATATCGGGGCTTCGGCCGAGGTCAACGAGACGCCGGCCCAGCCCACCGTCCTCGTCAGCGAAGTGGCCGAACTGCCCTCCCCCACGCCCACGGTCGAGCCGCGCGTGATCGTCGTCACCGCCACCTCGTCCGGGATGACGGTCATCCAGCCCTCGCCGACGGTCCCGGTCGCCACCGCGACCAGCGCCCCCGACCTGGGCGGCACGCCGCTGGTCACGCCAACACCGCTTTCGCCCACGCCGGAAGGGGGCGATTTCGCCACCCTGATCAGCATGCAGACCGAGCTGGGCCTGGTCAGCGGGGGGGACTTCACGATGGGCACCAACCAGGCCGAAGCCGCCGCCGCGGTCTCGGTCTGCCTGAACGACTACAAAGGCTCGTGCGATATCAGCTATGCCCAGGACTCCTTCCCGCCGCACCGGGTCGTGCTGGACAGCTTCCAGATGGAGCTGAACGAAGTCACGACCGGGCAGTACGTCGAATTCCTCAACGCGCTGGGGCCTAACAGCCACATGACCGGCTGCCAGGGCAACCCCTGCGCCGCGACCAGCAACGAGGCCGAAAACAGCAACATCGCGTTCGATGGCACGACCTACTCGGTCGCCAACCTGTTCGCCAACCTGCCCATGACCAATGTGACCTGGTACGGCGCGGCCGCCTACTGCGAGGCGCTGGGCCGCCGCCTGCCGACCGAGGCGGAATGGGAACGGGCCGCGCGCGGCATCGACCAGCGCGTTTACCCCTACGGCAACGAGTGGAGCCCCACCGCCGCCAATACCAACCGCAACGACCTGTCCGGCACGCGCACCTCCAACGGGCCGGTCCAGGTGCGCACCTACCCGGATGGGCGCAGCCCGTACGGGATGTATGACATGGCCGGCAACGTGGCCGAGTGGGTGCAGGACTGGTACCAGGCCGACTACTACAGCCAGGCGGCCGCGGCCGGGCCGAATCCACAGGGGCCGCTGACCGGCACGACCAAGGTTACGCGCGGCGGCTCGTGGGACACCGTGCCGTTCTTCACCCGGACGGTCCACCGCCAGGATTCCGAGCCGCTGACCCAATCGCTGTTCATCGGCTTCCGCTGCGCGGCGGATGCCGCCCCCGGCCAAACCGCGGCGACCGCCCAGCCTGGGGCCGCGCAGTCTGGTGTCGCGCAGCCGGCCGCGGCGACTCCGGCCGCCCTGCCGACCGCCAATCCGAACATCACCCCGTCGCCGCTGCCCAGCCTGCCGCCGGGCGGTTAGCCCTCTTCCCATGCTTCCCCCCAGGCGGAACGGGACGAATCCGAAGCCCCCCTCCGCTTGGGGTGGGGATCACGTCGACACACAAACAGGGGCCTCCGCTTGGGAGGCCCCTGTTCATTGCACGCATTGTGTTTTTGGGAATTACTTCCCGGTGATCAGATTGTACAGCTTGAGCGTTTCGGGCGAGGGGCCGATGTTCAGCGTCTCGCGCAGCGAGCGCTCCAACTGCCGGAACTGAGCCACCGCGCCGTCGATATTCCCCTGCTGGTAATGGAGCTCCATCACCTGGCGGTGGATATCCTCGCGCTCCGGGGTCTCGCGCAGGGCCGTGCCGTAATACTTCAACGCCAGATCGAATTCACGATTGGCCTGCTTGATCCGGCCCAGCCCGATCAGGGCCTGGGCATGCTGCACGCGCAAATCCTTGCGGCGCTCGATGGCCCAGTCCATGTCCAGCCGGTGCAGGAACGGGGCGCGGTACAGGTCGACCGCGCGCTGCCAGTGGCGGACTTCCTCGCGCTCGTCGGCCATCATGGCCTCTTCGATCGAGCGCGTGAACTGCCCGACGTCGTAGGACAGATCGACCTTTTCGCTATGGCTGTAGAAGCCGCTGGCGTACTGGGTCAGATCGTATCCGAGCCTCTCGTTGATCTTGCGCTTGGTCACGTGGAAGACGTTGGTCGCTTCCTTGACGCTCAGGTTGGGCCAGAACACGTCAAAGATTTGATCGCGCGTCACCAGCGGGTGATCCATGAAAAAGAAGAAGAGGTTCTTGGGCAGTTCGCCGTCCCAGTGAGTGACCGGCGCGCCGTTGACCAGGGTATAGCCCCGGCCCAGCGAGAAGACTTCGACCTTGGGCACGTCGGGGGTGACGGCAGGCGGCGGCGCTTCCTCGGGCACGTATTCCGCGCCCATGACGGTCGCGCGCTTCTCCGAGACCAGGCCAAACCAGGGGAGGTAGGCCTGCTCGCGGGCGTTGATGATCACCTGCGCGTGGGGCGGGATGTGCTCGGCCAGAACTTCCATGAACCGCTTGGTTTCATCTTTTTCCGGAAGCCGGTCGAACTGATCCAACAGCAGGGTGAACGGCTCGCTGGATAGCGTTTTGAGGTCCTCGGCCATGGCCACTGCGAGGTCGGACGCCTTCCCCTTGGCGGAGAGGGCCGCCCGTAGGTTCTTGCCGAAATCTTCGTAAGACGCTTCCATATCCTCAATCAGATTGTTCAGGAATTTACGAAGATTGCGGTCCGTGGTCTGGAGTGCGTAATAGAACAGACCGGTTTCAGAATCTTTCAAAAAGCGGGACAGGTAGGCATTGCGATAGTGGTTGCGTGGATACAACACGACCAGGGAAGCCCCACCCGTCTCTTTTCGAATGGCTTCCGGTCCGCCATGCACGATTTCCAGGGCCTTGCTCATGTATCCTCCTTCGGTTATCAATGAAACACTGGCCATCCTTCGAGTGATGAGATTTTTCCCATCTGGTTGGCGCAAAACTCTTTTGGATGGAATGAATGCTAATTCTGTAAAGCTGGATGTCTGTTATAAAAAAGACGAACTGCTTCTTAACCGGCTTCCCCTGACAACTCGTATCTCTAAAAGGGGTTAACATACATCTCAGCTTTGCCCATTTTAGCACAGTTCATATTAGCTCGCAAACCTGGCAAGGGCAAGACATTCATCCCCCAGTTCTCAGTTTCGTATGGAGAACGTTCACACGGCCCTGATTTTTGTTACAATTTCGTTACACATTAACCCGGTTGAGATAAGCCCGCAGGCGCTGGCCTTCCTGTTGGAGCAGACTCATCCCCTCGGCCAGTTCCGGCGGCGGCCCGTCCGGGTGGAGCTGGGCCTGGAGATCGACGCTCCGGTAACAGGCCGCCAGGTAGCTGAGCTGTTCGTTGAGCATCTGGCGCGTCTGCACGCCGGGCTGCTGGAGCCGGGCCGTATCCAGGCGCGGGATGGTCGCCCCCCGGCTGAGCAGGCCGGTGCGGCGCGTCATGCGCTCCACGATCAGCGCCGCGGACAGCCGGGCGCGTTCCTTGATGACGTCGCGCAGCCGGTGCTGGGTGGCCATGAATAACGTCTCATACAGCAGGGCCAGGCTGTACTCCTGGAGGCGGTTCACGCCGGTGGCGATCGCGGCCAGGTGGCGGATGCCGCTGATGACCTGGAAGGCCTTGTACAGGTTCGGGTCGAGGCTGACCTCCGGCGTGGGCAGCAGCATCCCGGTCAGGGTTTGCCCACTGAGCAGCGCGCGCTCCAGCGCGGCGAGGGCCGCCAGGTCGCCCTCCGGCGGGTACTGGACCAATCTTAATTTGATGTCCGCCTCGAGTTCCACGAAATCGCGGAAGATATGCGTCAACCCGGTCTGCTCGAAGTCGATCAGCCAGACCATGTTGCCGTGGTCGACGAAGAAGTTGTCGGAATGCAGGTCGCCGTGCGAGATGCAGCGTCGCAGTTCCGGGAAGGTCATCTCCCGCCCCTCGCGCAGGACCCACAGGGCCGGGTTGGGCAGCTCGTCCGGCAGGCCGGGGAAACCCAGGCGGTACTGGGTCTGGTCGAAGCGGCCGATGTGCTCGTCCAGGTCCAGGGCCTCGTTGTAGTAGTCGTAGAGCGTCTTGGTCTCGACGCTGCTCTGGTCGCCATACCAGTTCTGGCAGGTGTGCGTGAACAGGACGCGCAGCACGTTGAGGATGCTGGCCGGGTCGTTGCGGGTGTAGTAGTGGCGGAAGGATTGCAACTCGTCCGGGGACGCGCCGAGGAAAGTATAAGCCACCGCCCCGATGTGCCACAGCACGGCGTAGCCTTCCAGCCGGGCCTGGCGATCCTGGCGCAGCCGCCCCTCGACGCAGTTGGTGTAGTTCTCGACCTCGCGTTCGATCCGCTCGCGCGTGCCGATCTTGGTGACCTTGGGCGTCAGGTAGGCGGTGGTCAGGCGGTTTTCCTGCGCCCACAGCACCATCGCCCGCCGGATCGGGGTGGCGGCCAGCATGGTCGTATCCAGGACGGGCAGCGGCCGCAGCTCGACGCCGATGGCCTTGGGGAACACCTGGCCGAGCAGGATGCGCAGGTCCTCGCTGGTGATCTGGGTTGGCTCGACCTTGAGGGCGGCCGCCACGTGCTCCTGAAAGTCGCTCTGCGGCCAGCGGATGGTGAACGGCCGGCGGCGGGCCTGCTCCTCGACGGCCGCGATCAGCTTGCGGCGCGGGTCGCTGCTGCGGACGTAACCCATGTGTTCCCAACCGGCGCGGAAGGCGACCTCGTCGTTGGGTTCGCTGGTGTAGATCACGATGCCCGCCGGGGCGAAGCGCGAGCTGGCCTCCAACCCGGAGAAGTCGCCCGTATCGGCCGGATTGAGGCGCGGGGCCAGCACGACCACGTGGCAGAAGTGGGCCATGAACTTGGCGTGCGCGTCCTCGAACAGCGCCTCGCCCTCGCCCTCGGCCACATGGACGTCATAGCCGGCCTGGCGCAGGTTCTCGCGCAGCGCTTCCCGCCGGCTTGGGCTGACCTCGACGATCAGCACCCGGATGGTGTCCTGTCTGGTAGTCATGATCTTGCCGCGCTGCTCCTCGCCAGTCCGGTCGTGCTCCCAATGCGATTGGCCCGTCGCGTCCGACCGCTGAACGGGCTTTGCCGGTCGTGATTGCCTCACAGACCCTTCCGGCAGGTCAGGCCAGACCCTGGCGGAGCTGCTCGGTATGGATCAGCGCTTCATGAATCTGGCGCTGGAGGGGGCCAAGCTCGGCGGGCGGGTGGGCATACACCCGGCCCTGGATGGCGACCGAGTCCAGGCAGGTCTGGAGGTACTTGCGGTGCTGCTCGATGGTATGGAAGGTTTCCGTCGGCGAAAGCGGGGCCAGGCTGCTCACTTCCAGGCGCAGGTTGGGCGCGCCCGCCGGACCGCCCCCGTTGGCGCGCAGCGCACGGGCGATCAGGGCCGCGGAGAGCAGCGCCCGCCGCCGGACGCCTGGGTGCAGGCGGCGCAGGGTCGCCATGAACAGCGTCTCGTACAGCAGGGCCTCCAGGTACTCGCGCTGGTTGGTGATGCCGGTCGCCTGGCAGGCCAGATGGCGCAGCCCGGCGATGACCTGGAACGCCTTCAGGCTAAGCGGCTGGCCGGCGATGGCCGGGACGGGCAGCAACAGGCTGTCCACCTGGTCCGCGGCCAGCAGCGCGCCTTCAAGGGAGGCCAGCCCGGCCAGGTCCTCCTTGCCGAAGTCGGTCAGACGCAGCTTGAGGTCGGCCTCCAGTTCCACGAAATCGCGCAGGGCGTGGCTGTAGCCGGTCTGGCCGAAGTCGATCAGCCAGGCCTGGCGGTTGCGGTCGATGAAGAAGTTGTCCGCGTGCAGGTCGCCGTGGGTGATGGCCGTGGTCGGGCTGTCGCCCGGCGCGCGGCGGCCCACGTCGTAGGCCCACAGCGCCGGGTTGGGCAGCGCTTCTTGCAGGCCGGGGAAGCGCAGGAACGGATTCTGCATGTCCAGGCGCTGCTCCATGCGCTGTTCAAGGTGCAGCTTCTCGTCGTACAACTCAAAGATGCGCGTCCCGCTGACTTGCTCGCGCTCCCTGGAATACCAGTTGTGGCACGTCTCCAGAAAGAGCTGGCGCAGCGCGGCCAGCACGTTCTGGGCGCTCTCCTGAAGATAGTAGACCCGGAAAGGGGCCATGTCGTTCGGGCTGACACCCAGGAAGGCGTAGCTGATCGCGCCCAGGTGCCACAGCTCGGCGGAATCCTCCAGCCGGGCCTGGCGGTTCTGCTGGAGCCAGCCGTCGACGTAACGGGCATAGTTCTCGCGCTCGCGGATGATTTCGTCGCGCGGGCCAATCTTGATCACGGTCGGGATGCGCGCGGTGTCGACCATCGGGCGGCGTTCGCTGGCCAGCAGCACCACCGACTGCCGCACGGCGGAAGCGACCAGCTTGCTCGTGCTGAGGGCCGCCAGCGGTTGGAGGTCGACCGTTTCGGCCTGGGGGAACAGACGGCCCAGCAGGTCGTGCAGGTTCTCGTCGCTGACCTGGTCCTTGGGCATCTTGAGGCGCTTGGCCGTGCTGGCGGCAAAGTGAGTCTCCGGCCAGCTCGCGGCGACGTCGCACTTGCAGCCGTGCCGGCCGCGGGCTTCGACCGCCGCGCACAGATCGCTGGCGGGGTCGCCAAAGCGGACGTACTCCAGGCTGCGCCGCCCGGCCTGAAAGGCCAGCCGGTCGTTGGGCCGCACGGCGCAAATCACGATTCCCGCCGGGGCAAGCTGCGTGATCAGGCCGTCCAGGTCGGCGGTGGGGTCGAAGGGATCGGTGAGGTCGTGGACAACCACGGCCGCGTGACAGCGTTCCATCTGGACAAGACGCCGGGCATCCTCCAGCAGGGCAGGCCCCTCGCCCTCGGCCGCGCACAGCGCGCCAAACCGGTCGCGGAGCTTGTTAAGCAGGGCCACGCGGCGCAGAGGGTTGGCGCTGACGACCAGCACCCGGAGCTGGCAGTTGTACGGAGTCACGATCGCCCCACCGATCAGAAACGTGATTCTGACCGCATTATAACATACAGAATGGAGACCAGAGGCCGGAGAAAAGCGTTGGACCCCAGTCTGACGCTACTACGATCCCAATGGCCGGCCAGCGGAATTGGCTGTAGGGATGATGACGTCGGTGCAGGCACCGCCGCCACGCATGCGCGATCCCGGTGACATGCACTCCGGCCTCTGGCCTCTGACCTCTTGCCTCCGGCCTCTTGCCTCCTGCCTCCGGCCTCTGGCCTCTTGCCTCTTGCCTCTTGCCTCCTGCCTCTAGCCTCCGGCCTCTTGCCTCCGGCCTCTTGCCTCCGGCCTCTAGCCTCTATCCACGGCGCTTGCGCTGTGCGGGGGCTGGGGTATCCTTTTCCATAGACACGGCGGCGATGGGACGCGGCAAGGCCGCCAGGGGAGCCTATGAGGACGAATCGCGTGGCGCGGAGCCTGACCGACCGGGTACTGGGCGGGGTGTGTGGCGGCCTGGGGGCCTACCTGGGGATCGATCCCTGGTGGGCGCGCTGGGCCTTCCTGATCCTGACCGTGCTTTCCGGCGGCGCGGCCGGGCTGCTGTACCTGATGCTGTGGTGGATGCTGCCCGCCAACCTGACCCCGGACGAGCCGTTCGCGGGGCGCGATCTGGGCCGGCTGCTGCTGGTCGGCGCGACGTGCATCCTGGTCGGGCTGCTGGTGCTGGCCCGGGGGATGGGCGCGCTTCAGGGGCCGCAGGGCGTGGACTTATTCTGGCCGGGCATGATCCTGCTGCTGGGCGCGGCCCTGATCTGGAAGCAGATCGCGCGCGCCTAAGGCGGCACAGAGGGCGGATACGGCGTGCAGAGAACAGACGAATCCAAAGTCAACCGTAATATTTTCTGGCCGTTGCTCGTGGTCGGGCTGGGGCTGGTGCTCCTGCTGAACGGGCTGGGCGTCTTCCCGCCCGCGTTGGCCGATCTGGTGGGCCGGGCCTGGCCCGTCCTGCTGGTGCTGGTTGGGCTGGCGCTCCTGCTGGATCACGCCGCCCCGCTGCGCCGCTGGGCGCCCTGGCTGGCCCTGGCCGTGAGCGCCGGCCTGCTGGTGGCGATCGTCGGCGCGGCGTATGCCAACCGGAGCGGCCAGCCGCGCCAAGATCAGACGGTCGCCTTCACCGAAACCATCGACCCCGGCGTAGACCGGCTGCGGGTGGCGATTGTCGGGCTGGACAACGCGGTCGAGATTTCGCCCACCGTCGGGGATGCGCGCCAGGTCACGGCTGAGTTCGTCGGCAGCGCGGACAGCCAGGTGACCGGCACGCTGGCCCCCGCCGAGGACGGCACGCTGACCTTCACCCTCCAGGAGACGCGCCTGGCCGACTTCCTGCCCCGGCTGGAAGGGGTAGGCAGCGGCCGGATTCGGGTCGAGCTGCCGGCCGGCCTCCCAATCGAGCTGGACTTCACCCAGCGCGGCGGCACGACCAGCCTCAACCTGCTCGGCCTGGACGTGGCGCGCCTCAAGGTCGACATGGCCGGGGGCGATCTGCTGCTCAGCCTGCCCAACCGGAGCCTGGAGCAGCGCGGCGAGGTTT
>CAZHMJ010000106.1:0-340 GCA_964533805.1 uncultured Anaerolineae bacterium | reverse complement strand
CTCGAGCAGCTGGGGCAGGTACCAGACTTCCTGGTCGGTGGCAACCTGACCGTCTTCGTGCCGCAAGACCTGGGTCTCCAGTTTTCGGCCAGCGGGGCCACCCCGAATTTCGCCGAGGGCGCCTACCTGCTCGATCCGAGCAGCGGGGTGTACATCGCCCGCCGCTACGACAGCGCCCCTCAGCAGACTGATCTGAGCCTGATCGTGCGCGGCACGCTGCGGTTGGAATAAGGCGGTGGTTGGTTCGTGGTGAGTGGTTCGTGGTCACCAGCCCACTTGCGTAACGGAAAACAGACCCATGAGCGAAAAAATTCCCAAGGCCATGCAGGTGAAGTACGAC
>CAZHMJ010000105.1:0-14988 GCA_964533805.1 uncultured Anaerolineae bacterium | reverse complement strand
TTCTCATGATTTTTGCCATGAGACCGGTCAGTATGCCGAAGTTGATGTATTCCGCGCCGTCGAGAATGACATTTTTCACGGTGACTCTGGTGTCGATGCAGGTGTAGACGGCCGGTATGCAACCGAGGGATGAGCCATATATCGCGAACAATTCGCCGCCGTGATGACTTTGAACATACTTGATGATTTTCTCTGTCTCATCCCTGCCACTGAGGTATTCCGTATCCTCGGTTGGATCGAAGCCATCCAATCCGACCGCGATGACATGGTACTTCCTGGCGAGCAACGGAATGCTTTTGCCGAAGCTCATCTTCCACGTGGAGGCGTTCCCATGCAGCAGCATCAACGTTTTTTCGTTTTCCTGTCCGAACTCATAAAATCTCATTGTGTTATTCCATGTGCAGTTTGAGGACTCTGTCCAGTCAATAGAAAATGTTACTGAAACGGGACAGTTCAATCAACTGATAATGTTACCGGGCAGTCTCGATTGGCTCCACTGGACACCTGACAGGGGAAACCTGACCCATGACTCGTGAACTCAGCATTGCCTTCCAGACGGACAAACACGCGGCCGAGTACCGGGCGCTGGCCCAGCTTGTGGATCGCTACGCCTTCGACGCGGTGAGCGTCTACTGTGACGCGCCGTTCCACCCCAGCTACGGGCCGCTGCTGCTGATGGCCCCCTACCTGCGCCGGGCGCGGCTCGGCCCGGCGGCGGTCTCACCGTTCCGCATGCCGCCGGTCGATATTGCGGCTAACACGGCCCTGCTGGCCGACGCGGCCCCCGGTGGGGCGTACGTGGGCATCGCGCGCGGGGCGTGGCTGGCCGAACACGGCATCCAGGAGACGGCCCGGCCGGTCCAGGCCGTGCGCGAGACGGTCGAGATCGTGCGTTATCTGCTGGGCGGTGGCACCGGCGGCTATGCCGGTGAGGTGTATTCGATCGCGCCGCACGTCCGCGCGCCGTATCCGCTGCCCGCCGTGCCCATCCCGGTCCTGATCGGGACATGGGGGGCGAGATTGTCCGCGGTCGCCGGAGAACTGGCCGACGAGGTCAAGGTCGGCGGATCGGCCAACCCGGACATGGTGGGCGTCATGCGCGGTTACCTGGGCGTGGGCGAGGGCCGGGCCGGACGCCCGCCGGGCGCGGTCGGGATCGTGATGGGCGCGGTGACGGTGGTCGACGCGGACCGCGACCGGGCCCGGCGGGCCGCGCGCCGGGCGGCCGCGCTCTACCTGCCGGTGGTCGTCCCCCTCGATCCGACCGTCCAGGTCGAGCCGGAGCTGCTCGACCGCATCCGGACACACGTCCAGCGTCAGGAGATCGAGACCGCCGCGGCGCTGATCTCGGACGATCTGCTCGATCGCTTCGCCTTCGCCGGGAATCCGGCCGACCTGATCCGGCAGGCCGAGGCCCTGTTCGCCGCCGGGGCGGCCCGGATCGAGTTTGGCACTCCGCACGGCCTGGACCGGCCGGAGGAGGGGATTCGCCTCCTGGGCGAGCAAGTGCTGCCTGTGCTAACTGCCCAATAGAAACGTTTGTTGGGTTGGACAACTTTGCTGTAATTGGTCGGTATTTCCGGAGTATAATTCTGGCAATAGCGTTTCCCATAGCTGTCCTGCAACTTTATAGTCCGTAGGATTGTGAGGAGGAAAAGATGCGTCGCTTCTTGAGACTGTTTCTTGTCGTCGCCGTCTGCTTGACTGCCTTTGGCGCGGTGAGCGCCCAGGAAGAAAAAGTGCTGGTGGTGGGCCTGTCGGAAGACTACAACGGCCTGGACGTCCACCGCGCCTACGAACCGGGCGGCTCGCTCGTCCACAAGGCGGTCTACGACACCCTGGTCAGCTTCCCTGCCGATTCGGTCAGCGAGATCGTCCCCAACCTCGCGGCAAGCTGGGAGATCTCCGAGGACGGTCTGGTCTACACGTTCAGCCTGCGAGATGACGTGGTGTTCTCCAATGGCGCGGCCCTGACCGCGGCCGACGTGGTCTTCAGCTTCAACCGCATGAAGAACCTCAAGGACAACCCCTCCTTCCTGGCGGACACGATCGCCAGTGTCGAGGCGGCGGATGATCTGACCGTCGTCCTGACCCTGACTCAGCCCGATCCGGCCATCCTGGCCAAGCTGGTCTTTGATGCTTTCTCGATCGTGAACGCGGAAGAAGTCAAGGCCCAGGGTGGCACCGACGCCGCCGACGCGGCCGAGACCGATACCGCCGAGCTGTGGTTCAACGACAATTCGTCCGGCACCGGCCCGTACATGCTCGACGTCTACGAGCCGACCGTCCAGACCGTGTTGGTCCGCAACCCGAACTACTGGGGCGAGGCGCCCTACTTCGACCGGATCATCATCCGCAACATGCCCGAAGCCTCCGCCCAGAAGCTGGCGCTGGAAGCCGGCGACATCGCGATCGCGATGGACATCTCCCCCGATCAGCTTCCTTCGTTTGAGGGCAATGCCAGCGTCCAGGTCTTCTCCACCCAGAGCGATACGCTGATCTTCCTGCTGATGAATCAGAATCCCGAAGTCGGCGGGCCGATGAGCGATCCAAAGGTGCAGCTTGCCGTCCGTTACGCGCTGGATTACGAAGGGCTGCGCGTGCTGGGCGGGACGGGCACCAACACCCCGGCGGCGATGGTCCCGATCGGCTTCGCTGGCGCCCTCGACCCGGCCGAGGCGCTGCCTCGCGATCTCGATCAGGCCCGCGCGCTGCTGGCGGAGGCCGGTTACGCGGACGGCTTCGAAGTCGATCTGCGCTACCCGGACTTCACCTACATCGGCACGTCCTTCTCGCTGATCGCCCAGAAGGTCCAGGCCGACCTGGCCGAAGCGGGCATCACCGTGACTCTGGTTCCGGAAGAGTTCCAGGTGTCGCTGGATGCTTACCGTGCCGGCGAGCATGGCTTTGGCCTGTGGCTGTGGAATCCCGACTACTTCGATACCCTGGATTACGTCGAGTTCCTGCCGGCGGGCGTGGTGGGCAACCGTGCCCAGTGGACGGATGACAACGCCGACCAGGCGATCCTCGACCTGCGCGACGCGGTGAAGATCGAAACCGACCCGGCCGTCCGCAATGACCTGTTCCGCGAGATTCAGCTCTACGAGCAGCAGTCCGGCCCGTTCGCCCCGCTGTTCCAGCCCGGCGTGCACTTCGCCTATGCGGCTGACCTGCAGGGCTTCACCTACAACAGCCAGTGGCGCGTCGATCTGGCGCTGCTGAGCCGTTAGTCCGATCGGTCCAGATGAGGTGGCGGAGACCGCGTTGCGCCTTGCGCGGCGCGCGGCTTTCGCCACCTCTTTTTACAACCGTTGTTCTGTTCGGGCGGCGCGGTTCCCTGGTGGGGCGCTGAGCCGCCCAGTCTGAGACATCCATGCCCCTCTACCTGTACCTGATCAGACGCCTGCTTCTGGCCGTGCCCCTGGTGATCGGCATCTCCCTGGTCGCCTTCACGATCGCCAACCTGGTCCCCAGCGATCCGATGGCGGCCAACCTGGGCGAGCGCGCGGCGGCCGACCCGGAGATCGTCGCGGCCTTCCGCGCCAAGTGGGGCCTCGACCAGCCGGTCCACATCCAGTACCTGACTTATCTGAGAAACCTGCTCCAGGGCGACCTGGGGACTTCGATTCGCACGCGGCGGCCGGTCGCCGAGGAACTGGCGAAGTACCTGCCGGCCACGGTCGAGCTGGCGACGGCCAGCATCTTCATCGCCCTGATCGCCGGAGTGTCGCTGGGCGTGATCTCGGCGATCTGGCGCAATAAGCCGATCGACTTCATCGCCCGGATCATCTCCCTGATTGGGGTCAGCGCGCCGGTCTTCTGGCTGGCGCTGATGGCGCTCGTCATCTTTTATCTGCGCCTGCGCATCCTGCCGGGGCCGGGGCGGCTGGACGCGGTGATCAGCCCACCGCCCGCCGTGACCGGCCTGTACACGATCGACGCGATCCTGGCCGGGCAGTGGAAGACGCTCGGCAATGCGCTCGCCCACCTGATCCTGCCCTCGCTGGTGCTGGGGGCGTTCTCGGCGGGCCTGATCACCCGCATCACCCGCTCGGCCATGCTGGAAGCGCTCTCCAAGGACTACATCATCACGGCGCGCGGCAAGGGCCTGCGCGAGCGCACCGTGATCCTGCGCCACGGGCTGCGCAACGCCCTGATCCCGGTCGTGACCGTGGTCGGGCTGTCCTACAGCAACCTGCTGACCGGGGCGGTGCTGACCGAGACGATCTTCTCCTGGAGCGGGATCGGACGCTACGCCTACGACGCGGCGCGCAGCCTGGACTTCGCCCCGATCATGGGCGTGAGCATGCTGATCGCCCTGGTCTTCGTGGTGACCAACCTCGTGGTGGACATGCTGTACTACGTGCTCGACCCGCGCATCCGGCTTTAGGGAGTCATCAGGGACGCATTATGAGACGCAAGATTCGCAGACTGGCAAGGCAAAACCCCCTGATGGTGGTCGGGATCGTGATCGGCCTGATCTGGCTGGTGATCTCCCTGACCGCCAACCTGATCGCGCCCTACGGGCCGCTGGAGCAGAACATCGGCAACCGCCTTCAGCCCCCCAGCGCCCAGTATTTGCTGGGCACCGATCAACTCGGCCGGGATGTGTTCACGCGCATCCTGTACGGCGGGCGGATTTCGCTGCCGGCCGGGCTGCTGGTGATCGTGTTCGCGGCCATCGTGGGGACGATCGTCGGCTCGCTGGCCGGGTACGCGGGCGGGCTGTGGGACGAACTGCTGATGCGCACCACGGAAGTCTTCATGGCCTTTCCGACGATCATCCTGGCGATGGCGATCGCCGCGGCCCTGGGGCCGAGCATCATGAACGCGATCATCGCCATGGTGCTGGTCTGGTGGCCGAACTACGCCCGGATCGTGCGCGGGCTGGTGGTCAGCGTGCGGGAGAACGACTACGTGGAGGCGGCTCAGGCGATCGGCGCGTCGCGCACGTACATCCTGGTGCGGACGATCCTGCCCAACTGCCTGGCCCCGGCCGTGATCATGGCGACCCTGGACATCGGCAACGCCGTGCTGCTCTTCGCCGGCCTGAGCTTCCTGGGGCTGGGGCCGGAGCCTTCCACTCCGGAGTGGGGGCGCATGGTGGCCGACGGGATCGACAACTTCGATCAGTGGTGGCTGAGCGCCTTCCCCGGGTTGGCGATCTTCACGGCGGTGATGGCCTTCAATTTCATCGGCGACGGCCTGCGCGACCTGACCGATCCCCGCACCCGCAAGTCGCTGACTTAGGGGGATGGACGGGTGGATCGTGCGGCAACCCTACCCTAAATCCCTCCTCGCAAGCAGGGAGGGACTTCAGCCTTCCCATTCTCCGCCTGCGGGGATAGGTATCGCCATACCCCCGGCTACCCCCCATACACGCAGCGCCGGGCTTCGTCCACGAAGGCTGCGATCAGTGCCGGGTCAGCGTCGAAGAAGTGGTCGGACGGGCAGAGGATGTAGCCGCCGCCCTGCCCGGCCGTCTCGAAGCAGTGCCGGACGGCGGCGCGGGTCTGCTCCGGTGTGCAGTCCACGAAGTAGTGGAACTGGTCGAAGCCGCCGATCATGCACACCCTGTCCCCGATCCGGCGCTTGGCCTCGGCCAGGTCGACGTCGCCGCCCATGCCCGGCGGGGTGAAGGTTTCCATGGCGTCCGGCTGCATGGCCGCGATGCGCTCCAGGATGGGCATCATGCCGCCGCAGGTGTGGTAGACGATGCGCTGCCCGGCGGCGTGGGCCGCTTCGATCAGCGGCGCGTCGTAGGGCGCGACGAACTCGTCGAAAATCCTGGGGGAGATGACCGTGGTCGAGGCCGCCCCACCGCCCAACTCCAGCAGGTCGTACCGCGCTCCCTTCAGGGACTCGATGAACTTCAGCTTGCGCTCCTGGAGGAGCTTGAGCAACTCATGCACCCAGGCCGGATCGTCGTAGGTCGCCAGGATCGCTTCCTGCGTGCCGACCAGGCAGGCGAAGTCCTGCCAGCAGCCGGGCTGGCCGTAGATGTCGAAGCAGGGGATGTGCCCGCGCACCAGCCCGCGCTCGCCGTATGCCGTGGCCCTGGCGTTGACCGCGTCCACGTCGCACAGCGGGACGGCCGCGAACTCGGCGATCAGGTCGATGTCGCGCTTCTCCTTGACGAGGTACTCGGTCAGCCACGAGGTGTGCTCGTTGCGCTGCATGATGGCCGTCAGCGCCCCCTTGGGGGTGACGATCCGGTAGCGGGTGGTGGCGTACTCCTGACCGGGAATCTCCTCCTGCTCGATCCGCCAGCGCTCGGACTGCACCGAGGCGTCCTCCCAGGTGTCGCCCTCGCGCCGGACGAGGTAGTCGCCCCGGCCGGGGTCGGCCCGGAAGGGCAGAATCCAGGTGATGGCGTCGAAGCCGAAATGGTCGAAGAACTGCTGGGCGTCGATCCCATCCAGGTAGGTATCCAGGAAGTAGTCCATGACGTGGTGGGTCGTCACCGGCAACGAGTCGGGGACTCCCCCGGTCAGGGCGGTCAGCATCCGTTGTTTCGAGGTCATGCTCATTGCGTGCGCTCCTTGAGGACTAGACGGGCGACGACTGCGGCTCGATGCGGGCCACCGTCCCGCTTTTGCGGTCGAGAGGCAGGATCAGGCGGCCGTCCTGGGACAGGCTGGTCGGGAGGACGGCGCCGCTGAACAGGTCGCGGGCGACCCACTCACGCGCCGCGAACAAATCGGGGTGAAGCTGGATGGCGGCGGTATGCGCTTCCGCGCCCAGGTTGGCGGCGACGAGATAGTACGCGCCGTCGCGCTCGAACAACGCGGTCTGAATCCCGGCCGCCTGGCTGAAGATCGGCACGCCCAGCCAGCGGTGCAGGGCCGTGACCAGGCCCGGATCGGGCGGCAGGCCGAGGTGGACGATCTGGCCCACGCCCCACGCCTGGCGGTAGCCGATGACGTAGCGCGTGCCGACCGGCAGGGCGATGTGCCGGGCCAGCACGCTGCCTTCGCCCGGTTCGTCCGCGATCCGTTCCGCCAGGATCGGCTCGCCGGGCAGCGGATCGTCGTACACGAAGAAGGCCGGGGGACTGGCGATCACACGCGCGTCACCCAGTTGGATCGCCAGCCGCTGCGGGGCGGACGCGCTCAGGATGCGCGTCGGGGCCGGGATTTCGAGCAGGTTGAGCGGGGAGAGGGTGTCATCCAGGCGCGGACCTTGCTGGAAGCAGACCAGGCTGCCGCCCGCCTCGACGTATTCCAGCAGACGATCCTGCCCGGCGCGGCTCAGCCAGGGGCCGCCCGCGTAAAACAGCAGCGGCCGGGCCAGGCGGCCCGTTTCGACATCGAAGCACTCATAGTCGATCCCGGCCTCGTGCAGCGCGCGCAGCACAGCGAAGCTCTTCTCGCCCGCCCCGGCGGTCTGGTAGAGCGGGTCGACCGTGACCGCGGTCGAGGTCAGCTTGGTCAGACCGGGCGGATCAATCTCGTTGAAAACGCGCACGAGCGCCCGGAAGGCCGGGTAGAGATCGGGCTGCGGGCGGCCGCGCTCGTCAATCGGACTCATCAGCCAGTTGTCGCGGTTGACCAGCATGTACCAGTTCCAGCCAGCGACTCCGGCCAGCAGGGCCAGGCAGCCGGCCAGCCGGTAATGGTTGGCGGTCAGTGCGCCGGTCGCGTACTGCCCGCCGTGCCAGATTCCGGCCTCGAACTCCGGGATGCAGGGCAGGGCGGAATAGCTCCGCGTGTAACGCAGCGGATGCAAAAAGGCTTTGATGACTTCCTCAGCGTCGCCCTGGAATTCGTGGGTCGGATAGAGGTCCGGCCCGACCAGATCGCAGGCGGCTTCCATCTCGCGCCAGTTCTGGATGCTCTCCCCGACGTAGACGTTGGCGAAGATCGGCACGTCGATCCCCGCCGCGCGGTACTGGTCAGCCGTCCAGGCCACGGCTTCGGCGCTGTAGGCGTGCTGGAAGCGGACGTAGTCCAGGTGGCGGTTCTGGTAGGCGCGTGTTGCGATCCCCGGCCGGATGACGGCCCGCGCCGCGGCGAAGTCGGGCAGGTCGCTTTCCCAGGCGGCGTTGAGCGCTTCGATCGTGCCGTAGCGGGCCTGCAAGAACGCCTGGAACGGCCCCGGCTCCGTGCCCAGGCCAAGCTGGGTTTCGTAGATATGCGGCCAGGGGTGCGGTTCGTTCTCCGCCTGGAGCATCAAGACGGGGCCGCCCCGCGTGGCGAGGTACGGCTTGAGCACCTCCGAGACGGCGGTGATGTAGACCCTGGCTTCACGCTTGAATTCCGGGTGGGTGCGGTGCAGGACGGCGCAGCGGTCGGGCACGCCGCCGTTGGACCACTCGCTGTAGATGTACGGGCCGGGCCGGATCAGCAGGCTTAGCCCTTCCTCGGCGACCATCTCGATGAAACCCACCAGATCGCGCCGGGGATCGGTTTCGCCGCTGAAGTCGAAGCGGCCGGGGGCCAGCTCGTGGAACTCCCAGCAGACGTAGCTGGCGATTATCTCTAGGCCCAGGTCGCGCGCCTGGCGCAGGGCGGCCCGCCAGTCGGCCGGGGCCAGCCGCCAGAAGTGAATCTCGCCGCTGAGCAGGCTGTAGGGCGTGTCACCTACCCAGATGCGCCTGTCGTGGAGAGTCACGGGTGGCATGTCAGGCTTCCTCCCCGGCCAGCAACCGGGCCAGCAGCCGATCGAGCAGCCAGCGCCCGGCGAGATGGTGATCCAGGCCGAGCGGCTGGTCGCCCAGCCCACCCTCGAAGCGCAGGGTGGACGCGATCAGGCGGCCCTGCCCAACCCGGACCTCGAACAGGTAGTCGGACACGTCGAACTGGCGCGCGTCCAGGCGACGCAGCAGCGGCCGGTAACCGGTCAGGTCGGGCAGCACGTTGGTCATGGCATCGGGCGCGAAGACCCAGTCGGTCGCCAGCCCGTAGAACTGGAGATCGACGAACCCTTCGTGCGGGAAGGTCTCCCAGACCGGGTGCGGCTGGATGAGCTTGATCCCCTCGCGCCAGAAGGGGCGGGGAGCCGCCGGCAGCGGGCGCGGCCCATGCTGGAGCAGCAGCACCCGCCCCCCGCCGCGCAGGTAGGCGAGGGCCGCTTCCGAAAGCACGCTCGTGATCAAGACGCGGATGCCGGTGAAATCGTCCTCCACCGGGCGCGCGACGTGGAGCAGGTCGCCCAGCCCGGTCTGGCTCCCGGCCGGGTCGAGCAGCCCCAGCCCTTCCGGCCATTGGCTGACCGTTGGGAAAATCCACAGCGGCCAGGAGTTGGTGAGACTGGCCGGGATACCTTCCCCGGACAGAGTGACGGTCAGGTGCTGGATGCTGGCGCGGCCGGCGCCGGGCGGGGTGAAGCCGATCCGGGTCAGGCTGCGGGGCGGCCCTCCGGGCAATGGCCCCGGCACGGTGTGCATCCCGTGGGCGAGCAGGGTGTCCTCCGCATCGCGCAGTTCCCAGGCGAGCGTCCCGCCGGGCAGCGGCGCGCCGGCGTGGGCCAGCAGAACGTCCAGCCCGACCGGCTGCCCGGCCGGAAAGGCATACGGCTCGAAGGGGGCAGGCCGGTCGCCGCCGTTGATCCAGCGCCGCGTCCGACCGCGGCCGAGCAGCAGGATGCTGTCCGCGTTGAACGCGCGGAAGGCCTCCGGTGGATACTTGAGGCGCTCCAGATCGTCCAGGACGGCCGAGGTCGCCAGGGGGGTGTTGCGCAGGCCGGTCACGACGTAGCCGCCCATCCCGCGCCGGGCGCGGACTTTTTCCAGGATGGCCTTGCGCACGACGAACGACTGCCGCCAGGAGAGGGCCTGCAAATCCTGCCCGTTCAGGCCGAGATCGAGTTTCCGCATTCGCTCGCGCTGGGCCGGGTAGCCGACGAAGGTCCTGGGGTGGAGCGGATTCCACTCGGTTAGCCACCAGGGCAGCCCGCCCCCATGCGCGCCGCCCAGGGCGGCCTCGATCTCGTCCAGGTCGCGGTAATCGTCCGCGTCGCAGAACTCCCCGAAGATCCAGGGGCGCGGCGCGCGCCAATCCCGGTCGAAGTGATCGACCAGCGGCTCGAAATACTGGAGGTCGGCGTAGAAATGATAGTCGTTGAAGTCGGCGTAGTCGGTGCTCAGGCCGCCGTAGGCCTCGCCGGAGCCGCTGTTGTCGCAGACCAGCACGCCGCTGGTCTGGCCCCGGACGATGGCGTCCAGGCGGGCGAGCAGGGTCTCGTCCACGGCGCGGTTCAGCTCGCAGCCCAGGCTGTAGAGCACGATTGACGGGTGGTGGTGGACGGTCGCCAGGATGTCCGCGTATTCGAGCGGGGCCTGGGTGCGCAGGCGCGGCGTCACCTCCGGCAGCCACATCGGCAACTCCAGCCAGAGCTGCATGCCTTCCTCGTCGGCGATGTCGAAGTACAACGGAGAAGGCACGACCAGGCACAGTTTGACCAGGTTGAAGCCCAGGGCGCGCACCCGGCGGAATTCGGCGCGGATCGCGGCTTCATCCGGCGCGGGGCAGAGCCTGTCCGGATACCAGCCCCAGTTGAGCACCCCGCGCAGGCAGGTTGGCCGGCCGTTGAGCAGGAGTTGATCGCCGTCGCGGCTCAGGCGGCGAAAGCCGAAGCAGCGGCGGGCCGTGGCGCGCGCTTTGCCCGCCTCGATCAACTGGACTTCGACGGTGTACAGGGCCGGATGGGCCGGACTCCACAGCACCGGCTGGGGCACGGTCAGGTCGGCCTGAATGGAGTTGGCGGCCGATTCGGACTCCCAGCGGGCGGCTTCCCGGCCGTCCGGATCGAAGATGATCACGGCGGCGCGCATCGCCCGGCCGTTATGGATGGCGGCCGAGACGGTGATCTGGCCGGTCTCAGCCTGAACGCTCAGGTGAAGGTCGCCCAGGGCCGGGCCGTCGAAGGCGACCAGCCGCGCGGCCTGCCAGACCCCGCCGAACATCAGGGCCACGTCCGGCAGGAAGCCCGCCAGCGATTCGCGCATCGGGAAGCGCTCACCGGTCTTGAACACGGTCAGGCGGAGGTGATTTTCCGCGCCGGGCTGGGCGGCGGCGGTTGCGTCCAGGGCGAAGGGTGACCAGGCCCCGGTGTGCGCGCCGAGCGGCACGCCGTTCAACTCGACTTCGACATGGTAGCTGACCGCGTCGAACTGAAACTGGAGGGTCTTGTCCGACCATGCGGCGGGGATGGCGACCGTTCGCTCGTAGATCGCCGGACCTTCCGCGCGCCGGTCGAAGCCCTGCGCTTCCCAGCAGCCGGGGGTGATCACCGTGCCGGACGCGCCCTGCAAAGCAAAGTGCCACTCCCCATCCAGCGAGAGCGTTTCGGCCTGTTCGTTGTGCCATGGGCGCATGGGTCATTCACTCCTGTGAACGTAGCGGTCAGCCATCAGCGTTCAGTTGTCAGCCAAAGCGAAGCGACGCAGCCGATTTCGGCCACAGGTCAAGATGGTTTCTGGCGCGAGGGCGTCACAGACTCGCCCAGCAAGCGTTAATTCAGACTTTCCGGCAGGTGGACGAGACGATCGATGGGTGGCGCAGTGGCCACGGGGCACGAAGTCCGCTGAAGCGGACCGGGAGGTTGGATGTTCTTTGAGTCCACTTTTAGTGGACTTGGTATCCCTAGCCCGCGACTTGAGTCGCGGGCGATCCAACGGCCGCCATCCCTGTATCATGTGAAGACCTTATCTTGACGTCTATCGGGCGGGTCATGCTGGTTACAGCGCCCCTACCGTGGTTTCCTGATCCCCAGGCCGGAACAGAACGTGTTCTCCAGGATTCATTTGCACCAGGTTTGCCACGACCAACGCCCCGGCTTTTTCTCTTGCCTCTATGCCTCTTGTCGCTTGCCTCTATTCCGGGCGGAGGCAATGATCGCCTCGATCTCGGCGCGGGCGGCTTGCAGCGTGCCATTGACAAAGGTCAGGGTCGGGATGTAGGCTGGCGTGTCGGGCAGGCGCACGTAGGGACTGTAGCCCGCCTCGTGGACGCCGGTGCTGTGGGTGGCGGGGTCGCCGTCGCAGATGTGGCCGATGAAGCGCGCGTAACGCCCGGCCCAGTCGGGCACTTGCCGCCAGGTCGAGGTCTGCTGGAAGATTGGGAAGATGCCCAGCGTGCCGTCCCACCAGTCCTCGGCGGTGACGAGCATGTCCGGATGACCGGCGCGCAGGCGGGAATTGAGTTGGGCCAGCCCATCGCACACGTTGAAGTCGGGGTCGTTGACCCACACCTCGGCGCAGTCCAGAAAGGCCGCGTCGAAGCCGTAACGGTCGGCCAGGACGAGAATCTGGCGGGCCAGCTCCGCCTGCCAGGCGGGCGCGCCGGGGTTAAGCCAGGCCTGCCAACCGGTATCGTGCGCCCGGCCGGTGTCCCAGTCCGGCTGGTTGCCGTGGAAGACGTTGCGGGTGGCGGTCTTCATGTGGGAGGAGGGGCCGAACTCGTGGAAGTTCGGGAACCAGGCATTGGCGCAGGTCGCCCCGAACATGGGCATGACGTGCACGCCGAGCGCGCGCGCTTCCCGGCAAAGCTGCTCGAAGCCCGCCTCGCCGCCCAGGCGCGGCTCCGGGCGGAAGTCGCCATACTGCCAGTAGTAGCGCCCCTCCCAGCCGGGCAGATAGGCCAGGAGGTGCCGGCCGTCGATCCGCTCCACCGCGAAGCGGATGATATCCAGCATATCGGCGTAGGTGTTGAAGACGTAACCCGACCAGTGCATGCCGTGCAGGGTCAGGCACAGGCGAATCTGGCGCGCCCAGGCCGGGACGTCGGCCCGCTGCTCCCAGGGCGACCAACCCAGGTGGGCCTCGTTGAAGTCGAGCTGGGCCTGACGGAAGGCGCCGATTTCGGCCTCGGCCTCGACGATCCAGTCGGGCACGTCGATTCGGGTGTCGAACCAGCGGGCGTCCTGCTCGTGGATGCATTCGAGGGTGTAGCTGTCCTTGAACGGCCCGCCCTGTTCCTGGAACATGGCGAAGCGCTTGGCGCGGACGTGCGGGTCTTCATTACGGATGCCGATCAGGCGGCCGTCCGGCCGCCGGGCGAACAACACCGGCAGGCGCAGCGGGTTGGGGTAGCGCAGGATGGTGCCCCCGGTGGGCACGTCGGCCGGGGAGTCGAGCATGTCCAGCACCTGGAGGGTGGGCAGCCCGCGCAGCAGGAACTTGACGACCTTGATCTTGTATGGCGCGGCAGCCTGAACTTTGACGCGGAGCCGGGTGGGCGACTCCGGGGTGAACGTGGCGTGCAGCTCGCCGGGAGCGCGTTCCTGCTGCCCGGCCCAACTGAGCCGGGTGCAGTCCAGCCGCCAGCCGTCGCCCTCGGCCCGGAAGGTCGTGTGGGCGGGGTCCAGCCCGTAGATGTTTTCCAGCGTCAGGAGCTGGAAGGAGACTTTCCACGGGCCAACGTCAAACACGGGGTCTGCAAGGTCGAAACCATAGGCGTGCATGGATGTGGACTTTCGCGAAGATAAAAAGATGCGAGAATGAGCCGGAATGGATGGCCTGTGCCAGCCTAACGGCCTTTTGCTGTACAGGAAGTCGGGAAACGACTACAATAGGTATATACAAATCAGGGTGACTTGTCTAGACATATTATATAACCGGGAACATAAGCCGAGTCAAGCCGCCGGAGGGTGCGCGGATCGAGGGCGCTGCGCGATCTGGTCACACCGGGCGATGCTTGGGGAGGCCTGTTTGGAGAGCGTCACGTGACCACAGATCTGGAAAGGAACAGCGATGTTCCACTCTATTTTCAGGTGAGTGAAATCCTGCGTAAGTGGATTCTGGAGGGCAAGTGGCCATTGGAGACCACCCTGCCTTCCGAGCTGGACCTGTGCGAGGAATTCAATGTGGCGCGCGGCACGATGCGGCATGCCCTGAGCCGGTTGGAGCAGGAGGGCTACGTCCTGCGCGAGCGCGGCCGGGGAACCCGCGTGATCTGGGGCGGGGAACACCTCCAGGACGCGGGCCGGGCCAGCCAGCAGATCGCCTTCGTCGTCCCCTACGTGCGCGATTCGTTTGTGTCGACCATCCTGCTGGGCGTGGAACGCGCCGCGGCCGAGCGCGGCTGGTCGATCACGTTCAAGCACGTCAACAATAGCTCGATCCAACAGGCCGAGGTGCTCAACGCCCTGGCCGAACAGGGCACGGCCGGGAGCATCGTCTACCCGGTCGATTCGGTGCATGCCGAGCCGCTGAGCCTGCTGGCGCGGGCGGGTTACCCCCTGGTGCTGGTCGATCGCTACCTGCGCGGGGTGGTGACCGACTACGTGATGTCCGACCACTTCGGCGGCGCAATCCGGGCGACCCAACATCTGATCCAGCTTGGGCATACCCAGATCGCGTTCATTTCCTGGAGCGATCCGGCGATCAGCCTGGAGCATCGCCACGCGGGTTACATCCAGGCGCTCAGCGAGGCCGGGCTGCGCTACGACCCGGCGCTGACCTGTGAGGTGGAGGCCTATCCGACCATCAACGCGGACAGCGTGGCGGCGTTCCTGAAGCAGCGGCCGGGGGTGACGGCGGTCTTTGCCGCCAACGACCAGATCGCGCTGGCGGTCTACAAGATCGCCCGCCAGATCGGGGTGCGAATCCCGGAGGACCTGGCCCTGGTCGGCTTCGACGACCTGGACTTCACGGCCCACCTGGACGTGCCGCTGACGACGGTCGCCCAGCCCGCCTTCGAAATCGGCGAGACGGCCGTCGAGATGCTGTCCCGGCGCATCAGCGATCGGGTGGCGACAAGCCAGCAGATCGTGCTGCCCACGCGCCTGGTGGTGCGCCGTTCGTGCGGCGCGTTCCTGAAGGACGAACGCTCGCGCGAAACCCCGAGGTAAGCGGGCAATTATTGGCAGTCAGCAATCAGCCCAAAATGGTTTTCCCTTGCCTGGGTGCTGCCAGGGTAGCACTGCAGAATAACGGGGTTGGGTGAGCCGATCGAAAGGCTGCGCGGGACACGCCAGGGACTCAAGTCCCTGGCCTGGACTTTGGCACTTCAAGGAGCCGGAAGGGAAGACCTTCCGGTTCATTTT
>CAZHMJ010000104.1:0-15156 GCA_964533805.1 uncultured Anaerolineae bacterium | reverse complement strand
GCTAAAGGTTTACACTGCGCATCAGGTAGATTGCTGGCCCGATCGGGTTGATGGATCGGGCGAACCGGCTCATGGAGAGCCAGGTGAGACACGATGACAGGCTACAAGGATTACTACGATGTGCTGGGCGTCAGCCGGAATGCCAGCGAGAAGGACATCAAAAAGGCCTTCCGCAAGCTGGCGCGCCAGTACCATCCGGATGTCAACCCCGGCGACAAGAAGGCCGAGGATCGCTTCAAGGAGATCAACGAGGCGTACGAAGTCCTGAGCGATTCCGAGAAACGCGCCCGCTACGATCAACTGGGTGGCCAGTACCAGCAGTGGCAGCACATGGGCGGTCAGGGCAGCGTGCCCTGGGATGACCTGCTGCGCCAGGCCGGGATGCGCGGCCAGACGACCGAGACCGCCTACGATTTCTCCGGCGATCTGGGCGGCAGCGGGTTCTCGGATTTCTTCGACATGCTCTTCGGCGGGGGCGGGCGGGCGCGCCAGTCCCGTTCGCAGCGCGCCCCGATCCGCGGCCAGGACACCGAGCACGTGGTCACCATCGCCCTGAGCGAAGCCCTGACCGGCACCGAGCGCCACCTGACGGTGGATGGCAAGCGCTACACGGTCAAGATTCCGGCCGGGGCGCGGACCGGCACCCGGGTCCGGCTGGGCGGCAAGGGCCAGACCGGCTATGCCGGCGGCCAGCCGGGTGACCTGTACCTGGTGGTCGACGTACTGGACGACCCGCACTTCGAGCGCAAAGAGGATGACCTCTACAGCGAGTTCACGATTGACGTTTACACGGCGGTGCTGGGCGGGGAAGTCAGCGTGCCGACCCTGGACGGCTCAGTCAAGTTGAAGATTCCGGCCGGCACGCAGTCCGGCCAGAAGTTCCGCCTGGCCGGCAAGGGTATGCCACGCCTGCGCAACCCGCAGCAGCGGGGCGATCTGTATGTCACGGCCCTGATCCAGGTGCCGACCAATCTGAGCCATGAGGAGCGCCAATTGTTCGAGAAGCTGGCGGCGATACGGCGTTGACCGCCTCAGCCTGGCTTTCCCCCGAACTGGGGCAGGAACAACGGTGGGGGCGCCGGGCAGGGTATGGCACGGAAAGACGGATGGAGTGGGAGTGATGGGGATGAACGGACGCGGACGATGGCTGGTGCTGGGGTTGGTAGCCGGGCTGATTCTCGCCGGTGGCGCCGCGATTGTGCTCTCAGGCGGGATGCGGGCGCTGATCCTGCCCGCCGACTCAGGCAGTACCCAGGCCGTCGTCCGGGCGGAGGACTGGCCTTCCCTGGGCCTGCCGGCCCGGCTCCAACCGACACCCAGCCCGCTGCCGCGCGACCTGATCGATCAGGTGGACGCCGAGTATGCCTTGCTGGGCAACGTCTATGAACGCACGGCCCTGTCCGTGGTCAATATCGACGTGCTCGTTTCGTTCCAGGAGCAGTTCGACGCCGAACCGGTCGGCAGCGGTTCCGGGTTCGTGTACGACCAGGCGGGGCACATCGTGACCAACTCCCACGTGGTGCGCGATGCCGACGGGATTCAGGTCACGTTTCGGGATGGCTACGTGACCGAGGCAGAATTGGTGGGCATCGATGATTTCAGCGACCTGGCCGTGATCCGGGTCGATGTCGCTCCGGAGCGTCTGCTGCCCGTCACGCTGGGGAGCATTGAAGGGCTGTACGTCGGCCAGCGCGTGATCGCGATCGGCAACCCGTTCGGGCTGGAAAGCTCACTGACGGTGGGCGTGATCAGCGCGCTGGGGCGCACCCTGCCGTCGGCGGAACTGCTCGACCCCACCCAGCAGCCGTTCAAGAATCCCGCCATTATCCAGGTCGACGCCGAGATCAACCCCGGCAATTCCGGCGGGCCGCTGCTGAATACCTACGGCGAAGTGATCGGGATCAATACCGCGATCCGGACCGAGTCCGGCACCTTCCAGGGGGTCGGGTTCGCCGTGCCGATCAGCACCGTGCGGCGCGTGGTGCCGGAGTTGATCGAGACCGGCCAGGTGGCGTATTCGTGGTTGGGTATTTCCGCGCTGTCGCCGGAGGGCGGCTACAGCCTGGCCGGGATGGCCGAGGCGCTGGACCTGCCGGTGAGCGAGGGCGTCCTGATCCAGCAGATCACCCCCGGCTCGCCGGCCGAGGCGGCCGGGCTGCGCGGCGGGGTGGATACGGGCCAGGTCATCCGGGGCCAGCCGGTGCTGACCGGCGGCGACATCATCGTGGCGATCGATGGCGTGCCGGTCGAGTCGATGGATGGTTTGGTGGATTACCTGGTGGTCAATACGCGCCCCGATGATTCGATTGTGATGACCGTGATCCGTGACGGCGAAACGCTGGATGTGACCGTCCACCTGGGCAGCCGGGCGAACGCCCCGGATACCACGGCAACCATCGAGCCGGAGCCGTAAGCGGCCGGCCGAACAAGGTCCGGCCCATCGCGGGAGAAGCAGGAAGCCAAAACAATGTCCGAGCTGTCTCTGGATGAACCGCGCTATACCATCAGTGTGGTGGCCAGGTTGGTCAACTTGCACCCGCAGACGCTGCGCAACTACGAGGAGATGCAGCTCGTGGTGCCGTGCCGGTCGCCGGGCAACATCCGCCTGTATACCGAGCGGGATGTCCAGCGCCTGCACAAGATCGTGCGCATCACCAGCGAGCTGGGCGTTAACCTGGCCGGCGTGGCGGTGATCCTCAACCTGACCGAACGGGTGGAATCGCTCCAGGCCGAGATGGAGGTGTTGCAGGCGCGGCTGAGCGCGCTGGAGCAGGGCGGCTCGCGGGATGGGGGCGCTGCCGCCGCTAACGCGGATTGACGGCTTCTGCTAAACTGGTAGTAATCGAGCCGCCCGGCAGGCCTTCGCCTCCAGCCGGCCCCGCCGGGCCAATGCGTTCTTATAAGCCTGATTTCCTGATTGGAGGCTGGCATGGCCGACAGCCAGACGGTTAATCTCCCCGACTTGCTGGGCGCTATCACAGACGGCGACCGTCTGAATCTGGATGTGGTGCAGTGCGCGCTGGGCGTTCGCCCCTCCGCGGTTCCCGCCGGCAAACCCTTCGAAGCCATTCTGCTGATCCAGAATGCGTCCGACGTCAACGTGGACGTGACCGCGGTGGTCAGCCTGCCGGAGCAGGACGCCAAGGGCAAGCGCAACCGCTTCATCGTCAAAAGTGGGCGGCTGGTGGTCGGCCTGCGTCCGGCGGAAGTGGGCTTCATGACCCTGCCCGTTTCCAGCTCGCCCCAGACGGCCCCCGCCAACACCTACCGGCTCAACATGGAACTGAGCGTCAAGCGGATGGATAACCGCAAGCCGAACCGGGTGCGCCAGACCGGCGGGGGCGGCCCCTTCGTGGAGACCGAGCTTTCGGACGAGGTCCAGGCGCATCTCTGGAAACTCCAGCAGATGGTTTTTTCTGTCGAGAAGGTGGGCCGGAGCGGGCTGACCGCCCCGTTTGTCATCAAGCCGGCGACGGTGGGCGAGGTGGCCGATTTCTCCCCCGGCTGGACCAGCCTGTGGACCATGAAGGACCACGTGGATGCCCATACGCTGATCGATCGCGTGCGCGACAAGATCGAGCCGATCCTGCCCAAGCTCAAGCGCGATACGCTGTTCTTCCCGCTGCTGGATGTTATCCAGACGCGCTTCCGGGAGAATGGCGGGTACTATCTCAAGGCCGGGGAAGCCGTGCTGATCACCAAGAGCCTGATCCTGGCCGTGGAGCAGGGGGCGTCTTTGCTGGAAGCCGGCGAGGACGAAACCTACCCTGCCTGGGTGAATCGCCTGGGCCGGGTGCTGTTCGACCACCCCGAAGCCGTCAGGAACGTCCCCCATCTCTTCAAGGAAACGCTCTTGCCCGATCTGATTCAGGATGCCGCCCGGCTGTCTTTGACCATGATCCACACAGTCACGGGCGAGGATTTTGGCTCCGAGGAAGAGCAAACCGAGTACATCGAGACGCTGATGCAGCGCCTCAACCGGGGCGAGCAGGATTACACGCATGTCTATCTGCCGCTGGTTCTGGGCGGGCTGATCGCCAATACCCGTGTAGTGATGCCGCACGAAGTCCCGCGCGAGACGATCTGGCTGCTGCATAAGGCCCGCGAGGAGCGCCAGGCGGAACTCGACGAGTCGAACGAGCCGATCTTCAAGCTGACCGACCAACTGCTGGATCGTGCTCTCAACCAGACCGGGTAAGCCGGGCAGGTTATTCCCTGGGATAGGGCGCCGCCACGCCTGCCTGCCGGATGCTTAGAGAGGGGTGGCCACATGATTGCACGCGAGTATCCTGACGTGCTGGGAACCATTACCGGGGGGAAGCGCTGCGAACTGAACACCGCGCAGGCGGCGGTCGGGGTCTATCCGGAGGGATCGGCCATCGGCCAGCCGTTCGAGGTCCTGGTCCTGCTCCAAAGCCTGATCGACCGGCCGCAGGATGTGGAGGTCGACGTGCGCCTGCCCAGCAAGGACGGGGCCGGGAACCGGCTGAGCTTCGTGATGCCCAAGCGCCAGGTGCGGGTTCATCTGGAGCCGGGGGAAGTGGGCCTTGTCCACCTGCAAGCCCTCGCCCAACCGCCCACGCCGCCCGCCAAGGGCTATCCGGTCATCGTCAAGCTCGCCGCCCACCCGGCCGATGCCAAACATCAGCCGGTCCGCCCGCCCGGCACGGGCCGCCCGCCCAGCGCCCTGAGCATCTCGCCGTTCCGGCTGGATGTGCTGCGCGACGTGGCCTTCACCGGCGATCTCAAGGGCGGCGAACTGCGCTGCCGGTTCTCGATCGTCCCCGGCCAGGTCAACCTGAGCGTGCCCAAGCTGGATGCCCGTTACGAGCCGCTGTGGACGGCCCAGGACTTCAAGCTGGAGCAGGGCCGGATCGAGGCCAGCATGGCCCGCGCGGAGGAGATCAGCTACGAGTTCACGACCGAGAACATCTTCGCCGACCTGGAAGAGGCCACGGCGGAACATTTCGCCGCGGCCGGGCTGCCCCTCCATCCGGGCGAGGCGCTGTTCGTCGCCAAGGCGATCGCCTACGTGTTCGACGACGCCTACCAGTACGAAAAGGACTTCGACCTGCGCGACGCGCGCTGGTTCCAATGGCTGTCCAGTCTGCTGGTCCAGGACGAGGACAAAATCCTGGAGGATCGGGGCAAGCTGGCCGGAGGCGAGCTGTACTTCGGGGCGCTGTACGATGCCATCGTTGTCGGCCTGCCGATCGTCCAGTCGGCGACCCGGCGCGATTATGGCACGCCGGAAGAGCATCGGGCCTATGCCGAGAAAGTGGTCCAGGCCGTGCAGGGCAACCAGCCGATGGACCTCAGCTACGCCTACCTGCCGCTGATCATGGCCGGGCTGATGCTCAATATGCGGATCAAGACCCGCTACGAGAAGTTGTGGGACAGCCTGGGGATGCTGGAAGAAGCCGTCCGCGGGCGGCGGCGCCTGGCCGCGGGCAAGAACAATGCCATTTTCGAGTCGCTCGACCGGCTGATCGAGCGCGCCCGTGAGATGCTCGTCCGCGAGCGCGTGCCGCGCGACTAGAGGCTGTGATGCACGTCCAGGCCGGGTTTCAAGGGCGCGTCGGCCGTGCGCAACCCCACCCTAAATCCCTCTCCGCTTGCGGAAAGGAACTCAGGAAACTGACGGCCCTCGCGCCGTTATTCAGACACGAACAGGGGCGGCTCAAGCGAGCCGCCCCTGCGCTTGCCAGGAGACTTCCCCGCCGGGGATTACTTCTTGCCGGGGGTGGGGGTCGGCGCGGGGGCGCTGCCTTCGCCGCTGGCTTCGGGCGTGAAGACCATGATGTCGTCGAAGTGAATCTCGGTCATGGTGTCTTCGAACGAGGTTGCGGCCAGGGCAATGTCACCCTCGGTGAGCGTGTCGTCCTCGACGTCCAGGACCAGTTCGTCGTTGACCATCAGGGCCAGGCGCGAGCCTTCGCACAGGGCCTGGATGTGGTTGGTGGCGTTGCCCTGGTTGATGGCGTCCGTCGCCGTCCAGGCGGCCAGCTCGACGAACTCTTCCTCGGCGGCCAGGTAGATGCTGGCGAAGCCGTCGCCGCTGATGCGCAGCAGGTAGCCGGTCTTGCCGTCATCCTGGATGCGGCACATCACGCCGTAGCCGTTGTTGTTGTTGTTCGGCGCGCTGAACTGGGTGGCCTGCACGTCGATCATGACATCGGCGAAGTTCTGGCCGGCCAGGCCCCACATCAGGTTGCCCTGACCTTCGGAGGTCACGTAGTAGTAACCGTCGCCGTAGCCGACGTCGCCGGTCTCATAGTCGCCGACTTCCCAGCCCGAATCGGGGTCGCTGAAGTCATCGCTGAACGCCGCGCCGACATCGACGGTGGTAGGCTGGTTGGGGAGGGTCACGCCGCCGCTGCCGCTGCCCTCGCCGCTGACGACCAGGTTGTCGAAGTGAATTTCGGTCATCGTGTCTTCGAAGGTCGTGGCGCTGAAGGCGATGTCCCCTTCGGCGTAGGTGTCGTCTTCCGCTTCGGCCACCAGTTCGCCGTTGACCGACAGCGACAGGGCGCTGCCCAGGCATGAGGCTTCGATCAGGTTGGTCTCGTTGCCTTGCACGACCGCGTCGGAAGCCGTCCAATCGACCAGGGCGGTGAACTCGCCTTCGCTGGCCAGCACGATGCTGGCGTACCCATCCCCGCTGATGTACAGCATGTAGCCGCTGCCGTCCGACTGGACGCGGCACATCACGCCGTACCCGTTGTTGTTGTTGGCCGGGCCGCTGAACTGGGTCGCTTCGACCGAGATAATGATGTCATCGAAGCTCTGGTTGGCCACGCCCCACATCATCGAGCCGCTGCTTGTGGAGGTCACGAAGTAATAGCCGTCTCCGTAACCCACGTCGCCGCCATCATACTCGCCGACTTCCCAGCCGGACTTGTCGTCACTGAAATCGTCTTCGAACAGGACGTCCCCACCACCCTGCGCCTGGATCGCCGCCAGGGGGGCGACCAATAGAACCAACGCTAACAGGACCACCCAGACTTTACGCATTCCACGCTCCTTGAACTGTGCCGCTGGTGCAATTGATGAAAAAAACAGCGCGCACGATGCTTATCCCATATATATAGGAATCTCGGAGGATGCGCAAGTTAGGCGGCGGCGATCCGCAGGGCAATCGCCGCCCAGGCGGCGGGAGCGGCGGGCCGGGCTGTTTTATGCTGCTTGTGCTGATCACTGGCGTGGCTGACATCAGAAGTCCATCAGAAGCGGGCCACGCCGTCCCAGGGGACCGGGGAGTCGTGTTATACTTACCCCAGAATGAGGTCTTTATAGGAAGCGTGAATACGGGCCGCGTGCCCGCCGTAAAGAAGAGAACAGACCATGATGCGTTTCGACCGTTTTACCGAGCGTTTGCTGGACGCCTCGGCCCGCGCCAATGAAATCCTGATGCGCTACGGCCACAACCAGATCGATGTCGAACACTTTCTGCTGGCTCTGCTGGAACAGCCGGACGGCGTGATTCCCCAGGTGTTGGAGCGCATGAATGTCGACGCGGAGCAGATCCGCCAGCGGCTGGACGAAGTGCTGCGCGCTTCGCCCAAGGCGGCGATCTACGGCGGCGGAGCGGGCCAGGTCTTCATCACCCCGCGCGTCAAGCGGATCATCGACCAGGCCAACAACGAGGCCAGCCGCCTGCGCGACGAATACATCAGCACCGAGCACGTCTTCCTGGCGATCCTGGACGAGCACGGCACGGCCGTGGCGCGCATCCTGAGCGACGCGGGCCTGACCAAAGACCGGGTCATGGACACCATCAACGACCTGCGCGGCGGGCAGCGGGTGACCGATCCCCAGGCCGAGAGTCGCTACCGCACCCTGGAGAAATACTCGCGCGACCTGACCGCGATGGCGGCGACGGGCAAGCTCGACCCCGTGATCGGCCGCGACGAGGAAATCCTGCGCGTGATCCAGATCCTCAGCCGTCGTACCAAGAACAACCCGGTGCTGATCGGCGAGGCGGGCGTCGGCAAGACGGCCATCGTCGAAGGGCTGGCCCAGAAGATCGCCGCGAATGACGTCCCGGAGATTCTGATGGGTCGCAAGGTGGTGGCCCTCGACCTGGGCGGCATGATCGCCGGCAGCCGCTTCCGCGGTGAGTTCGAGGAACGCCTCAAGGCGGCGATTGAGGAAATTCAACGCTCCGAGGGGGAGATCATCCTCTTCATCGATGAGCTGCACCAGGTGGTCGGCGCGGGCGCGGCCCAAGGCGCGCTGGACGCCAGCAACATGATGAAGCCGGCCCTGGCCCGCGGCGAACTGAACGCGGTTGGCGCGACCACGCTGGACGAATACCGCCAGTACATCGAGAAGGACTCCGCGCTCGACCGGCGCTTCGCCCCGGTGTACGTGGAGGAGCCTTCGGTCGAGGATACGATCCGGATGTTGCACGGCCTGCGCGATCGCTACGAGGCCCACCACAAGGTGCGCATCTCCGATGCGGCCCTGGATGCGGCGGCGCGACTCTCCCATCGCTACGTGACCGACCGGCGTCTGCCGGACAAAGCCATCGACCTGATGGACGAGGCCGCGGCCAAGCTGCGCGTGGCGCTGTATTCCATGCCGCCGGAATTGAAAGAGATGAAGACCGAGATCACGCGCCTGGAGGCCGAGGAAAACAATGCCAGTGTGGCGCGTGACTACGAGCGCGCCGCCACGCTGAAATCCAACCGCCTGCGCTTGCAGGAGGAATACGAGGCCCGACGCGAAGCCTGGCAGGAGAAGAACTCACTGGACGAGGTGGTCGACGTCAACGACATCGCCGAGGTCGTCGCCAAGTGGACCGGCATCCCGGTCACGCAGATGATGGAGACCGAGTCCGAGAAGCTGCTGCGCATGGAAGAAGCGCTGCACAAGCGGATCATCGGCCAGCATGAAGCCATCGTCGCCGTCTCGGACGCCATCCGCCGGGCGCGTTCCGGCCTCAAGGACCCGCGCCGCCCGATCGGCTCGTTCATCTTCCTGGGGTCGTCCGGCGTCGGCAAGACCGAACTGGCCAAGGCCCTGGCGGAGTTCATGTTCGACGACGAGGACGCCCTGGTGCGGATCGACATGAGTGAGTACCGCGAGTCGCACACGGTCAGCCGCCTGTTCGGCGCGCCGCCCGGCTACGTGGGCTACGAGGAAGGCGGCCAGCTCACCGAAGCGGTGCGCCGCCGCCCGTACCGGGTGATTTTGTTCGACGAGATCGAAAAGGCCCACCCCGACGTGTGGAATGCCCTGCTGCAAATCCTGGAGGACGGTCGCCTGACCGACGGCCAGGGGCGCGTGGTGGACTTCCGCAACACCGTGATCATCATGACCAGCAACCTGGGCACGGAGTTCGCCCGCAAGGGCGGGGCGCTCGGTTTCGTCTCCGACGGCAACCCGCAAGCCCTGGCCGATCACAAGGCCATCGAAGATGCCATGCGCAAGACCTTCCGGCCGGAGTTCTTGAACCGCATCGACGAGGTGATCATCTTCACGGAGCTGTCGCTCAAGGACGTGGAGCAGATCGTGACCCTCCAGATGGCGGAAATCGCCGAGCGGCTGGCGGAGCAAGGGCTGGCGGTCGAACTGACCGACGAGGCCCGCGCCTGGCTGGCCGATCATGGCTTCGATCCGCAGTTCGGGGCGCGCCCGCTGCGCCGGGCCTTGCAGCGCTACGTGGAAAGCCCGCTCAGCGTGAGCCTGCTCAAGGGCGAGTTCAAGCGCGGCGACCTGGTCATTGTCGACGTTGACCCACAGCAGAACGAAATCGTCTTCGTGCGGCGCGAAGGCGCGGCCAATCACCTGGTTCAGCCCCCGCCCGATCTCGACCTGCCGGAGCAGCCCGCCCCGTTGAACAACACCCAGTTCAATTAGCCCGCTTCTTCGCCCGATCCATCCAGGCCCGCCGGCAGCCCCGGCGGGCTTTTTTGTGCTTGAGCCGGGAACAAATGTTCTGTATACTGAAAACGTGATGGACGCAAAACAGGGGGGACTCTCTATGAGCCGGATCGGGACTCTGCTGGCGGACTGGGCCAGGGCGCGCGCGACGCTGCTGGCCGCGCTGGACACGCTGCCGGACGAGCAGCGCCATTTCGTGCCTCGCCCCGGCCTCTGGACGCCGGTCCAGCAGGTGTTGCACATCGCCGGGGCCGAGGATGGCTGGCTGCGTCACATCCTGACCGGCGAGCTGGATGGCTGGCCCGCCGCCTACATGGGCACGGATTTCGCGCTGGAGCAGGTCCCGAACGTGGCCGCGCTCAAGACGTTGCTGGGCGAGGTCCACGCGCGCAGCGAGGCCTATCTGCGCGGCCTGACGGATGCCGATCTGGAGCGCGGGATCGAGACTTCGTGGGGCCAGACGTATACCATCGAAGGCATTTTTCGCTACGTGATGGAACACGAAATCCACCACCGGGGCGAGTTGTACCTGATCCTGGGGCTGCTGGGGATCGACGTGCCGGGATTCTAAACGGCAATGGTGAGTGTTGAATTCTGAATTGAGGCGGCGGACGTACAGCGGTGGCCGTTTCGCCGGGGAGGAGGATCAGGATGACGTTCAGCGGACTGCTGCTCAAGGAAAGCCTGAACGACCCGACCGTGCTGGACACGCTGACCCTCATCCGGACCGAGACCTGGGACGTGGCCCGACCGGCTGATTGGCAGTCCGGTGTGTGGACGGCGATCACGTTCGAAGGGCCGGAAGCCGAGGCGGACGCGGTCGCGGCGCGGATCAGCCGGGCGATCGATGTGCGCTGGTATGCCAACCTGAGCACCGAGCACGACACGATCGTGATCTTCCACGACCGGGTGTTCCGCTACCGGCGCGGCGATCCGGCCCAGCGCGCCATCGCCCAGCAGCACGCGCTGGCGATCGGCGTGCCCGCCTGGCAGATTGATTGGGGCGAATAGGGGCTGGTTGCCAGAATGAATCGACGGGGGCGGCGCGACAGTCAGACTCGCGCCGCCCCTGGTCGTTTGGGGTCACATTCCGGCCAGACTACTGCTTGATCAGCCACTCCAGCGCCTCGTCGCGCGTCTTGAACATGATCAGCTCCCGGCGGGCAAACAGGCTGACACCCTGCATGATGATGTCCATCAGGCCGCCGGGCCCCACCAGGGCGCTGGCCTTGATGAAGGGGGTGTTGCGGGCGGTCGCCTCCTTCGAGGCCTGGGAGATGCGCGTGCTGAAGCGCGCGCCATTCAGGTCCACGCAGACCAGCAGCGATTTGGGCGGCTGCTTCTGGATGAGCGCCTCCACCTTGTCCAGAAGCGCGATGAATTCTTCTTCATCGCTGATGTTCGTGAAATCTTCCAGCAGGATTTTCTTGCCCTTGTAGTCGATGAACCGGATGCGTTCGTCGGCCATCGGGGTCTCCTTTCGTCACAAACAGGGCATAGTCACTTATCTTATAGTTGCAGGCATGCGCGGTCAACCAGGGATGAGGATGGGGAGAGTGGCCTGCGGGGCGGACTGTGGCGGCGGACGGGTTCGCCCGCCGCCACAGCGTGTCTGACGGTGCTAGAACGGGAAGTGCGTGGCTTGCCCGGCGACGATGTACCAGGTGATCAGCATCGCTACCAGGAAGGCGCCGGTGTAGACCCGGCCGGTCTTATGGAAGAAGTAGGTCAGCAGCAGGGCGACGATGATCATCAGCGGCACGATCTGGATGGCCACGATGGTCAGCAGCGGCTCGCCCAGCGGCATCGTCCCGCCGGTCAGCAGCGGCAGGTACTGGAGCAGCAGCAGCCCGACGAAGCCCAGCGCCAGCAGCACGACGTTGATCAGCATCTGGCGGTCGAGGCCGATTGGCTTGCCCTCGGCATCGACCCGGCGGAGCTGGTTGTTGAGCACCGTGCCGAGCACCAGGAAGAAGAAGCCGAAGAAGGGCAGGTAAGCCAGCATGATCCCGAACTGCCGGAAGCTCATCGGCTTGAAGGCCAGCACCCACAGCCGGAAGTCGATCTTGAAGATCCAGGCGGCCAGCAGGAGCAGGACGTAGGCCGGGACGATGATGGCGATCGCCAGCAGCAGCGACTTGCCGATCTTGGCCCACAGCAGCTTGCCGCTCCAGGTCAGGCCGTAGTTATCGGCGGTCGCGCCCGTGTTCTTGTTGGCGGCGAAGTGCCAGACCAGGAACAGGATCAGGCTGATCAGACCATTGCCGATCGCCCAGACGGCGAGGCCGGTGGTGATGTTCTGCGGCCAGAACGAGCCGGTCGTGATCCACGTTCCCGCTTGGTTCTGGAGCCAGAAGTAGGTCACGATCGGGACGAGCACCAGCAGCGCCGCGCCGATCCACCAGCCGCCGCCCTTCAGTCCCTTGAATTCGGGCAGCGGGTCGGTCAGGTCCTTGAAGAAGGCGGTGTCCAGCAGGATCGCGCCCAGCGGGAAGAGGGCCAGGATCATGCCGATCAGGCCGATGAAGCCGCCGATCTCGCGCCAGTGCCAGACCTGGTCGAAGCGATCGAGATCGTTGCCGCCTTGCAGGGTCATCCCGAACCACTCAACCGCGTTGGCGATGGCCATCGACGAGATGTGATCGCCGGGATGGGTGACGCGCGGCTGGTACAGCATACGGGCCGTGCCATCCTCGACCGAGCCGTACAACTGGCCGACCACGACGGTTTCATCGGTATCGAACAGGGTCTTGAGCTTGTCGGTGTTGACGATCTCCGGGGCGGTGTTGGCGCCCCACATGAGCTGCGCGAATTCGTCCCACTCGCTGAAGATCAGGCCCAGGTTGCGCGGCCACTCCGGCGTGCCGTCCGGTACGCCAAAAGTGCCGGTCGAGGAGCCTTCCAGGAGGATGGACTTGTAGTCATCCGGGAAGACACTGGCGGCGATGCCGACCGCCCAGCCGCCCATCGAGTGGCCGCTGATGCCGATGTTGTCCTTGTCCACGATGTCGAGCGTGCGCAGATAGGCCAGCCCATCCGGGCCACCAAAGCCGTTGGCGAAAGCCGGGCCGCCCGAATAGCCGTGCCCGGTCTGGTCCATCGCCAGGACGACATAGCCGCGCCGGGCGAACTCGATGGCGAAGCCGTCCTGGGTCTCCCGTGAGTTGATGTAACCGTGAACGGCGAGGATGCCGGGGGCGGGGTTGTCGGCGGTGACCCCGCTGGGCACGTAGAGCAGGGCGCTCATCTCGACCCCGTCGGTGCCCGTGAAGCGGATGTCACGCACGTCGATGGTGCCGCCGGACGTCTGGGCCAGGTAGGCGACCAGGCTGCCCACCACGACCAGCACGACGGCAATTCCCAAAAGGATATACGACGACCGTCTCATCTCTCTTTCCTCCTCAAAGAAAGACGCGCCAATCAGAGGGGAGAGCCGTGGCTGTAATGAGGGCTGTAATAACTCAATAACTTCCCCCTCAGTCGCATTATACAACGCTTTTAATAAGGTTTGTGGAGTTTAGGGGCGATGTCGCGCAATTTTTTAATGTGAAAAAATAATCCAGTCACGTTGGCAAGATCGGGCATCCATCTGAAGTGGGCCGTTGCAGGGACGTGCGATGCCTTGCAGCGGCGCGGACCGCCCGGCTGGCGATCAGGCGATGCCGCTGCCCGTCCGTTTTCGCCTGGGTTATCCGCGTTGGGCGATTCGGTGTTCTCTCAAAGCCTATTTGCGCCTGCGTCTCCGCTCGCGGACCTCGGCCCCAACGAACACCCCCAGCCCCAGCAGGCCCAGCCCGACGATGCCCACGCCGACCAGGGTCAGCGGATCGGCATTTTGCACCAGGTCGGCCAGGGCCGGGACGGCGGGAGTCGCGGTTGGGGTGGGGGATGGGCTGGCCGTTGGGGTGGGCAGCGGCGGCTCGGTGGCGGTCGGCGAGGGGGAAGCCGTCGGTTGGACGGCGATCTCGGTCGCGGCTGGGGTCTGGCTCGGCTCCGGGGTGGGAGCCGCGGTCGGCTCCGGCCAGCGGACGGTCAGCTCCGTGCCGACCAGCAGGACGGAGGCGTCGGTCAGATTGTTCATCGCCAGCAGGTCATCCAGGCTCAGGCCGTAGCGCAGGGCGATGGCCCAGGCGGTCTGGCCCTCCTGGACGATGTGCGTGCTGGGTGGGGTGGGCGGCGGGGCGGTCGGCGGGATGGGCATCCCTTCCGGCAGGGCGATGATGACCTGGTCGCCTTCATGCAGGATCGGGCGCTGGTCGAAGCCGTTCATCGCCAGCAGCACCCCCAGGTCGATGTTGTACTCGGCCGCGATCGTCCAGGCGGTTTCGCCCTCGGCGACGGTGTGGTACTGCGGCTCGGCCGGGCCGGGTGTGGGCTGGTCCGAGAAGCGCACCACGATCTCGTCGCCGGGCAGGATGATCGGGTCGTCCGGCAGGTTGTTGAAGCGCAGGATGTCCGCCAGGGGCACGTTGTACGCGGCGGCGACATCCCAGGCGGTCTGGCCGATCTGGATGACGTGGACGATCGAGCCGTCCTCGCGCGGTTCGGCCACTTCCACCGGGGTGCGGATCACTGGGGCCGGGGCCTGCTGGACGCTCGCCCCGCCGCTGCTCTGGCTCCCGCCGACCGGCCGGTCGGTCGGGACGCCAAAGACCATGACGTACATGTTCTGGTCGCCGCTGCGGGCATAGCCCGCGCCGACTTCGATGTAGCGCGAGGAGGTCATGCCCGCGTAGTGGATCGGGCTGTTCTGCCACCAGATGATGCCCTGCTGGGGGGAGAGGTTGGTGCCGCCGACGATATTCTCGGCCACCCAGCCCTGGTAGCCGGCCGCGTTGGCCCGGTCCTGCGGGCTGGAGCCGCCCTCGCCGGTGTGGGAGAAGCTGCTGTTGGCGGCCATCCAGTTGGCGTGATTCTGGGCGGCGGCGGTCAGCGTCCAGTTGGGCGTCAGGGCATACAGGCCCAGCGAGGCGCGGAGCTGGTTGACCAGGGCGATCACCTCGCTGGCCGGGTCCTGGGCAGCGGCGCGGCGCGGGGTCAGGGTCGGAAGCAATCCTCCCATGAACAGGCCAATCGCCAGCAGGACGTGACAGAAGCGGATTTTGTGAGACATGGCGCTAACTATAACGTGTCCGGCCCATCTGACAATGCCGCCCGCCTGATGATTGCCTCACGGAGAGCGGCAAGCGTCCAGGCGTCGAAGCGTCTGGTAAGGACGGGGCACCGCCCCGTTCGGCGGAGTGCGACGGCCGAGATCAAAGAGACGGA
>CAZHMJ010000103.1:0-15217 GCA_964533805.1 uncultured Anaerolineae bacterium | reverse complement strand
TGTTACAATGTGAGCGCGGTCCTGGTCCTTGGAACAAGGTGAGTCGGGTCGGGTTCAATGGCAGGTCAGAAACAACCGCCTTTTTGGCAATCCACTCTGGATAGGCTCAAAAGCCGTGTCAAGCGTTCCTCTGCCCAAAAGCCTTCCGCTCCAAGCCGGGGGGGGAGGCGGGGTAGCACGGGCGTGACTTTTGTCCAGCGGGCTCAGGATTTCGTTGAGCGGGTGCGGGATATCCTCGCCAACCTGCCTGAAGGAAGCGACGAGATCGCGGCGATCCTGCTGCTGGTGTTCGGCGTCGTTTCCCTGCTAGCGCTGCTCAATTTCTCGCCTGAGGAGGCCGTCACCAGCAGTTGGGCCCAGGCTATTCGCCAGCTCTTTGGGCTGGGCAGTTTCGTAGTCGCATTTGGCATTTTGGGGCTGGCGGTGATGATCTTGCTGCCCAAGCTGAATCTGGAGCTCCAATGGCATTTTCCGTGGTCAAGGCTGCTCGCTATCGAAGTGGCCTTTATCTCGCTGCTGGCGCTGTTCCACCTGCTGGCGAATGATCCTGAGCCACGCGCCCTGGCACGAGCCGGGGGGGGCGGCGGGTATGTTGGCTGGGCGCTCAGCCAACTGGTTGCCGTCGTGTTTGACCCGATCTCCTCGACGATTCTGTACGGCCTGATCTTTATTGTCGCGGTTAGTCGGGCAGCAGGCATGCGGAGAAAGCATCTCACGCTGGCGCTGAACTGGCTGCGTGAATCGGTTCAACGTTTGGCTGACCGATTGGAGAAAGAAAACGAGGAACTGGGTGCGCATGCAGAGGCGGCTGCACCCTCAGAGGCTGCGCTGGTCGCCATGCCAGAGCGACGCCCGCGGCCTTCGGTCGTGACTCGCCGACACGAAGCGCCCTTGCCGCATGTGCGTCCAGTGGTTGGCCCGCCGACCGCCGATGACCTGGATGACTCGGAGCCTGATGAGGATTCCGAGGATGACTCCTGGATGGACCGGGAACACCTGCCGCACTACGTCCAGCCCGATCAGGAGCGACTGGAGCGCGGCCTCAGCTCACCGGGCATCCCAGGCGAACGACCATCCATTGTTCAGCGTGACGACGAGGATGGTTCTGCCATGCCTGCGGTGGCCCGGCCGAAGAGGACTTCGACCACGTACAAGACGGTGCGTGGCGCGGACGGGCAGATCATCCGACACTTCAGTGTGGATGATTTGCAGGAGCAGCGCAAGGTCGGCAAGCGGCAGGATGAACTGCCGCCCTACGACCTGCTTGAAGATAACGATCTCAATCGCCCAACCGATGAGGAGATCAACAAGAACGCGCGCATCATCGAAGAAACCCTGCGGGAATTCGATATCCACGTGGAAGTCGTCGACATCAAAATCGGACCGGCAGTGACCCAATACGCAGTTCAGCCCTTTAAGGAGATGATCAACGAAGAGGGCGAGAGGTTCCTGTACCGGGTGCGGGTGGGGAGGATTGCTGCCCTGGAGCGCGACCTGGCGCTGGCGTTGTCCGCCAAGCGGCTGCGCATCCAGGCCCCGGTTCCGGGTCATACCTATGTCGGTGTGGAAGTGCCGAACCGGGAGCCAAGCATCGTCTCTTTGCGCGGCGTGATGGAGAGTGCCACGTTCTATCGCAACCGGTCGCCGCTGGCTCTGCCGCTGGGACGCGACGTGTCCGGGGCATCCTTCGTGGCCGATTTGGCCACGATGCCCCATCTCCTGATTGCCGGAACAACCGGCTCCGGCAAGTCCGTCGCACTCACGGCGATGACGGCGGCGCTGGTCATGAATAATCCGCCCGACCGGCTCAAGTTGGTTCTGTTGGACCCCAAAATGGTAGAACTGACCCGCTTCCAGGGACTGCCGCATCTGCTGGGGCCGGTCGAGGTCGAACAGGAGCGGATCATCGGGGTCTTGCGCTGGGCGGCGCGTGAGATGGACCGGCGTTACAAGCTGCTGGAAGTTGCCGCCGCGCGTAACATCGAGACATACAATCGGGCGCTTGGCCGTCGCCGCAAAGACGAGCACCTGCCGTATATCGTCATCATTTTCGACGAGATCGGCGATCTCATGCTCTCGCGGCCAGAAGAAACCGAGAAGCTGCTGGCCCGGCTGGCCCAGATGGCCCGCGCGGTTGGGATTCACTTGATGGTGGCGACTCAACGTCCCTCCGTGGATGTCATTACCGGGTTGATCAAAGCGAATTTTCCAGCCCGGATTTCGTTCGCGGTCGCGTCGGGCGTTGATTCGCGCGTTATCCTCGACTCGGTCGGCGCGGAAACCCTGATGGGGCGGGGGGACATGTTGTATCAGGCTGCGGATGCTGCCGGGCCACAGCGTTTGCAGGGCTGTTTTGTTTCCGATGGTGAATTGCAGCGGTTGCTTGAATACTGGGCCGACTGGACCGAGCAGCAAGTGGCCGAAGGCGTTCTCGATGGTCGCCAGGTATCCCCCTGGGAACGCGGCATGACCCGGCGCGAAATTCTGTCCGAAACCGACCCAATGCTTGAGGAAGCCATCCAGATCGTGCTGGAGGCCGGGGAAGCCTCCGCCTCGCTGCTTCAGCGCCGGATGGGCGTCGGCTATCCGCGCGCGGCCCGGTTGATGGACCTCATGCAGGAACTTGGGATCGTGGGGCAGGCGACATCGGGTGGCCGGACGCGCGAAGTGCTGTATCAGCCCGGTGACGACCCCTTCAAGAATATTGTCGACAAACGGGTGCGGGGCGAATGACCTGCCCGGTGTGACCTGAGTCTTCTCCCGAAAGTGGAGCGAAAGCGTGGACGAGAAAAAAAGAACATCCGCATTCAGCCTGGTGGGGATGGTACGCGCGATTGGATTACGCACTGCGCTCGATTCGGCGGTGTATGACGTGGTAAGACGCCGGCAGGCGGCCCGTTTCGTGATGCCAGAGATGCAGCCGGGGCCGTGGCAAACACCAACCGAACTGAATGCATTCAAGACCGATCAGACGGGTGCCGAGTTTCATTCGGACAGCGGCAGCTTGCGTATCGACGTCGTGACTGACGAGTGTTTCCGCGTGCGCTTTGCGCCGGATGGGCAGTTCGCACCGTTGTTTTCCTATGCCGTGCTCGATCGCCGCGATAGCTCGCCTGTCCCGTTTTCGATCATCGAGATGGATACAGCCATTGAGATTCGGTCCGAGCAACTCGCTGCGGAAGTCAGCCGCGTCGACCTGAGCGTGCGGATCACGACGCCGGACGGACGGGTTATTTGTGAAGATGCGGGCGGCATCGCCTGGCGCGGCAGAGCCGTCCGACACAGCGTCACCTTGGCGAAGGACGAGGCTGGACATGGGTTGGGGGAACGCGCATTTGGGTTGAATCTGCGCGGCCGGACGTACGGGCTGTGGAACACCGACCCCAGCGGCTATGCGCCGGGAGTGGACCCGATCAATCTGTGCATCCCGTTCTATGTGGGCCTGAAC
The DNA here is from genome assembly GCA_964533805.1 of uncultured Anaerolineae bacterium. Taxonomy (GTDB): domain Bacteria; phylum Chloroflexota; class Anaerolineae; order Aggregatilineales; family Ch27; genus JARKOQ01. The sequence continues at coordinate 11,769 of CAZHMJ010000103.1, read as the reverse complement.
GGGCAGGGCGCGCGCGGTATTTTCTGGGACAACACCTCCCGCGGCTCGATCGCGATTGGCGCGACTATGGCTCCGGACGAGCTAGTCTTCAGCGCCGAGTCGGGCGAGTTGTGTTACTATGTCTTTCCCGGTCCCACGCTGGACGAGGTGGTCGAGCAGTACACGGCGCTGACCGGTCGGATGCCCATGCCTCCGCTGTGGGCGTTGGGGTACCATCAGTGTCGCTGGAGCTACATGAGCGCCGATGAGGTCAGGCAAATCGGCGCGGAATTCCGACGCCGGCAAATCCCGTGTGACGCGCTATACCTCGACATCGACTACATGGATGGCTTCCGGTGTTTCACCTGGAATCCTCGCCAGTTTCCCGACCCCGAGCGATTGACTGCGGATCTGGCCGCTCAAGGTTTCCGTACCGTGGTCATGATCGATCCGGGGATCAAACGGGATCATGCCTATGCGGTGTGTAAAAGTGGGCTCGAGGAAGACGTCTTCCTGAAATATCCGGATGGCTCTCCGTTCATCGCGCCTGTCTGGCCCGGAAACTGCTACTTCCCGGATTTTACCAGTGAACGGGTACGCGCCTGGTGGGGGAAATGGTATCGCGAGCTGCTGGACAAGGGCGTGGCAGGATTCTGGAATGATATGGGCGAACCGGCGATCTTCTGTATGGCCGGAGCAGACAAGAATGTCCCTGACTACATTCCGCATTACTGGGAAGGCCGGGGCGCGACTCATCTCGAAGCACACAATGTGTACGGTATGCAGATGGGACGCGCGACACGGGAAGGTCTGGAGGCCTTGCAACCAGAACGCCGGCATCTGGTCATCGTCCGCGCGGGATATGCGGGCGTCCAGCGCTATGCTTCCTCATGGACGGCGGATAACCTTTCAACCTGGGAGCATCTGCGCGTAACGATCAGTATGTGCCTGAACCTGGGCCTCTCCGGACTGGCTTTCACCGGTCCGGACATTGGTGGATTTGGCGGGAATGCCGATGGTGAGTTGTTTACTCGCTGGATTCAGCTCGGCGTGCTGCTCCCATTCTACCGGGGCCATACCGCCAAGGGGACAAATCCGCACGAGCCATGGGCCTTTGGCCAGCCATATGAGGACATCATCCGGCGCACGATTGGATTGCGCTACCAGTTTTTGCCGTACCTGTACACGGCTATGGCCGAGTGTGCGACGCATGGCTGGCCGATCATTCGCCCGGCGAAGATTCTCGACGCCACGCTGGGGGACTGCGATGATGTCTACTTGCTGCGGGACCGCGTGCTGGTCGCGCCTGTTGTTCACCAAGGCGCGGACCGGCGCCAGGTCCGGCTTCCGGCGGGTGGGTGGTATGACTATTGGACGGGACAGCCGGTCGCGGGTGGTGCGGTGATGGAAGTTGCGGCCCCGCTTGAGCATCTGCCTCTGTATGTGCGGGCGGGGACGGTCTTGCCACACTGGCCGGTCATGCAGTACACCGGCGAGAAGCCGGTGGATGAGCTTGAGTTGCGCGTTTTCCATGGCGAGGGCGAATCCAGCTTGTACGAGGATGCGGGCGAGGGCAAGGCCTACCAGACTGGGGACTATCGCTGGTCGCGCTTCGTCTGCGAGCCTTCGGTAGATGGTCTGGCCGTTCGTTGGGAGACCACGGGCGAGTACCAGCCGGCTTATGCGCGAGTTCGGGTACTGGTCTATGGTTTGGCGGGGCAGCCATCTGGCGTGTCAGTCGATGGGCAGCCGGTCGACGGTTGGGACTGGCGCGATGGAGTTCTCGCTGTTTCCTGCGCACCTTTCTCAGCGCTGGTTGTGAACGGATAGCATTCGCGGTACGGATGACGACCACCGATAATCTGGCGCGGCAGACTGCGGCAGTACCCAGTCTGCCGCGCTATAATCTTGGGGAGATCAGCTACTGGAAGGTGTCTATTGCGGCGGATAGGGACTTCGGGACCGGTTTACTATCAGTTCGATCAATGGGCCGATTGTGGGGCGATGACTCATGGGGTGTTCACCCGGATTGGGGGAGTCAGTTGTTCGCCCTGGCGATCGTTGAACGTCGGCAGCACGGTTGGGGATGACCCTCAGGCGGTCGAGCACAACAAACGATTGATGCATGAGGCCCTGGGGTTGGATGTCCGGCAGACCTGCACCGTTTGGCTGGTGCATGGCACGCGGACGGTTGTGGCGATGGAGCCTCTCGCGCCTGGTGATCCACTGGAGCAGGCAGATGGTCTTGTGACGGATCAGCCTGGGTTGGCGCTGGTGATGCGCTTCGCCGACTGCGTGCCGGTCCTTTTGTACGACGCCACGCGGCAAGTCGTGGGGATTGCTCATGCCGGTTGGCGGGGGACTGTGGCCGGGGCCGCGGCCAGCGTGGTGTGCGCGATGAGCGAGCGGTTTGGATGCAGACCCGCAGATATCCAGGCTGGGATTGGCCCCAGTATTGGCCCTGATGACTATCAGGTGGGCGAAGAGGTGGTGGCGGCGGTTCGGGAGAACCTGCCCCATCCTGAGTCGCTGTTGAGTCGCCGCAACGGTTCGTTCTTCTTCGATCTGTGGGAGGCCAACCGGCGAGTGCTTGAGGCGGCAGGTGTGATCAAGATCGAAGTCGCGGGGATTTCCACGGCCCGGCACACTGATGAGTTCTACTCTCATCGGGCCGAACATGGCCGGACCGGTCGCTTCGGCGCGGTGATCTGCCTTAACCCTAGGGCTTAGCGCATCTAGTGGAGAGTTGTGTGGTAAGTTATGAATGATGGACTGGATATACCCATCATCCAGGCGCGGGTTGCCCAGGTGTGCCGCCAGATCGAGCAGGCCTGCACACACTCCGGCCGGACTGCCGGCCAGGTGACTCTCGTCGCAGTCAGCAAGACCAAGTCGGCCAAGACTGTCATGCAGGCCATCGCCGCCGGTTTGACCGACTTTGGCGAGAACCGGCCCGAAGAAGCGGTCGAGAAGATTGCCCAGGTCAACGCGGACCTCGTGATGACTCAAGGGAAGGGTGCCGAGCCTCGCTGGCACATGATCGGGCATATTCAGAGCCGCAAAACGCGCCTTCTGGTGAACCGTTTCGCGCTCGTGCATTCGATCGATAGTCTCAAGCTGGCCGACAAGCTGGCGCGGTTGTGCCAGGAGCAGCATGTGCGGCAGGATATTCTGCTTGAGATGAACGTCAGCGGTGAAGAGAGCAAGTCCGGTTTTTTTGCAGCCGGTTGGGCGTATTCAAAGACGGTGCGCGAGTCGCTTTGGAGCGACATTCGGAGTATCCTAACACTATCGGGTGTCGTTGTGCGCGGCTTGATGACCATGGCGCCCATTGTCGATGACATGGAACGGGCCCGTCCGGTTTTTGCGGACCTGTTCCGGCTGCGAGACGTCCTGCAAACTGAGTTTCCCCTGGCGGATTGGCGTGAACTCAGCATGGGGATGACGGATGATTTTCCGGTGGCGATTGCGGAAGGCGCCACGATGGTGCGGATCGGCCGGGCTATTTTTGGGCCACGGGAGATAGGGTAGCGGATTGTGAGTTTTATTCCATTTCTACTCGTAACGGTTGGACGTCTGTACATGTTTGTATTGCTGGCGCGGGTGTTGTTGAGCTGGGTTCAGATCGATCCCTATCATCCAGCCGTGCAGGTTTTGTACCAGATCACGGAGCCGGTGCTGCAACCCATCCGGCAGATGTTGCCCGCGGGCGGCGGGCTGGACTTCAGCCCGCTGGTGGCGATGTTGCTGGTGCAACTGCTGACGAGCGTGGTTGCAACCACTTTCGGCGTTTAGAAAGGGTAGATTCAGATGCGCAAGTTCGAGATCAAAGATGCAGTCGGGGGCGCTGCATTCACGGTACGGATCGTGACGCGCGCTGCCCAGAGCGAGGTCGCCGGCTTGCAGGACGATGGCGTGCTGAAGATTCGCCTGACCTCGTCCTCGACCGAGGGCGGCGTCAATGATGAACTGATCGCGTTTCTGGCGAATCTGATCCAGGTTCCCAAGGAACGGATCGAGATCGTGGCTGGCCTGAACAGCCGGGAGAAGCTGATCAGCGTCGAGGGGATCGATCCTGCATTGCTTGAACAGCGCCTGGCTCCTCATATCGAGAAGTAATCGACGATGTGGCGCCGGTTGATGCTGGCTCTCACTCTGGTGGTGACACTGGCGGCCTGTGCGGGCCAGCCCGATCGGCCCTTGGCCACGCAGGCACTGATTGCCTCGACAAACACGCCGACTGCTTTGCCTCCGACTCCCACGGAAACGCCACTGCCGGTGGTGGTCGTCCCTGATGCAACGGAGGCCGTTGTGTCGACGCCGGTTGAGATTCAGCTTGTCCTGGGTCAGGTGCTCGACGATCTCGCCGCTCGCCTCGATGTTGGCACAGACAGCATTGCCGTGGCGGATGTGGAGGAAGTCACCTGGCCGGATGACCGCCTGGGCTGTCCGGGCGAGGCGCGGGGCGACGCTCTCATGGGATACCGGATCGTGCTGTTGGTCGATGACGTGCTCTATGAGTACCATACCGATCTCGATGACCGGTTTGTGAGTTGTGATGCCCCAGTGCAGCCGACCGGGGAGCCTGTACTGGACGTCGATCCGGTGGTCAACGCCCTGGTCGATCTCGCCCAACGCAGTCTGGCCGAGCGCCTGGACCTTCCGCAGCGCAGGGTGTTTCTGGTTGAGGTCAAGTCCTATCTCTGGCCGGATAATCGCCTGGGATGCGCACTTTCTGGCGGAACGACAGTCGCCGCGCCGGTGCCGGGTTACCAGATCGTGTTCCGGGTCGGGCGCGAAAACTACTATTATCACACGGACTACCGGCAGGTCACTTTCTGCCCTGAAGATGCATTGCAGTTGCCTGAGACGGCCAACGAGATTGCGGCGACTCCCACCGCGACCCGGTCGGCCCAGTAAGCTGAGGTTCTAAAGTTCTGAAGCGACGGCAGGTCCAGCCCACCTGCCGTCTTGCATGGGTTGGTGGAGTGGGGTTGTGATGAACAGAGCTTTCGCGGTCTTGGCTGTGCTGGTGTTGGTGGGGATGACGATGATCCCGTCTGGGGTGGTGGATGCCCAGGGTGATTCGACCTGCCGGCTCCCGATGGATCAGGCCGTTGCGCAGGCGGCAACAGGGTGCATGGACTTGACGGATGGCTCGGTTTGTTCTGGACCGGCAGTGCGCCTAGTCGATCTCGGCGGCGCGGCGAATCCGACCACTCAGATTACCTCGCTGGAGGACATCCAGCGCATCGAAGGTGTGGGGATCCAGGACACCGGACAGGGCTATGGCATCAGCCTGTTGCGGGTCCCAGCCCTGGAGTCGGGCGTGTTTCTGACCATCGTTCTTTTTGGCGATGCGATCTTATCCAGCGTGGATGGGCCGCCGATCGCGCCGGCTTGCACCGCGACCTCGATCGGCACGGTGAATGTCCGATCTCAGCCCAATACCGAGGCTGAAATCCTGGGGCAGATCACCGCAGGGCAGACGCTGCCAATCAGCGCGCGCCTGGCCGATGGTACCTGGTGGCAGGTCGATTGGGGTGGGGAGTCAGCCTGGATTTTCTCCGAGCTGGCCGTGACCGACTGCGATCCAGGCGGGATGCTGATCTCTGATCCGACTACTGGGGAAGTCAGCGGCGGGCAAGCATCACCGGCCTTCCAAAATGCCGTACTGGAGAGCAGTTATTTGACAAGCGCCTGTGCCGGGGTGCCGAGTGGTGGGCTGCTGGTCCAGACCCCATCCGGAGGCGCGAGTTGGCGCATCAACGATCTGGACATGCGCCTGGATGGCACGGCGCTGATCCAGGCCGGGAAGAACGATGTCCTGCTAGTCAATGTGCTGGAAGGGCATGCGGGCCTGGCATTTCACGGGCTGACTCGCCAGGCGACAGCCGGGCAGATTTTGCGCGTTCCGCTGGTAGCAGGCCAGCCGGCTGGGATTCCTGGACCGGCAATGCCAGGACTTGTGCCGGATGCGGCCGGGCTGCCGCTCGCTCTGCTGCCCCGGCTGATCACCTTGCCAGACTCCGCTGTCTCGACTGCGCTTTTGCCAGATGGGACGCTCGTCTGTGGCGTGCAGACGACGCAGATCATGGTTCCCGTTGAGGCGGGCACGGCTCGTATCGCGGTCTCGACCGCGCCCGGCGAGACGATCCGGATCAGCGCCGAAGCCAGTTCGGCATTTCGCGCGCTGGCGGTCCAGGATGCCGCTGGGGTCGAGACGGTGCTGGTCGAGGGCAACAGCCCATCCCAGGTGGCAGACATGGTGGCGGGTTCGGATGGACAGCTTGTGTTGCTGGCCCAATCTGTGGCCGACTCCCAGGTGCGGTTTGGGTTCACCTGTGGGCTGCCAGAGGCGGCTCCGCTGCCCGAACGCCAGTCCTGTGATGATGTGCTGCTGCGTTGGTCCCGCGTTCAGGGCAGTGGAGTTGAGTTCTCGGCCCCAGGTGGGGCAACGGTGAGCATCATCGCGCGGCACGATCTGCCCAGCGAAGGTCCGGCCCGTCATCTGCTTGTTCTTGATGATGCGGGGAATACGCTGGCGGAGATGACGTTCCTTGGTTTTTCTACGGTTCAGGCGGCTGGGCAGCTTGAGTTCAGTGTCCCCGAGGATGGGATATTCACGATCCATTGGGATGGTGATCCCTTTAACCCGATGGATATCGAGGCGGTTTGTAGCGGACCGGCTCAATAAAAAACAACGCCCCGCTGCGGCTGACCGTGACGGAGCGTTGTCCTCTGCTGTCTTGCTAAACGGCTGCCGGGAGACTTTCACCCGTCCGATCCTGGTAATCCGCCAGGGCTGCGAACGCGGCAGCTCGGACCTGATCGCTGGTATCGCCGAGTGTGCGGTACAGGTACGGCAGTGCGCGCACATAAGCCAGGTAGCCTAGCGTCCGAGCGGAAGCGATCCGGTAGGCCTGATCCCCGGCGGAGAGCATCTTTACGAGCAAATCCGGGTTGTAGGGATCCCCGCCCTCGGCTTCTTCGGCGTTCTCCGCGCCGGGCGGCGCCGGCGGGGGCAGCTTCGCATTTTCAACAGCCCAGTCGACCACCCAGGCCAGATCGCGAACGGCTGGATGGGCAGCTACCACCACGTCGGCTCGGCGCTGCGCCCTGGCGAAGGCCTGTTCGGCCGCGCTGCGGACGTACCACTGGCTATCTTCCAACAGGGCACGGTACAGATCGGTCAGCGCCCAGGGGGTGCCGAGACGGGCCAGACCAAATACTGCCGCGCGGCGGACCATCATATCTTCTGATGTGATGGCTGCGTGCAGGATCTGGTGGCCTTCCCCAGGGATAGCGGCCAGCGCCTCGGAGACGGCCTGCCGTAGGCTCTCTTCACCGTGCAACAGCCCGTCAACCATGACCTCCAGGGCCTTTTCCGATCCGATGGCCCCCAACGCCAGACCTGCGGCAAGTTGGACATCCAGGGCGTCGTCTTCTAGCATCGGGCGCAGGTCCTTGATGGCATCGGTCTCTCCCAGCGCGCCAAGGCCAATGCATCCCAGCAAGCGAACCTGAGTATCGGCGGAGCGGAGCGCCTGCCTGAAGATGAACAGGATACTCTTGTCGCGGCTGGAGACCAGCGCGGCCATGGCGCGTTCCCGCAGGATGGGGAACTGGGTTGGGGCGATCAGGGCTGCGGCTAGACGTTTGAAGACTTCGCCGCGCCAGGGAGCATTAGCCGGCGCATAGGGCAGCCAGTGGGTCAGGTCAAACAGGTTGCTGAAAAGAAGGTCGGGGGTCTGAGAGAGGCGGCTGACGACGGCTTTGTTGGCGATTTCTGCCGGCGCCATGGCGACGGCAAAGGGGATGCAGTCCTTCCACGCCGGGTCGGCGACGATGGTTTCGATCGGCGTTGGGCTGTCCAGGCCGACGATCGTGGTGCTGGCCAGGAAGGCGCGCAGCAAAGGATGGACAAAATCGTAGCGATCCCCGATCCGGCTGACCATCAGCCCTGATGAGACTATCAGAGTTTTGACGAAGCGGTCGACGTCGATCGCGAAGTTCTCCTTGGCCTGCTTGCCTTCTCCCTCCACCCGGCGCATGGCGTTCTCGACATGCTCGTGAATTTGCTCTGTATCGAGCGCCCCCCCGGTCTGGATGCGGGCCGCAAGCTGGGCGATGGTATAGAGCGCTTCTTCTGTCAGGGTCTCATTGCCCTCGATTTCCTTCATCCGGAAACGTGTCGCGATGAAGTCGTTGAACCATTCCAGCGGGCCAGCGCTGCGACTGTCGTCGGCAAAAGCAACCATCAGACGCAGCAGCAATTCCAGTGGCGTCAGCCCTCGGTTTTCGGTCGTCGCCAGACGCATGGCGCGTTCTGAGGGTGGCTCGGCCAGGTTGCGCTTGGCGCCAGCGAACTTTGGCCAGATTCCTGCCCATGCCTCGGTCAGTTCCTGCGCCATCGTGTCTGTCCATGGGCGCATGAAGAGTGGCGTGAGGCCAAGCTGGAGGAGTGGATAGTAGCCTGTGGCGGGGCCGGCAACGATCACAGTGCAGTGGGGGTAGGTCTCCATGAACCGGCGTAGCCAGGCCAGTTTAGAGGATTGTTCCTGGGCGGGAAGCTCGTCCAGACCATCGAGCAGGACCAGCGCCTGGCCGCTGTTCAGGCGATTGTAGACGTAGCGCGGCACGGTCAGGGCGGTGATCCGGCGTACAGTGTGTTGGATAGCGCGAACCAGGGGTTCGGCGGGATCGATGGCTTTTGGCGTTTCCGGGTCGACGACAACATCGTCCAGGTGGACGAGGATCGGCATCAACCGATGGAAATCAACCCGCGACAGTGCTTTCTCTTCGTCTCCCAGCGCCTCGGCGGCCTGTTCCTGAGCGTGGGCAATCTGAGCCAGCGCGCGTTCCTGGATTTCGGCGCGGGCTTTGGCGCGGAGATCGCGTTCCTGATCGGAGAGCTGCGCCTCCTCCTCATCGATCGCTTGCTGGACTGTGTCCGCGACATCCTGAAATTCGATTTCGCCCAAAGCCCAGAGCGCGATGGTGGCCAGCGCCGTACTGCGTCCGCTGCCAGGGAGGCCGAGCAGGGCCAGGCGCTGCTCCCCGACGCCCAGGTCTTTGACACCAATACTCTTGACATTATAAGGGGCGAAGCCGGCTGGAAATTCGTGAATTTGTGGCACGACATGAAAAACATCCTGCATGAGCCGCTCGCCGGTGGTGTCGTAGGTCTCCACGCCGATGATGAAGCGCGGTTCCACAACGACTTCGGTCAGATTGATCCGGTTACCAAATAGGTGATAGCGTTGGCTGTGGCGCAGCATGTCAATCTGATAACGGGCATCGGCGGTGCGAGTGGCAAACCGGCGAGCGCTTTCGGCCTGTTCGGCGGCCTGCCGGCGCATCCGGGCCAGCCAGTTACGCAGGCGGTACAGGATGAAGGCCAGGAAACTTCCGCTGGCAAATCCGGCGATGAATGAGATGGGATCAAAACGAAAGTCGGACATAGACGCCGTCCTGTGTTCAGGAAAGAACCAGAATGCGACCGCAGTTCACGCAGTAGACCAGACCACGTCCCAGGCGGACCTGCTGGACGATGGTCGAGGTCTGGGTTGATCCACAGGCTTTGCAGAGATTATCGATGAGCGGGGCAACGACATACCCCCGTTTGCCGTGCAACAGCCGCCGGTAGGTCGCCAGGCTGTCGGCATCCACTGTCTGGAGAGCAGATGCGCGCTGTTCTTCCAGACCGTCCAGAATGTGCTCCAGCACGTCCTGCTGCCGCCGGTATTCACCCTGGGAGGTGTCCCATTCCATCTGGATCCGTTCGAGGTGCCTGGTCGCTTCATCACAGGCTGCCTGACCAGCCTCGATTTCCAGCATAACGTCGAGAAGCTGGTCCTCCAGACCCGAACGCCGTCGTTTGAGTGAGGCGGCTTCTTCCTGAAGATCCTGAAGTTCTTTGGGATTCTTGACCGTGCCGCTGTACAGGCGCTGTTCCGTTTCGGTGAGCTTTGAGACCAGCCCTTTAATCTGGAACTCCAGATCATTGGCCTGCCGCTGCCATGGGGCGAGCCTGGCTTTTGCCTGCTGGAGCGCATTGGTCGCGAGTTCCAGTGTGCTACGATCTCCAATCCGGGCCTGGACATCTGCCAGTTGGGAACGATGCTCACTGATCGCCAGATCGACCGTCTGGAGTTGATGAAGCGCTTGAGCCTGATTCATAAGCTGGTATCCGAAAGCCCCGTAACGATGTACAATGACGAAGCATTGTCTGGCTGGCATTATACACGGCCCGGAATCGCGCGGCAAACCAGAGGCTGAAGAGGACAGCGTATGCAAAGCCTGAAGGCGACTCACATCTCCTCGGCGGAATGGCGCTGGGTATTTGTGATCGGAGGGATAATGGCGGCGCTGACGCTGGTGCCCTATGCGTGGGCACTAGCGGCGAACGCAGGCTCGGCGGACTGGCAGTTCATGGGGATTCTGGCGAACCCTCAGGACGGTGCGACTTACCTGGCCAAGATCGGCCAGGGGATACGCGGTGCATGGTTGCTGCACTTCGCGCATACGCCGGAGCCTCATACAGGCGCTGCAATCCAGCTCTTTTATCTCATGCTGGGCCATCTTGCGCGTCTCATTGGCGTCTCGAATCTGGTCATGTTCCATCTGGCACGTGTGTTGGCGACTCTGTTCATGTTTAGCGCGCTGTACCAGTTTGGGGCGACGGTATGGACTCGTTTGCGTCCGCGCCGCCTGTTTTTTGCCTTGATCGCGCTGGGGTCTGGGCTGGGGTGGTTGGTGCTACTTGCGAATTCCGCCCTACAGAATGTGCCTGATTTCACCGTGCCTGAGGCGTATCCGTTCTACAGTGCGTATGCCAACCCGCATTTTCCTCTAACAATTGGCTGTCTGGTGTTGATTGCCAGTGTCTATCTGAATGTCTTCCGAATCGACAATGAAAGCGAGCCTTCCGTGGGTAACGGCGGGCTGGGGGTGCTTCTTCTCACATTGGTGATCGCTTTCGTGTTCCCTCAGGCACTGATTCCTTTTGGGGGAACGCTCGCGGTTTATGTCCTGCTGCGAGGGATTCGAAAGCGTGCCATTTCTGCATCGGATTTGCGCTGGGCTGCCATGTATTTCCTGCCCGCGGCGCTGATGGGCCTGTACTACTATGTCGTTCTTCGCTATAACCCGGTCATGGATCAAATCTGGAACGGGCAGATCGCGGCGGAAAGCGCATCGCCCCTACTCGTTCTGACTGGTTACGGTCTACTGCTTCTGGTGGCGATTCCGGGGCTGGTCAGAGCCGTCATGCGTTTCGAAGCTGATGGCGATCAACTCATGTTGATCTGGTTCCTGGTCAATCTGGTGCTGGTCTTCCTTCCATTCAACCAGCAGCGGCGTCTGATGGTTGGTTTGATTGTCCCCATCACGTTTTTTGCCGTGCGATCATTGGAAGACTTCTGGCTGAACCATATTCCTCAGCGCGCACGCGGGCTGGCACAGGTTGTTCTGATTGTGCTTGTGGCTCCCAGCAATGTGTTGGCCTTGAGTATTCCCTTGTTTGGTCTGGTGAATCCCGAGGCGGGACTTAGTCAGCGTCTGATTGTCGAGCGGGGGTACTGGGAGGCCATGAACTGGCTTGAGGACAATGGCAAGCCCGATGATGTCGTCCTCGCCAGTCCTAATGTTAGCCTGTGGATTCCGGCATGGAGCAGTAAGCGGGTGGTCTACGGCCATCCCTGGGAAACGCTGAACGCGGAGATCAAGCTTGCGCAGGTGCGGGCCTGGTATGCCGGGGAGGGGTGCGACGATCTCCTGGCGCAATAT
>CAZHMJ010000102.1:13043-15378 GCA_964533805.1 uncultured Anaerolineae bacterium | reverse complement strand
CGTGAGTGTGGCTCAGGCGACGCTCGCGGCGGCAAAGTGAAGATTGGAGAAATCTCTATGTATGCAGTATTCCGTACCGGCGGACGCCAGTACCGCGCTGAAGTGGGCGTGAACATCGACGTCGAAAAACTCCCTTATGCAGTGGGTGATACGGTGAATCTGGACGAGGTTCTGCTGGTCGCCGAGGACGGCAAAGCCACCGTGGGCACACCCCTGGTGAAGGGGGCTAGCGTCACGGCAACTGTCGTCGACCAGTACCGCGACCGCAAGCAGTTCGTCTTCAAATACACCCCCAAGAAGCGTTATCGCCGCCTCAAGGGACATCGCCAGCATTACACCCGTCTGCATATCGAAGCGATTAATCCGGCGTAGAAGCTGGTAAGGAGTAAGGATCATGGCTCATAAAAAGGGCGGCGGCTCTACCAAGAACGGTCGCGACAGCGAAGCAAAGCGGCTTGGCATCAAGAAGTTCGGCGGCGAGTACGTGATTCCCGGCAACATCATCGTGCGCCAGCGCGGCACCCAGTTCCATCCCGGCAACAATGTGGGCATGGGCAAGGACTACACCATCTTTGCGGTTCAGGAAGGCTACGTGGTCTTCGAGCCGATCCGGGGTGGTCGCAAGCGCATCAGCGTTTACCCTGAAGTGGTCGTTCCAAGCGAAGCCTAGCTTCGCCGTTTATCCGACACACTAATAGCGTCACGCTAACCCACTGCGGTCCGTGGCGCGGAGAGATAGTGGAGCCTCATGAAGCAAGGAATTCACCCCCAGTGGTTTGATGACGCCACCGTGATTTGTGCCTGTGGCAACACCTGGAAGACGGGAGCGACCAAGAAGGAACTGCGTGTCGACGTGTGCTCGGCCTGTCACCCGTTCTTTACCGGACAGCAGCGTATCGTGGACACCGAAGGCCAGGTGGATCGCTTCTATAAGCGCTTGCAGGTTCGCAGCACGATGATGGCGGACGCGGAAGCCCGCGAAGCGCAGCGCACCTCGCCCGATCTGCCGATCACCGAGCTTGGCCTGGGCACCCGCTATGCAAATGTCCTGCTCGAAAATGGCGTGACGGTGGTGGGCGACGTGCTTACCAAGTTCGAAACGGGCGGCGAGGACGCAGTCCTGTCGATTCAGGGCTTCGGACGGAAGGCGCTGGCCGAGTTGAAGAAGAAGCTGCGCGAGCGCGGCTACAAGCTGCCGGACAACGTCGAGGTGTACGAAGCCGAGTAAGGTTGATCTGTATCCAATGAACAGGGCAGGCCGGCATGGCTGCCCTGTTTTTTTGCTTCTGACCGGGCAAAGGGGGAGGTATGGTTCACAAGAGCGGCCGTGTGGAAGTGATTTGCGGAAGTATGTTCAGTGGCAAAACCGAGGAACTGATCCGGCGTCTGCGGCGCGCGGCAATTGCCCGCCAGAAGGTCCAGGTATTCAAGCCCGCCATCGATATTCGCTATGCCGAACAGAAGGTTGTCTCCCACAGTGGGCAGGACCTCGACGCGGAAGCGGTCGAGTCCGCCGCAGCGCTGCTGGCCTTGGTCGCGCTTGATACGACCGTGGTTGGGATCGACGAAGCCCAGTTTTTCGATTCTGGCCTGCCTGCGGTGGTCGAGAAGCTAGCCGCGCGCGGCATTCGCGTTGTGCTGGCCGGGTTGGATATGGATTTCCGCGGCGAGCCGTTTGGCTCGATGCCTCAGTTGATGGCGTTCGCCGAAGACGTGGTCAAGCTCCACGCGATTTGCGTGAAATGCGGCGAGGATGCGAGTCGGACTCAACGGCTGGTCAACGGTAGACCTGCCCACTATCATGATCCGGTGATCATGGTGGGCGCTGCCGAAGTCTACGAAGCCCGCTGCCGGGAGCACCATGAGGTGCCCCGCGACTGAAGCGTCGCCCATCGAGGCCCGTGACCTCCACTGGGCCAGGGGAGTGCCCGCGAAGCCTGAAGCGACAAACCGGCCAACAAGCGGTATAGTCAAAAACGATCTGTGTAACGGGTCGGGAAACGAATCAGGATGAATCAGGGATAGCGTCATGCTGGATGAGATGTCGGCGCGACAGACTGAATATCAGGCCGCGGACCTGACGCCTGCGGTCGAGCAAGACCGGGGGCGCTACGAGGCCGTTCGCGAGGCCGTCGCGGAGGTTTTTCAGATCGAATCCGAGAACTATGCCCCTCAGCGTGGGGTGGCGGCTGTATTCACGGGTCAGCTTTTTGTCGATTCCGAGGTCGCTTACGACCGGCTGGATACGCGCCTGGCTCCCTTGGATTTGCTGCCGATGTTTCGCGAGCACGGCGACACCCAGGTCGTGCAAATTATTGAGGGGCGTTTCAATCCA
>CAZHMJ010000102.1:0-13033 GCA_964533805.1 uncultured Anaerolineae bacterium | reverse complement strand
CCACGCCCGCGGCCGTGGTGGCCGAATGCTCTCCTGTTCATTCTCACCCTCCTGAGCTTGCTCTATACCGGCGCCGGGATCGCGCTGGGCGAGGCGTTGCTGGATCACCCGGAGCGCCAGCTTGCGGAGTTCTGGCGCGGCTGGCCGTATGCCCTGGGGATCGTCCTGATTCTGGGGACGCACGAGCTGGGACACTATTTCGCCGCCCGGCGGCATGGCATCCCGGTCACGCTGCCCTATTTCATCCCGCTTCCATTTGGTTTCTTTGGCACTCTGGGCGCGTTCATCCAGCTCCGCGCGCCGATCCGCAACCGAAAGGCCATGCTGGATGTGGGCGTGACCGGCCCGCTGGCGGGCCTGGCTTTCGCTATCCCGATTCTGCTGCTGGGACTTCTGACGGCCGAGGTCAAAGCCCTGCCCACCGATTCATCCTATATTCTGGAAGGCAATTCGATCCTGTATTCCCTGTCCAAATGGCTTGTGTTCGGGCAGATCCTGCCGGACGGCCGGATGGATGTGTTCATCAATCAGTTGACCCAGGCCGGCTGGACAGGCCTGTTCGTGACCGGGCTGAATCTGATTCCGATCGGACAACTCGACGGCGGGCATGTTCTTTACACGCTGTTCGGGGACCGGGCGCGTCTGCTCTACTGGCCGGCGGTGCTGATCATGACGGTGCTGGCCGTGGTTGTCTCGGACGCGTGGTTCCTGTGGGTGATGCTGCTCCTGTTCTTTGGCCGGACGTATGCCACGCCGCTGGATATGCTGACGCCGCTCGATTCGCGCCGCCGTTGGATTGCGCTGGCGGCCCTGATCGTTTTTGTGCTGGTCTTCGTGCCCAATCCCCTGACGCTGGTGGAGCCGCCGTCTTTGCCTCCGATGGAGTTATTCTGACTGTGGTGAACTATCCCGAACATGTTCTGATTTCCGGCGTGCTGATCATGGTGCCCGAAGCGGTCGCCGCCTTTGCGCGTGACTTTCGCGCCCGGTATGCCGTCCGCCACCCGAGTACCGTGGTTCATTCAGTGCCGCCTCATCTATCGCTCATGGTGCCCTTTGTACCGCCGGGTCGGGTGGGCGGGCCGTTGGATACGACCGCGCTCAATGAGGCGACGGCTCGCCTGCGGGAGGTATGTAGCCGCGTGCCGCCGCTGACGGTGGTGCTGGACCGGTATGGGACCTTCCCCGGCGGCGTCCTTTTCCTGGCGCCGCGCGATCCTGGACCTATCAAGAATCTTTACCAGCGAATCCAGGCGGCCTTCCCGGAATACCCCGCGTATGGTGGGGAATACGCTGAGTTTGTCCCCCATATGACGCTGGACGTGTATGGGACAGACGAAGCGCTGGCGTCGGTGCCGCGCCCAGCATTCGAGCCATTTACCTTTGTTGTACGCGAGGTTGTCGTCGCGTATGGCGATCTGGATGTCGCCGATAGCTGGACTCTGCATGCGGCTGTGCCTCTGGGCGGTGAATCTGCTTCAGGAGCGTAGAGCTTGAAAGCAAGACTGAAGACGATAGGCTGGGGGATCGGATTGATCCTGATCCTGGCGGGCTGCAGCGGGCTGGGCCAGACGCCGCCGCCCACGCCGCTGGATGTCGACTCGCTGGGGACGGCGATTGTGCTGACCGAAAACGCGCCTCCGGCCGGGCTGGAGACTGTCTCTTATGAGGTGGTCGATCGGGGACTGGACGATCTCCAGGGCTACCGCTATACGCTCGAAGTCCGCTTCGAGGGCATGGTCGATTCTGACCTGACCGCGACGACCGGCACAATCCAGGCCGAGGTCTGGTGGGATGGCATCGCACCCGCCCGGCGAGTCAGGCTGGTGGCGGCCGGCGCGGCCTTTGCCAGCGATCCGCGCCAGCTTGAAGCCGTGCGTATCACAGACAGCTACTATCTGGTGGATCAGAACGGTCGCTGCTCGGCGTCCCTGCAAGAAGCAGCCCGTGGGGTTGCCGATCTGGATGCCGGCACGCTGATCGGCGGGGTGGCCGAGGCTGCCTATAGCAGCACGCGGGCCACGCTCAATGGCGTGGACGCCTACCGTTACACGGTGACGCCTGCCAATGCGATTCTCCCCCCGGTTGGCTTGCTGGAAGGCGGTGGGCTAGAACTAGATGGCGAGTTATGGGTCAATCCGCAGAGTGGCGTGGTCGTGCGTTACTACGCCAACGTGACCCTGTCGCACGTCACATTGTTCGAATCAGAAATTCCCGTCAGCGGCGAGCTATTCATCCGCTACGACGTATTCGATCTCGATGTGGTGCCCAACATCAGCATCCCCTTTGGCTGTTAGGGACGCCGCAAGAGTCGCCGGACGATCGAACGGCGGGGCGTTTCCGGCTGGGGCTGCAGGGTGGCTTCCGGCTGCGGTCGGGTTGCCTTTGGTTTCGGGCGCGCTTCCTCGGATGGCGGGCGCGGCGACCGGCTTTGGCCGCCCATCAGGTTGATCAGCAGGTCGTTCAAGCCGCTGTCATAGTCTTCGGTGAAGTCCGCGAAAGGCAGACCCTCAAACCACGCCTGCCAGGGCGAGCGCCGGGCGACGGCCAGATACAAGGGTTTCTGGCTCTTCGCTGCCTGGTCGATTTCGCGCCGCATATGCTCGCGCTTCATGGCTTCCGGCGAGACCACCACGATCACCCCTTCGCTGGCTTCGATGGCGGCTTGCTGGGCAGTCTGCCAATCGGCCGTGGCGCCGATCTCGTTCACGTCGACCCACAGGTCGATCCCGGTCGCGGCCAGGTCCTTCGCGAGCCGGATTACGAACACGGCATCTTCTTTGGTATAGGCCAGATAGATCACGCGACTACTCCTGCGCCAGACCTGCCGCCCGGCGTTTGTCCGCGATTCTGGACTCGAAGCGTCCCCGATCAATGATCATGCGTTCGTGGACGGCCTCCCCAATGCGGTCGGCGTCATCCCAGGCTTCGATCTGGAAGGTCAGACGGCGGCCGTCGACAGCGGTTAGCGTGGCGCGGGCGTGGACAGTCATGCCTGTGGGTGTGGCTGCCAGATGGCTCACATCGATTCGCGTGCCGACCGAGGTCGACCCTTCCGCCAGGCTGTCCGCCAGGGCCGCGACCGCGGCGCTTTCCATCAAGCCGACCAGCATTGGTGTTGAGAAGACCTCCACCAGGCCGCTGCCCACACGGGCGGCGGTCATCTCCGAGGTGACCGTCCAGGCGCATTCCCCGGTCAGGCCGGGTTCGAGAGGTGTCATCACGGGGTTAGCCTTTCTGTGCCGGCGCTGTCTGGGGATTGGGTCGCGAAGTCTTGCTCGCGGCCTCCCCGCAGCCGCAGGCCGGGGATCAACGCCAGCAGGCAGATCAGCGCCCCGGCCAGGGCCAGCTCGCGGATCACCTGGGCGGTGATCGTGACGTAGATGTTGATCGCTTCCTGGGTCATGGCGACGGTTTCTCCGATCTGGTTGGAGGCCAGTGCGGAGACCCGGCGCAGGGCCAGGGTGGTCAGCGCGGAGGCGGCCAGGGTCATCCCGGCCAGGCGCAGCATGTCGTCGATCGAGGCCGCGATCCCGCGCCGGTCGTCCGGGGCGTCGTTGAGCACCGCCGCGCTGGTCGGGGAGAGGGTCAGGCCCAGCCCGACGCCGACCAGGAGCATATGGGCGGCCATCTCCAGATGGGTGACCGTCTCGTACCAGCGCAGTCCGGCCAGGGTGAATCCGATGATCGCCAGGGTCAGCCCGATGCCGACCGGGACGCGATGCCCGTAACGCTCACTGAGCCAGCCGCCGGGCACGGCCGCCAGCGCCATCGGGATGGTGAGCGCGCTCATCACGATCCCGACCTGGAGCGCGGTGGCGGTCAGGGCTTGCATGTTCTCGGCCCGGATGTTGAGCAGGATCGGGACGCTGACCAGGCCGATCATCAGTGCGAAGCCCACGATCAGGCTGGTGAGATTGCCCGCCGCGAAGTTGCGCCGCCGGAACAGGCTCAGATCGATCAGGGGACTATTGACCCGGCTTTCGACCAGCAGGAACAGACAGAACGCCAGCACTGCGCCGGCGAGCATCGGTCCGGCATAGGGCGGCATGGCCGAGAATTCCTCGAAGGTTGTGGTCGTCAGGCTGACCTCGGTATTGGCCCCCAGTCCGACGCTGACTCCCGCCAGCGCCAGGGTGAGCAGCAATGCGCCGATCACGTCCATCCGGCCGGGGGCGCGCAGCTGGACCACGTCGCGCAGCGCCCACCAGGTCAGGCCGAGCGCGGCCAGCCCGATCGGGACATTCAGCCAGAACAGGATACGCCAGTCGAGGAACTGGACCATGATCCCGCCGTACAGGCTACCGACCACCCAACCGGCCGTATCGACTGCGCCAATCAGGCCCAGGGGACGGGCGCGGCGCTGGGGCGGGAACAGGTCGCCCACCAGGGCCATGCTGATCGGGACGAGCGAGCCGCCGCCAAAGGCTTGGATCACGCGCCCGATCACCAGCGAGGCCAAACGGATCGAGGTCGGATCGGGACGCTGGCCCAGCCGCCGGGCCAGGCCATAGAGCAGGTCGGCCGGGAGGCCGTCCGCCGTCGCCACCCAGATCGAGCCAAAGATGAAGATGCCCAGGCAGACAAGATAGACGCGCTTGCGTCCGACCAGGTCGGAGACGCGGCCCATGAAGGCCATCGAGGCGGTGTAGGCCAGCAGGTAGCCGCTGACCAGCCACGCCACGTCGTCCAGCCCGCTTTCCACCGGGATCTGGAGGTCGAGGATCACCTCCGGCAGCACGGCCGAAATGATGGTCAGGTCCAGCGCGCCGATGAAGACCGGCACACAGACCAGGGTTAGGATCAGCCAGGGAGAAAAGCGGCCTGGCGAGGATTTCGGTTGCGAGATTGTTATATGCATGGTGGTCATCTAGGCGGGCGGCTCGATAGCATAGTTGCCGTTGTAATCGTAGACTTCAACGGTCCAGGTACTTGGCTCCGGCTCGGTATCGCTGACTGTGTCCGGCTGGATGAGCACCATCCGCTCGGCGTGATGATCGTCCACCCGGATATACAGATCGACCGTCACGTCGGCTTGGGCCGGAATCAGGCCAATGGTCAGCGCGGCGACCTCACTACCGACGGCCGTCCCGGTGATGTGCCACATGGCGACTCCGTCGATATCTTCCGGGCCGGTCAAGGCGGTGTTCTGGAGGGCACTCATGGCGCGGGCCAGACCGCTTTCCGAGCGTACCAGGTTCTCGGCGTTGAAGCCCGGCGAAAATTCGGCATTCAGCCACTGGCCGCCGGTCAGGATGGCGTGGCGGTAGTACTGGTCGTTGCCGATGGCAATCACGTCAATGTCGCCCGCGATGCCCGCCACCAGGACGCGCACCCGCGCCTGGACGCGATCTGGCGCGACGTAGGAGCCGGCCGCGCGCAGGAAGTTGATCAGACCCGATGTATCGATGTAGACCGGCGCACCGGTGCGTTCGATCGTGACCGCGAAGCCCTCCGCCGCCTGAATGTAGCCGGCAGCTTCGTCCACCAGGGTCAGCGGCTCAGGCGGCGGCTCGGCAGCGCCACTGCACCCCGCGAGCAGCAAGACCAGAATTACCCTTACCAGCTTCCAGGCGTGTTTCATCCTCAAACTCTTCCGGTTGAGCAAGACAGGTTCCTCGATCACAGTACGCAGGCGAATGAGTCGGGTTGCAGCATGGCGAGGCGGACGGCAGCGATCAAGGCGCGCTCTTTTTCAACGCTTCGGCGATCAGTCCAGGCAGTTCTTCCGGCGCGTCGAGCAGAGTGCCCGTATAATACCCGGCGCAGCCGTACTCATTGAGACAGGTGTTGCGCAGACTTGGCTCGGTGCGCGTCGTCCAGACGATAACCGGTACGCCAGGAAACGTCTTCTGAATCTGCGCCAGTCGTTCCAATCCAGAGGCCGGGTTGCCCTCTTCTGGGAGCGGGGTGCACAGGATGACTTCGGGCGTGGGCAGGTTGCGAGACTGGTAGTCCTCCAAAGTCTGGGCCGCGCAGACGCGGTGATTGTATTCTTCTTCGATAGCCTCGAAGAAGTTGTCGAAGATTTGTTTTTCCAGTCCGTGCAGGCGGTCGCTGGACGTATGGTGCAGCACGCGGAATTTGTTCTGGATCAGGGCTAAGGTAGCCATGGGAACCTTCTCCGTGGATGGGCCTACACAACAGGGACATTATACAACCTGCGCTTGCGGGCAACAGGGATTGACTCAATTACCATCGTCTCGTGCTTGCCTGTAGTGGACCGACGGCGCATAATGGGCGGGGAATGTTTTGTCTGGAGGCACAGCGGAGATAGGCCATGTCCAAGCGTACGCACGTGGGGGTTGTCGTAATGGTGCTCACACTGCTCCTGACGGGGTGCTTCCGGCAGGCCAGCCCGGAGATCGTGCCTACTGTGGAGAGCGTGACTCCGACCGGGCTGCCGGTCACACCCACCCGGCAAGGGGGATCGGGATTCGTCACACCGTTTGCGACGGGCCAAGGCCCGGACATGACCCGGATGCCCACGCTTGGCTCGCCCGCGCCGACCTTGCCGCTCGTGATTCCAGGCACGCCCAGCCCGACTTCGGCCGGGGCCATGCCTGGCGCTCCTCTGTCCTCGACGGCGGCCGGACCTGCGGCAGCCCGTACGGTGCCTTTCGTGGCCGGGCCGACCTTCACACCAGCGGCCGGGGCGCCCCCGATCAATCTGAACCCGCAACTGCCCACGCCGACCGGCGGGCCGGTCAACCCTGTCGCGGGCAGCTCGGTTTCGGGCGAGGACTGCGTCTATGTGGTCCAGCCGGGGGACAATGCCTTTCACATCGCGACCATCTATGGGATGACACTCGATGAACTGGTGGCCTACAACAACCTGGACAACGCCGATTATCTCTTCGAGGGGCAGGAACTGAAGATTCCGGCCTGCGGCCGGGCGGACTCCGAAACGTCCGAGATCACGCCACCCGCCTCGACCGGCGGCGAAACGCAGGCGCAGCCGACTTCCGCGCCGGTGATCAACGCCGCCGGGCAGACCGTTCATGTGGTCCAGGGTGGGGAGAATCTGTTCCGGATCGCGCTCCGCTATGGTGTCACCATGCAGGCGATTGTCGACGCGAATGGGTTGGGCAGCCAGGATGCGATCCTGAGCATCGGGCAGCAGTTGATCATTCCGTCACCCTAGCAGAAACAGCTCAGGACAGCAGGCTGGCGATTTCCGCCAGGGATTCGACAACCGAGCCTATGGCTTCGGCTTCCGGAAAGGCGCGCAGCGGGTCGATCAGGATGGGATGCAATCCGGCCCGGTGCGCGCCAAGTGCGTCCGCGTAGAAGTTGTCGCCGACGTAGGCCGCTTCGCGCGGCTGGAGATCACCGGCCAGAGTCAGCGCGTGGAAGAAAATGCCTGCGTCGGGTTTCCAGGACCCGATCTGTCCCGCCGCCAACAGAAAGTCGAAGTAAGCGTCAATGCCAAGCTGTTCGGCTGTGTCGACCAGAGGGAGAGGACGGTTGGAGACCAGCCCCAGGACGTATCCCGCTGATTTCAACTGGTCGAGCAGCGCCAGGCTGTCGGACGCGAGCCGGCTGGTCGGGGCGAATTCGGTCGCGAAACGCCGGTTCACCCCGGCGATGATCGCTTCATCGGGCGTCTCCCCTGGGGGCAGAGCGCCCATCGCGTCCAGCTTGGCGCGAATGTAATTGGCCCAGAAGTCATCTGGCCCGAAATGCTCCAGATCGCGGTCGACTCGCTCACGGTCTGCCCAGTAGGCATGGGCGAAACGATACGCCGCGCGGCGGGCCGCCAGGTCGATAGGGATGCCGTAATCCTCCAGATAGGACAGGACGGCATCGACCCCGCTGGGGATGGAGATTTTCAGAGTCCCATCGAGATCGAAGAAGATTCCCTTGAGGTGAGAGAAGTCCGATCGTATCATGGCCGCATTGTAGCAGCGACCCGCGCGGTGGTGCAAAATCACTGTGGATTGTTTGTTCGGCGGCACGTAGTCTATACTATGCAGTTAAGAGAACCTGTGGGTGCGATCGACAGAAACGAGGGTGCTGTGGGTTGGCGACTGCATCTTTCCACACAGCCGGTAGCGGCCGTCCACTTCGTGGAGGATGGCGCTCAGACACCGCAGCTTGCCGTGTGGGACAGCCGGCACAACGTCCATTTTTATGACCGGCGGGATGGCACGCCGCTGGGCGAACTGAAGCTGGCCGACCACCGTCCGCCCGACGATCTCAACGAGCCGGGCTGGCGCGAGATCGTGGATACGCTGCGCGCGCCCAATGGGCGATTCCTGCCCGCGGTCTACCTCAACCGGGCCACGATTTTGCAGAGCTGGGACGGCCGGCTGCGCCTTTACCACCAGCATGAAGGCGGCCTGATCCTGGAAGTCGAAGGGCGGCATATCGCCCTGGATCGGGAGCAGGATGGCCGCTATTTCGTGGCGGGTCTGGACCGGGCGCTGGGCTTGAGCTGCGCATACAGCGACCAGGGATTGCTGTCTGTGTTCCAGCAGCACGTGCGGGTGGGGACGTTCGAGGTTCACCTTGCTCTGGACATGGACGCACGCCTCAATCTGGCCGTGCCGGAGGCGATGGGCAGGATGTTGTTGTGTGATGGCGAACAACTGCTCGTGCTGGATTCGGCCGGCCGGATTCAACACCAGCTTCAGCTTCACTTCACGGCCGGGGCTTTGGCAGTCTCGCCGGATGGGCAGCTTGTGGCCGTGGCGGATATCGATGATAACCTGGTGCGAGTCTACGATGGGACGCTGCGCCCCACTCATCAGAAACACGCAATCGATCTGATGGCCGAGGCGCGGCAGGTGCAACTGCTGGCGTCCCTGCCCGGCCGCAAAGCCGGTTTGAGCGCGCTGGATATTGCCAACGATGGCGGGATCGCGTTTGCCCTGGGCGGCGTGATCTGCGTTACCCAGGTCAAAGCGCTGGATGAGTTGCCTCAACCTCAGCCGCTGCTGTAAACAAAAACGAAGCCCCCGTCGTTGGGGTCTTCGCTCTGTGCGTGGGAGGCTACGGCCGATCCATCCAATAAGACTCTACGATATCCCTAAAGCCAAGTGTATTTCCAGTCTGCTGCGACCGTAGCTTACTTCTAATTATGATGAAATTTGTATGCTTTTCCATAGTTCCCTGGTACTGTCTACCTCGATGAAATCCCACCGGGTGGCCCTATGAGAATCGCAATCGATGCCAGCCGGACGACTCTGGCGCGCCGCACCGGCACGGAGCGCTACGCTCTGGCGCTGCTGCGGGCGCTACTGGCCCTGGACACGCCCCACCAGTTCAGCCTGTATTTTCGCGATCAACCAGCCGAGGGGCTGCTGCCGGCCGGGCCATCGATCGAGCAGCGGGTGATCCACGTGCCGAGGCTGTGGACCCACACCGGGTTCGCGGCGGCGCTCTGGCAGACCCGGCCGGATGTGACGTTCGTGCCGGCGCATAGCCTCCCGGCGGTTTTCCCCGGCCCGGCGGTGGTCACGGTCCACGATCTGGGCTATCACTTTTTCCCAGAAGCGCACCCCGGCTGGCCGCGCCGCTATCTGGCCTGGTCGACGCGCTACAGCGCGCGGCGGGCCAGGGTGATCCTGGCCGACTCGGCCGCTACCCGGCGTGACCTGGCGGTGAGTTACGGGGTTCCATCCGACAAGATTCGGGTCGTCTATCCGGGAGTGGACGAAACCTTGAGCCGGGTGACCGACCCGGCGGAAATGGCCCGCGTTCGCCGCCGCTATACTCTGCCGGAGCAATACCTGTTCTATGTTGGCACGCTCCAGCCACGCAAGAATATCGCCCGGTTGGCGCAGGCGTACCGGCAAAGCGGCGTGTGGGCGGATGGGATCGGGCTGGTGCTGGCGGGCGCGCGCGGTTGGCTGTATGACCCGGCCTGGACAGCGGGCGTACCGGGTCTGATCGAAACCGGCTATGTGGCCGATAAAGACATGGCGGCACTGTACAGCGGGGCGCTGGCGCTGGTCTTTCCATCGCTGTACGAGGGCTTTGGCTTCCCTGTGGCCGAGGCCATGCGCTGTGGCACGCCAGTCATCACCAGCAACACATCGAGCCTGCCGGAACTGGCTGGGGAAGCGGCGCTGACTGTCGATCCGCTGGATGTGGCGGCGCTGGCGGACGCAATCCGGCGCGTGACAAACGACGCGGCCCTGCGTGCGCGGATGGTCGAAATGGGATATGCTCACGCGGCCCAGTTCACCTGGGCGGCGGCGGCCAGGGCAACCCTGGCGGCCCTGGAACAGGCCGCAAGCTAATCGATTGGGTGTGAGTTGAGGTGGCATGTACCAACAGAACAAGGGTAAACCGTTCCTGTACCGGGTTCTTCGGGTTTTGCGCTTTGTCATCTTTGTCCCCTTATTCCGAGTGATCCAACAGGGGCCGAAGCGAACTGTAATCTGGGCATTCGTGCGTGCGCGTCTGGCATTCACCGGCATGCCGACTCCTCGTTACACGCGGGTCCTTCCCAATTTGCATGTGGGCGGCCAGATCGGAGCCGCGGGTTGGGAGCGTCTGAAATCCCTGGGCGTGACCTCGATTGTCAACATGCGCCGCGAGTATGACGATCGCGCGGCCGGAATCGACGTGCCGCCGGAACGCTACCTGCATCTGCCGACCACGGACAACAATCCGGTTTCATTGGAAGACCTGAAACGCGGCGCGGATTGGGTCAACACGCAGATCGCCCAGGGCGGGTCGGTCTACATCCACTGTGCGGTCGGCTCAGGCCGCGCGCCGAGCATGGGTGCCGCCTATCTGATCGCCCATCAGGGTCAGACGGCCGTCCAGGCCCTGGACACGATCCGGCGCGTGCGGCCGTTCATCATGCCCTTGCCCGAACAGGTCGAGCGCCTGCACGAGTTTGAACGCTGGATCAGAAACGGGAAAATGGAGTGAGAAACAAGGGGCGCATCATTTCGGTGCGCCCCTGATGATTTGTGTCGCAGGAGCCGTCAGTCTTCTTCGGGGGCGATACCGTGCCAGATGATGGGCGGGTAGGCCTGGCGGACGGCATAGTACAGCGGCACGGCGACCAGCGTCCCGGCAATGATCTGGAAAACATTCGGGGCGATCTCCAGGGCAGCTTCCATCCCCACCAGGATCAGCCCGGCCACGAAATAGCCCGCGATCAGCACCACGCCAGCGACCAGCGAAGCCACCAACAGCCGCAAGAAGCGGCCTTCACCGCGTACGATCAAACCGGCGGCCAGCCCCATCAGTCCATGGATGACGAGTGTGAAAGGCGCCCATTGCGCGTAGGGTGAGGTCACATCGGCCAGGGCGGTGCCCAGCGCGCCCGCGATCGCGCCCACCACCGGGCCAAACGCGAAGCCGCTAAAGAGCACGCCCGCATCCCCCAGGTGCACATAACCGCCGATGGGTGTGGGAATCTGGACGCCGCGCGTCAGGGCGAAAATTACGGCGGTCATCACGCCGGTCAGGGCCAGCGTGCGGGGATCGGTCAACAGATCGCGTTTCAACATGAGTCTGTTCCTCCAGTTCGTTCTGGTCCAAGAATTCTATTCAGACATGCTTACAGGGGTTCCAGGTGTGCTTCAGCCCAGGCATCGTAGCGTCGGGAGAGCGTTTGTGTCAGCGGGCCGGGTCGTCCGTTGCCCACCATCTGATCGTCGATGCGCACGATCGGGATCACGCCACGGCTGCTGCTGGTCAGGAAGGCTTCCTGAAAGCGGGGCAGATCGGCCCGGTTGGGCGCGGTTTCGTGGACGGGTAGCACCTCTGGCGCGACGGCCATCACGATCCGCCGGCTGATCCCTTCCAACACGCCGTTCAAGGCGGTGAACAGTGTACCATCCAGGATGGCATAGAAGTTGCTGCTCATACCTTCCAGGATTTCCCCATCTGGTGAGGTTAGAAGCCCTTCGTAGGCGTCGGGCGACATCCGGGCTTTGAGCGCCGCCCGATCGATCATCCACTGGTTGTCCTTGGCTTGCGGATTCTGGCGCTGGACCGGGAAGGTCTGGACGCCAACCCCCTGCGCGCGGACTTCCGGCGGAACTGGGCTGAGCGGCTCAACGGCAAGATAGACCTGATCGGGCTGGTGGCGCGGCACGGTCAGCCGGAAGCGCGACTCGGCATAACCGGCCTGGTCGATCAGGTGGCGTAGCGCGGCGCGGATCGCCGGACGGTCGAAGCGCAGAGG
Organism: uncultured Anaerolineae bacterium; assembly: GCA_964533805.1. GTDB lineage: Bacteria > Chloroflexota > Anaerolineae > Aggregatilineales > Ch27 > JARKOQ01. The sequence goes on along the minus strand of CAZHMJ010000102.1, from coordinate 879 downwards.
CAGACCGATCAACTGCGCCGACTGCTCCGTGCGGTTGAGATGCGCATCGAACTCCAGTACGTGGTCCCGCTTGAAGGTGCGGCCAACTGTGTACACGCCGGAAGGTTCATACCGGACGGCGTCGTTGAGCGATGTGGCCTTGTAGGGGGTGGGGTCGAGACCGTAAGGCGTCAGGATTGCGGTGATGATGGGTATTTGTGCGTTCATGACGCGCGATTGTACCGCCCGGCCTGGGTTTGCTCAATAACGAGGCGGGTCGCGTCTGTTGGTGCGGGCGACCCGCCTCGTCGGTGGACGATCACGCGCGGAAGAAATTGCTCACGAAGAACCATAGATTGGCTGGACGCTCGGCCAGACGGCGCATGAAATAGGGGTACCACTGCGTTCCAAATGGGACGTACACCCGCATCTTGTAGCCTTCGCGCACCAGCGTGCGCTGGAGTTCCGACCGGATACCATACAGCATTTGAAATTCGAACCGGTCGCCGGGGATCGCTTCAGCGCGGATGAAGGCGCGCGCTGTGTCGATGATCTTTTCGTCGTGGGTAGCAATGCCCAGGTAGGCCCCGGTATCGCCACTTAGATAGGCGTGCATCAGCTTGACATAGTTGGCATCCACGTCGGCCTTGACGGGGAAGGCCCGGTCGGGCGGTTCCTTGTAAGCGCCCTTGCACAGCCGCACAAACGCGCCTTCGGCATGCAGTTCGGCCATATCCTGCTCGCTGCGGCGGAGACAGGCCTGGATCACTGTCCCCACATTGTCGAAGCCGTACTCGTGGCGCACGGTGCGGAAGACCCGGAGCGTCGCGTCCGTGTAATCACTGCCTTCCATATCGATAGTGACGTGATTCTGGACATCTCTGGCTTTCTGCAGAATCT
>CAZHMJ010000101.1:0-15415 GCA_964533805.1 uncultured Anaerolineae bacterium | reverse complement strand
GGAAGAAGGCTTCGCCTCCGATGTCCTGGCGCAGGCGGTGCATCATGTGCGCACCCTGCAAGTAGACGGCGTTGATGTAGCCGCGGATGCTGTCAAACTGATATACCGTGGAATCCACGAAGCCTTCCGGCGAATAGGCGTCCACCCGAAAGGGCCACCACCAGTCGGTCAGATCGGGGTAGATCTCCTGCAAAAAGACGTACTCGCTGTAGGTTGCCAGAGCTTCATCCAACCAGGGAGCCTGACTTTGATCGTTGGCGACCTGGACGTACCACCATTGGTGTGAAACCTCGTGGGCTGTGATCAGGGTTAAGTAGGAGGCAGGGTCTCCCTGGTAACTGCGGAACCACTCGCCCCCAACAAAAACCAGGCCGCTGAATTCCATTCCATCTGGGAAATCACTCTCCAGGATTACAAGGCGGTCATAGGGATATGGGCCATACAGATCACTGTAAAGCTCCAAGGCGGCGACTGCTGTGTCAAGAGCCTGGCCTGGGGCATCTACGTTGGGATTGGACTGGGGGCCGGGTTCGTCCAGTGTGAATAGCTCGACTACAACACCGTTGGCGGCGGTCGCGGTTTGTCTCTGGTACCGGTCGCTCAGGCTGAGGGTCAGATCACGCGCTCGGTTCAGGGTGAAGTGCCATACGCGGCGGCGTTGCTCGACCGTGCCTGGACCGGCCACGATGAGATGGCGTGGGGCATTTTGCACGGTAAGCGTCACCTCGAAATCTGCCGCAGGGATCACTTCCTGCTCGCCTACATTGATGCGTGCCGGGGTAATCCATTCGCCGTCCTCCCTGTAGGCCACTGTCGGAATCCAATGCCCAAGGTTGAACTGGCGCTCGCTGTAGCCTAGATATCCCTGACGAGGGAAGTAGCCTTCCCCCATCGGCAGGATGTTCAGGCGATACGAGATGGTCAGGTCCTGGACACAGTGCTCGGCAAGTGGCTGAGGCAAATCGATGCTGAGCCGGGTGCCTTCCAGCCGCACTGTGGGGGAAGTCCCTGGGCTCAGTTGGGCGACCTGGTCCAGTGTCACGACACCGGGCTGGGCGTTTGGCGAGAAGTAGAAGACCAGTTCGTCCAGTGTCCGTCCGGTCTCATTGCGAAACCTGACCTCATCTTGAACCCAAACCTGCCGGGCCGTATAGTCCAGCGTAGCATCCACGACGTACCGGATGGCTGCTTGGCTGGTTGTGTCCTGGATCGGCTCACATGGCCCGTCAATCTGGGGTGTCTGGGTGCGGGTTGATGTGACCTGAATGGACTGTCTCGCAACGGTGGGTGGATTCGGATCGTATAGGATTACAGCGGTTGGGGTTGGGGGAGCCACGGGGGCGATAGACGGCGAAGCAGAGGGCAGACAGGCGCCAGCCAGTCCAATCCAGCCCAAGAACATCCACCTGACCAGAAGTCGTCTCATGCGAGTAATCATAGCCATCCGGCAGGCTTTTCGGCAAATGCAGGACGGTCGCCGGTTTCGGTGTATTACTACCGCGTGAGCGTCATGCCAGGCTGGGTCTTGTACAAATGTCGATCCACAGGCTAGAATGACGCAGTCACATTGGTAGGCGTATCCATTTGTTGTGAAATGTGTTTATCTATGCGACCTCAAGACCAGAATCATTTGGAGAGAACGTTATGAAGCAGGCGTTAAACCAGAAGGTGGTTGGGCTAATTCGACTTAGCCGTTGGAAAGAGACCGTCCCCTTCACCATCCCGGTAACGTTGTTTGGCGCGTTGTTGGCGCATCAATCGCTCGATTGGCGAATTGTCGCCGTCACACTGGCTAATGTTCTGGCTGTCATATATGCTTTCATGATCAATGATATTGAAGACGCGCCGGATGATGCCGTTGATCCGGCGCGTGCTGTGCGCAATCCGATTGCAATGGGGGAAATCTCTGAGCGGTTGGGCTGGACGGCGTCGGCCCTGGTGGCCCTGGCAGCTATTGGGTTGTATGCCCTGGGCGGGCTGTGGGTGCTGGGCATCGGGGTGTTGACGGTGCTGCTGTCTCACTGCTATTCCTGGAAGCCAGTCCGCTTGAAGGCGTGGCCGGTCGCGGACGTTACCTCGCATTCTTTGATGTTGAGCGGGCTGTTGTTCCTGGCCGGTTACTTCACTTATGACGTCAATCCTGGCTGGGTCTGGTTGATCGGTCTTGCCACGACGTTGGTCTCGATCTATGGCCAGTTGTACAACCAGATCCGTGATTACGACATGGACCGGGCGGCCGGTTTGCATAACACCGCGATCCTGGTGGGCGAGCGTATCACCCGATTTTTGATGTACCTGTGCGTGGCGCTGGCCGTGGTCTTTTTCCTGGCCGCTTTCGTGCTGGGCGTCTTGCCCTGGTGGCTGCCGATTCTGGGCGTGAGTGTGTTCTGCCTGGTGATGCTGGTCTATCATCCCGGCAAGGATATGCGCGGGGGCGAGGTTGCCGATCGGAGTGGGAACATCCAGATCCAGTTCTTGATCACGGCGAATGCCACTGTCGGCTTCTGGCTCGTCCTGGTGTTGTTCTTCTAACATCCAGAGTACTGCTGTGTCACAGCCCTGGCCGGTCCGGCCAGGGCTGTTTTATTTGCGACAGTTTTCGGGCCATTCGTTGCGGATTCGAGGTAAGTCCAATACAATGCCTCACATCCTATGCCGTGGTGGTGATGATGAGCCAACCCTCTTTGATTCTTGCAAGCGAACATGTCGATGAACTGGGAATGCTAACCGCCTGGTTGGAGGGGGAAGGCTATTCGGTGGTCAGCACCCGGCGAATCGAGGATGTGCCCGGTCTCGCGTTCAATCAGCCTCCAGAGTTGATTGTCCTGGATGTAAGTTCCGAACATCGAGATGGTGGGCAGGTGTTGCAGTTGCTTGAAGCCAACCCGGCAACTGTCTCGGTGCCGATCCTGTTCATCTTACCTGAGCAAAACGTGCCGCAGTGGGTAGAAGACAGCCTGCACGATGTCTCGGGCTATATCAACCGGCCTCTTTCCTTGCGTGAGTTGAGCAACCGGATCCGGGCTGCGCTTGCGGGCCGGCCTCGCGGGGTCGAGCCGGGGCGGCTGATTCAGCAGTTCACTGAATTCGTTCAGGTGGCGTTGAAGGCCGATCTGACCTGGCTGCTTGTGGCGGACACCGCCAACCAGGTGCTCGAGGATCGTGCCCAGGTATGCACGTTTGGACCGCTCGCGCTGCCTCCCCAACTGCCGTTTGTGAGCATCAATACCGCGTTCGCGGGTGTACTCAAACGGCGGACCCCGGCACAGGCTGTTCCCCTGGAGTCATTTCAGCGGCATGCGGCCATGCGGCCCCTCCACGATGCGCTGAAGGCGTCTGGCATCCGGTGTATCGATCTCCTTCCGTTGTGGAGCCGTCGACAGATTGTCGGACTGCTCATTCTCGGTTTCGTGGAAGCTCCTCCGGCGGAAGCTGCCCGGAAAACACTGATTGAGTCGGCCGTTCGCCAGGCGGCGATCGTACTCGACTATATTCAGCTTGCCGATAGCCTCGTTGAGCAGGAAGAGATGATGGAGGCTGAGCAGGCCTTCCTGCACATGATCCTGGATACGATGGGGGATGGTCTGGTGGTGATCGGAGAACAGGCGGAGATCGAATATGTCAATACCCGCCTCCTGTCGATGACCGGCTATACCCGCCAGGAGATCTTTGGCCAGCAAGCCGGGGTTCTGTTTCATCCTGAAGATCGTGCCGATCTCGTGCGCAGCCTGTTAGGGGGCGCTGGTTCCACCATGAAGTTCGACCAGCGCCTGCTCAGAAAATCGGGTGAAGCCTTTCCGGTCCTGCTGTCAAGGTCATCTTTTGCTGCTCTGGACCCGGAGGCTTCGCAACAGGTACTGGTGCTCAGCGACCTGACGGAGCAGAAAAGCCGTGAGGAAGCGCTGCAACGGCAGAGCCAGCAGCTTCAGGCGCTCAATCATGCGGTTAAGGTCATCTCCTCGTCCCTGTCTCCTAGCGAGGTGATCAACCAGATTCTCGTGGTGGCGGTTCAGATGGTCGACGCGCAAGGCGCGTCTGTCTTGCTGCGGGCCGAGGACAATCCCGACGAGCTGGCCTTCGTGGCGACCGTGGGGCCACAAGCGGAGGCGATCTTGGGGTTGAGAGTTCCCCTGGGGCAGGGCGTGGCGGGCTGGGTCGCGCGCGAGGCGACCAGCCAATTGGTCGACGATACCGGCCGGGACTCCCGTTTCTACCGGGATATCGATGTCTCTTCTGGCCTGACCACACGCTCGCTGATCGCCGTCCCCTTGATCGTTTCAGACCGGGTGATCGGCGTCCTGGAAGTGATCAACAAACAGAGCGGGGCGTTCAACCGGCTGGATGTGGAACTGCTGGAAAACATTGCCGGCACGGCTGCGGTCGCCCTGGAAAATGCCCGGCTGTATGACCAGACTCGGCGCCGGTTGAAGGATGTTGGCACGCTCCTCGATTCGAGCGCGGCGGTATCTTCCACCCTGGATTTTGGCAGCGTGCTTGAGCTGATCGCCCGCCGACTGGTCGACGCCCTGGAAGTCGAACGCTGCCTGATCACAGGCTGGGACCGGTCGTCCAATGGTCTGGGTGTCCTGGCTGAAGTGGCCGGCGCCTACTGGCCGCCGGACAGCGGGCCTGTGCGCGACCTGGCGGAGCTTCCTCTCTATCGGTCGGCGCTGATCTCTGGCCGCGTCGTGTTCGGTCACGTCAGCGATCCTGCCTGTTCTCCTGAGGAACGCCGGGCGCTCCAGGAGGCCGGTCAGCGTGCGATGCTAGGGACACCCCTCTGGGTCGGCGGGCGGGTGGTGGGGATGCTTGCCCTGTTCAGCCATGTCGCCCAGCAGTTCTATTCAGACGTGGACTCGGAGCGAGTCGACCGGGTGGTGCGTGCGTGGCAGGCACAATTGGGGCACAAGATCGAAAGTGGGTGGCGTAGTCGGGAGGCGTTGACCGCGCTGAGCGAGCAACTCCAGGAAGCGACCAGTTGTACCTGGGTTGCGATCGAGGAATGGCTGCCCGGCCGTTCACAGGTTCGTCGCCTGTTTGAAACGGGATTTTCCCTGTGGCCTGATCAGCGCGGGATTCGATACAGCTTGCGCGAGTTTCCGTCCATGATGCGCGCGCTGTCGGTTGGCCAGCCCAAGGTGGTGTCTGGTACGGAACACGAGATTGCCCCACGTGAGCGGGAATTTCTTGCGCGTCTGGGCGGGCAGGTGGTGCTGATGGCGCCATTGGTGATCCGGGGCAATCCCGAGGGCCTCGTCCTGCTGGTCGATTCCAACCAGGCGCGCACCTTCGATTCGGAGCAGATTTCGCTGTGCCAAGGGATTGCCAATGTTGTCGGCAATGCCATGGAGAACGCCAATCTCTATCAAAGCCTCGAACGTCGCGCCAGGGCGCTCGAAGCGGCCTATGATGAGCTGAAGCAGGCGGACCAGCTTAAGGACGATCTGCTGCAGAATCTCTCCCACGAGATTCAGACCCCATTGCTGCATATCCTGGGTTACATTGAGCTGATGCATAGCGAGGCGTTCGGCCCGCTGAACACCGAGCAGCGGGAGAAGCTCGATTTTGTGATCCAACGGGCCAGGCATCTTTCCGAACTGGTCAAGGATATCATCGCGGTTCAAGCGCTTCACGCCCATCCTCTCGACAAGCGAGCTTGCCAGTTGGAGGGCGTTCTGGAGCGCGGGGTTCGCAACTGGCTGCCCGTCGCCAACCGGCGATCGATTGAGATTGTCTTGCAGGTGCCGCCGTCTCTGCCTTCGATCATTGCCGATGAACACCTGCTGGCGGAGGCGATGGAGCACCTTCTGGAGAACGCGATCAAGTTCAGCCCGGATCGATCCCGGGTGGAGGTCTCCGTCTTCGACCGCGGCGCCGAGCTTGAGGTTCGGGTCAAGGATCAGGGAATCGGTATTCCGAAAGAGGCCCACAGCCGCATTTTCCAGCGGTTCTACCAGATCGACAGCAGCGCCACCCGGCGTTACGGAGGAACCGGATTGGGGCTGGCAATCGTGCAGGAGACGATCCAGCAGCACGGCGGCCGGATTTGGGTCGAGAGTGAAGTCGGCCGTGGCAGCACGTTCATTTTTGCGATTCCCAAGGCGGCTGAAGCGGGCGGCCGCGCCAGCCAGCCGCCCCTCAAACGGATCAAACCGTCTTGACCGGCAGTTCAGTCCGGGCGCGCGTTGTGTCTCACCAAAGGCTCAAACAACCATGCCGCAAATTCATGCCATCCTGAATAATGCCTATATTCTTTTTTCGTTCGTCCTTGGATTCTGGAGCGCGCTCCAGGCGGCACGCCGCCAGCCGCTCGGCGGGCAGTTCTGGGGAGCGCTGGTGACGAATACGATCCTGGCTGCCGCGATCCTGTTACTGTCCCTCGTCATGGCGCTGGTGGGGATTGAGGCTCGGCGCTGGGTCTACTATCTGTATGCCATCTATTTCGTCATCGTCTTGCCGGGGACTTTTTCGCTGCTGCACGGGCGGGATGACCGGACTGCGGCGCTCGTCTACGGGATTGTGGCTTTCTTTTCAGCGGGAGCGGCCGCGCGCGTTCCCTTGCTGACCGAACCCTGGATCATGCCGTGAGGCAGGGGAGTCCTTACGTTCCGAGGCCGATGTGGGGATGCGTCTGGTGAGCAGCGGCAGATCGCTCGTGCCGTTCTGGGAGAGGGTTGGTTGGACTCTTGTCGGGTGGCCGGTGCTGGTCTGGCTGTTGGCCGGGTGCGCTCAAACCCCCACGCCGGTCTTCATCAGCGAAGCCGATGCGACCCAGACGGCACTGCCACCTGCCACGGTTGCGCCGGATGTCGAACCGGCCCGATTGCAGGTCTGGATGGTTGAGCCAGGTGACGACTTTGAGGAAGTCAGCGAGGCATTGATATTCGAACCGCTGTTGGGTTATGGGATGACCGGGGAGCTTCTTCCTTTGTTGGCGGCCGAATTGCCAGAGGCAGGCCCGGACGGGCTGAGCTGGTCGATCCGGCTGCTGGATGGGGTTTTGCTGCAGGATGGCACCCCGTGTGACGCGGTGCAGGTGGCGTCGGCGTTGCAGGCGATCCTGACCCAGGAGAGCGAGGACGTACCCCTGGCGATCTCTGCCTTTCAGACTCTTGTCGACCGGATCGAGCCTCAGGATCACGGCCTGACGATATACCTGAAGCAGCCTTTCGCGGAATTCCCGGCGTTGTTGGCCAGCCAGTCTCTGGCGATAATCGGCCCAAACGGAAGTGGCACGGGGCCATTTGTCCAGACCAGCGCGGGCCAGATGGGCGCAACCTTTGACGCTTTCGCCAGTTATCATGGTGGCCCTCCGGCATTGCCGGGGATTGATTTCATGTGGGTCGAACTGTCTGCTCTACAGAACGAACTGGTGGAGGGGACTGGCCTTCCCGACCTCGTGCTTGGATCGGAGGCAACCAGTCTGGGGAATCTGTACCAGCCCTGGCCGGTATTGGGCGCTAATCGGGGACTTCTTCTGCGCCGGCAGATCAGTCCGCTGGATACCGCCGGGGTGATGGACGCGCTGGTGTTGGCGGCCACCGACCCGGTGGAAGCACGCGAGGAACTGGCCGCTGCCGGACTGCCTGATGGATTCGACATGCAGGTCTGGACCACGGAACGCACAGAGGCAATTGGCGGCTCTTTGTCTGGCAATCTGGGCGAACTGCCGGTGAGCCTGAGTGTCCAGGCGATGCCCGAATCGTCTCTGGTCCGGACGCTCCGTGATCCGGCTGCGGCTGGGTCGGCCATCGCGGGGATTGATGTGATCTGGACTCGTTCCTGGGAGCGCGACTGGTGGGAATGGGTGAGCGCCGGTCTGGTGATGCAGGAACAGGCGATCGCGATGCCAGTCCTGATTGGCATGCGGTCGAACCTCACGGATTTGGAGATGACGTCTGGGGGATGGCCCCGTATCACCGGTAGAACAAGCTTGCTGCCTTCACCCTGGAAACCAGGATGACCGATTTGAAGCTCATTCTAACGCACGAGAATGCCGATTTTGATGCGGTCGCGGCCCAATTGGCGGCTCACCGGCTCGATCCGGAAGCCATTCCTGTTCTCCCGCGCCGGGTCAATTCCAATGTGCGCGACTTCCTGAACCTGTACCGGACCGTGCTGCCGCATGTCGAAGCCGATGACCTGCCACGGACCCCTGTCGAGTCTGTGACGGTGGTCGATACACAGGGGGTTGTGACTGTACGCGGGATGCGCCCACAGACCCCCACCCGGATCATCGATCATCATCCGGTCAGTGAACCCCTGCCGGAGCACCAGTCCTTCTGGGGGGAGATAGTCGGGGCGACGACGACGCTGCTCGTCGAACAACTGCGCGAGACGGATATCCAGCTCAGCTCGATTGACGCGACCTTGCTAGCCCTGGGAATCTATGAGGACACCGGATCGCTGCTGTATGGCACGACCACTCCGCGCGACATTACCGCGGCGGCTTGGCTGATTGCCCAGGGGGGAAGTCTGGACGTGGTGCGGCGCTTCCTCCAGCATCCCCTCAATGACGAGCAGCGAGATCTGTACGAACTGTTGCTCAAGGATGTCCAGGTGCGCGAGGTGCACGGCCATCCGATCGCCATCGCGGCGGCCCGGGTGCCCCGCAACATTGACCAGATTTCGACCGTGGCCCACAAGATTCGAGAACTGCTCGAACCCAGTGCGCTGTTCATCCTGGTGCAGATGGGCACCCGCTTGCAGATGGTAGCGCGCAGCACGGTGGAGGAGATCGACGTAGGGCGGGTCGCCGGACAGTTTGGCGGCGGCGGGCATGGACGCGCGGCCGCTGCGATGATCGAGGATGCCGATCTCGACGCGGTTCGATCTCGCCTGTCCGACTTGCTGGACGTCCTGGTGACCCCCTCGGTGACGGTGGGCGAGTTAATGTCTGGGGGGGTTGTACAGGTGGTCGAGGCAGATACCCCGGTCGCCGAGGTGGCCGAGCGGATGCGCCGGAGCGGACACGAGGGATACCCTGTCGTCCGCGCTGGCGGCCTAGTTGGGCTGATCATGCGCCATGCGGTCGATCGGGCTATCGCGCACCGGATGGACCGGCTGCCTGTCTCACAGATCATGGAAGCCGGGACGGTGCTCGTTCATCCAGGTGATTCGATCCAGTATCTTCAACAACAGATGATGCGGTCGGGTTGGGGGCAGATTCCGGTGGTCAACGACTCCGGTACGTTGATTGGTATCGTGACCCGAACCGACCTGATCAACCGCTGGGGGCAGGTCGATGATGCCGTCTCCAAGCGCCAGGAGATCGTGCAGCGGCTGGAGACGGTACTGTCTCCGGCACTGCTGGGTCTGGTCCGGGCGGTGAGCGAGATGGCGCGCGAGGTCAACCTGGGGTTGTACTGCGTCGGCGGTTTCGTCCGCGACCTGCTGCTTTCCCGACCGAATTCGGACATCGACCTGGTGGTGGAGGGGGATGCGATCGCCCTGGTCCGGGCACTGGTCGAGCGCTATGGCGGCGCTATGCGCAAGCATCTCCAGTTCGGGACAGCCACGTGGATTCTGGACGAAGACGTTGCAACTCAGTTTGGGCGCGGGCCGGACTGGCCTGAGACGCTCGATTTTGTCACGGCGCGGGCAGAGTTTTACGAGAACCCGACCGCGCTGCCGACTGTCCGGCAAAGCTCGATCAAACTTGACCTGCACCGGCGCGATTTCAGCATCAACACGCTGGCAATCCGGTTTTCGCCGGAGCCTTTCGGCCAGTTGCTCGATTTCTGGGGTGGGGAGCGCGACTTACAGGCCGGACAAATCCGGGTGTTGCACAGCCTGAGTTTTGTCGATGATCCGACCCGTATTCTGCGTGCGGCTCGTTTCGAGCAGCGCTTTGGCTTTCGCATCGAGGAGCGCACGTTGGGCCTGATCGAGCCGGCCCTGCCGCTGCTCGACCGGGTCAGCGGTCCGCGCATCCGACACGAGATCGAGCTTATCCTGCGCGAGCAACGACCGGAACGGGTACTGGGACGCCTCCAGTCACTGGGGGTGCTGGCCCGCCTGAACGAATCCCTGTTGGCTGACGAATGGCTGGGGATCGCTTTCGAGGCGTTGCGCCGCGCGGCCCAGTCGCCGCCCTGGCCGGGGATTCACCTCGATCCAGACCGGCGCAATGGATTCATGCTGGCCCTGTTCGTCGTTTTGACGTGCCGGTTGCCTGCGCCTGAGGCTGAAAGCCTGGCGCGGCGCTTGCAGGTACGCCGGCGCTCGCTGGATGCCGTCTTGAATGGCGTCCAGACGTTTCGCGAGCGCCTGCCCAGACTGGCCGACAGTCTCAAACCGAGCGCAGTGGTCGACCTGCTGGAGGGCCTCAGCGAGACCGATCTGCTGGTCGCGTGGGCGATCGCCCCGACCCACCCGGCGCGCAGCCAGATCGTGCAGTACGTCGAAGCCTGGCGCGACGTCCGCCAGACGATGACCGGCGAAGACCTCCGGGCGATGGGATTGCACCAGGGGCCAGCCTATGGCAAGCTGCTCAAGCGCCTGCGAGTGGCCTGGCTGGATGGGGAAGTGGCCAGCGCCGACGAAGAACGCGCGCTCGCACGGCGGCTGATCAATGAAAGATGGGCGGACGATGGCGACTCTGGAACATGAGCGCACGATGACGCTCCAGCTCGATCTGGTGTTGCGACCAGCGACCCGTGCGGACCTGCCCAGGCTGGAATGGTTTGGCCTGTATACGCATTTCCGCCGGCTGTTCGAGCGCACCTATGAAGAGCAGGTCGAGGGCAGGCGTCTGATGCTGATCGCTGACCTGAACGGGTTTCCGGTCGGGCAGGTTTTCGTTCACTTTACGGACGCTGGACAGGAACCCCATCTCCGCCGGTGGCGCGGGTACCTGTATGCGCTGCGGGTCATGGAACCCCTCCAGGGCCAGCGAATCGGCACCCGCCTGATCCTGGAGGCTGAGTACGAGTTGATCAAACGCGGCTATTCCTGGGCCGTGATTGCCGTAGCCAAGGATAACCCAAACGCCCGGCGGTTGTATGAGCGTTTGGGGTATGTTGTCTTCTCGGACGATCCGGGGATCTGGCATTATACTGATCACGAAGGCCGCCCCTGCCGGGTAGAGGAGCCGGCCTGGATGCTTCAGAAGGCGCTGAGCAAGGCTCAGCCCGATAGGGATTTGCCCCGAAGTGGAAAGGGATAGGAGACGCGATGGCGAAGCTGCTGCGCCGGTTCAAACGCCAACCAGTTGAATTCGTAGAAGGGGATGCTCTGGTCGAGTCCGGGGGCGAGTACGGTAGCCAACCCAAGATGGTCCCCCCTACGTCTGGCATGCCTGAGACTATTGAGGAGACAGAGGATGGGACCAGTTCGGCGGGGCGGCTGGCATTCCGCCCGGCAGCGCTGGTTGTGGTGATGCTGGTTGTGGCGCTGGCGATGGCTTCGGCCTTGGGGTGGCTCGACGAGCTTCCGGCGGACCTCGTGGCGCGCTGGCCCTGGCTGCTGGTAGCCCTGGGTGTGCTGGCAATGGTGGTCGGGCTGATCACATCCTGGTCGCATGCCATCCTGGGCGGCCCAGCGCTGGCCGCCGTGGGGCTGGTGGCGCTGCTCGACCCGGTCTTGATCCAATCCGGCGGCTTGACTATTGCCGGTGCGCTGCTGGTGGCGTTTGGTCTGGCAGTGATTGTGCGCGGCCTGACCACGCTCCAGACCTGATTCAGGGCAGGGTTGAATTCAGCTTTTGGACGTGGCGGCCAGCGCCTGGTCGAGATCGGCCAGGATGTCATCCAGGTTTTCGATTCCCACGGACAGCCGGATCAGGCCGTCGGTGATGCCCATCCGCAGGCGATCCTCGCGGGCCATCTTGAAGTTCATCATGCTGGCCGGGTGGGCGATCAGGGTGTCGACCGTTCCCAGACTGACCGCCAGCCTGCACAGCCGGACGTGATCCATCAAAGCCTCGCCGGCCGCATAGCCCCCCTTAAGCTCGAATGACAGCATGGCCCCAAAGCCATCCATCTGGGTACGGGCCAGATCGATCTGCGGGAAAGAAGGCAGACCCGGATAGTTGACCCTGGCGACTGCCGGATGCTCCTCCAGAAAACGCGCCACGGCCATGCCATTTTCGCAGTGGCGCGCCATCCGCAGTTCGAAGGTCTTCAGCCCTTGTTCCGTCAACCAGGCGTCCATTGGCCCGGCGACCGCCCCGTAAGTGACCAGCGTGGGCAGGAGCCGGTCGTGATATAGAGTGTGGTCGCCCGTGACGAGCGCGCCGCCCACGACGGTGCCGTGCCCGGTCAGGTACTTCGTGGTGCTGTGCAGGACGATATCCGCCCCTAGCTCAAGTGGCCGCTGGAGGTATGGGGTGGCAAAGGTGTTATCCACGCAGACCAGTGCGCCAGCGGCGTGCGCGCGCTTGACGACGCTCCGGATGTCGGTCAGGGCCATGGTCGGATTGACGGGAGTCTCGATGTAGACCAGCCTGATATTGGCGTTGTGTTCGAGCGCGGCTTCCAGCTCTTCGGGCCGGGCGCCGTCGAATGCAACGTGATTGATGCCGTATTGCGGCAGGCGGTTCGCGAGCAAGGTGTGGGTGGCGGCATACAGGGACTTCTGGCTGATGATCGTGTCCCCGGCGCGGGTCAGCGCCAGGAAAACCGTGCTGACTGCCGCCATGCCCGACGCGGCCAACAGACCGTAGGGCTGGTTCGGGAGATTAACCCCTTCCAGCGCGGCAATGACCGACGCAGTCGTCTCGGTGTTGGGATTGCCCAACCGGCCGTAGATGTGCCCGTATTCGTCTTCGCGCCACAAGGATTGGCCGTGTGCGACGCTGTCAAAGACGTAGGTCGAGGACTGGTAGATCGGCTGCACGTGGGCGTGGGTTTTGTTCAACGTCTGCCCGCTGTGGATGGCAATCGTGCTCAGGCCGGGACGCCGGAACTGTCGTTGCTGGTCGCTCATGGACTTCCTTGCCATTTCGAGGCGCGTGGATTGGCGATGCGCCGGGCTGGTGGCGTATCAACCCCCGTCGATTTCTATTATACGCTGGCGCGGTTGGTCGGGGAGGAAGGGAAAAAGTACCGGCCGCCACAACTGCGGCGGCCGGTTTGCTGGCCTCAAACCAGCATGTGGTCGATCGCATCGGTGAGCTGGGCAAGGTTGCGAACCTGGAAGACTTCGTCGCAGTGCGGCTGGTAGAGCAGCATGTCGCTGTCACCCGTGCCCCATTGGGCAGGATATTCCGGGTTGAGCCAGATCAGCTTGCGCGCTCGCCGGGCCAGCGTGCGGAAGATCTCCAGGGCCGGGTCGTTGTAGTTATTGCGCGCGTCTCCCAGGACGATAAACGTCGTCCGGCCGTCCACTGTGTCCAGATAACCCGCCTCGAACTGGCGCAGGCTGCCGCCCAGATCGGTGCTGTAGTAGCCGGGGGGCATCTTACCCAGGATGGCCTTGACGGCCTGGTCGACCTGCTGGGTCTGGAGATCGGATGTCACGTCCTCCAGGTGGTCGATGAACGCGAAGCTGCGCGTTTTCTGTACCTGATCCTGAAGCTCGTATAGCAGGCGCAGGAAGAATTCGGCGACCGGCCGCATTGAGGTGCTGATGTCGAGCAGTACCACGAGTTTGGGCTTGCGGCGGCGCTGTTTGAGCTTAATCTCAAACGGCACGCTGCCATAACGCAGGTTGTGGCGCAGCGTGGCTTTGGCATCCAGCTTGCCTTTTTTGCCGCGCTGCTGGCGCAGAGCGGCCCGGCTACGGAGACGGGCCGCCAGGCGGCGAATCTGCTCCCGGAGCTGGTCCATTTCGGTTCTGTTGAGCGAGCCGAACGGCCGGTCCATCAACTCGTTGATAGGCGGCCGGCGCTGCGCTTGCTCGGCCTGGTGGTCATTGATCTTCATCCCGGCATAGTCACCCAGCTGTTCTTCGAGTGACTGCTGATTTTCTGCGACCCGGGTCTTGAGCTGTTCGATAGTCTCCGGGGCCATGCCCTGCTGCGCCAGCGCTTCCCAGAGCATTTCCAGCAACTCCTGGAGCTTTTCCCAGCCCAGAAGGTGCTGCATCCGGCGCGCATAGCGGCGGGCCTGGTACGGTGATGCGCTGTCCGGTAGATCGTTCAGCCCGGCCTGCTGGGCCAGGTTTTCCATTTCCTCCTGCGATGGCCCCTGGCCGTTCAGGAGCCATTCCAAAAGCTGCTGGAGATTGCGGGCCAGTTCTTGCAATGCGCGTTGAAGAGCCTGCCGCATGGCCTCACTGAGCATCTGCTGTTGTTCCGGGGTCAGGTCGGATATCGCGTCCTGAAGCTGAGGCGTATCCAGCCCGAAGTACAGCGGGAACAGTTCCTCGAAAGTGTCGTAGCTGGTGACATCCTTGATCAGGGTGGCGCGCAGGCTTAAGCGGAATGTGTCGCGGTCGCCGATCCCGGCGTGGGTCAGGGCCTGCCAGGCATCCTGACTTTCGGCCAGCGAGATGCGCACCCCCGCGCCGCGCAGGGCGGCGATGAATCTACCGATCCGTTCTTCCATGGCCGTTGGTCCCCAGATTAAACGCGCGACGGGCACGCGCCATGTCGGACTCGTACTTGAGCAGTACGGTCAGGGTGTTCTCCAGCACTTCTTTGTCGAGCGCGCGTGCGTTGAGGGTGACGAGCGCTCTGGCCCAGTCCAGCGTCTCGCTGACGCTGGGGTGTTTTTTCAGGTCGAGCTGGCGGAGGGATTGGACGACTTCGACCACCTGACGCGCGAGTTGTGGTGCGAGGTCGGGCACCTTGAGGCGCACGATCTGAAGCTCTTCGTCCACATCGGGATAGCCGATATACACATACAGACAGCGGCGCTTGAGGGCTTCGCTCAACTCCCGCGTGTTGTTGCTGGTCAGAAATACCGCCGGGCGCTGTCTGGCAATGATGGTGCCCAACTCCGGAATGCTCACCTGGAAGTCGCTTAGGATTTCGAGCAGGAAGGCCTCGAATTCCGCATCGGCCCGGTCGATCTCATCGATCAGAAGGACCGTTGGCTGATCGCTGTTGATGGCTCGCAGTAACGGCCGTTCCAGCAGGAAGCGCTGCGAGAAAAACACGTCTTCTTCGGCGGCGAGCCGGTCGGCGGCTTCGGTGAGTGACTGCGCATCGGCCAGCAGATCGGACAACTTGTCGCGCAGAAGCTGGGTGTAGAGCATCTGCTTGGCGTATTCCCATTCGTATAGAGCCTTGCTTTCATCCAGGCCCTCGTAGCATTGGAGGCGGACCAATTCATGCTGCGTGACCGCAGCCCAGGCCTTGCTGAGTTCGGTCTTGCCAACCCCGGCCGGGCCTTCGGCCAGAATGGGTTTGCCAAGCTTTTCCGCGAGGAAGATCACGGTTGCGATCTCGTCGGTCGCAATATATTGCTGCGCCGCTAGCGCCTTGCGTACGTCCGAAACGGTTGCAGCCATTACAGGACTCCTCACACTC
>CAZHMJ010000100.1:0-15421 GCA_964533805.1 uncultured Anaerolineae bacterium | reverse complement strand
AGGGATATACTGCTTTCCAAACATACAATTCCGGTTGGATAAGTGTTATGTCTCACCGTTATCTTGTCCTGGGACTGTTATCAAAAGCCCCGATGACGGGCTACGAAATCAAGAAACGGGTCGACACATCCCTTCGTTCGTTCGCTCAAACCAGCTACGGCACACTTTATCCAACCCTGCACCGCTTGCTACAGGATGGCGCGGTGCGGATGGAAGAGCATGTCCGGCCCCGTCGACCCGCCCGCAAGGTCTACGAAATCACCGATCTCGGCCGGCAGGAACTCGACAGGTGGCTGCAAGAGCCAACGGATGGCCAGGAGCGACGGGACTTCCTGTTGCGGCTCTTTATGGGGCATGCACTCTCCGCGGATCGCCTGTGCACGCTGCTTCAGCAGCGGCGGGCGTCCGTCCAGGCAGAGATGCAGGCATTGCAGGCGGATGGCGATCGGGCAAATGGAAACACCCCGGACACTCAGGACTGGGTATTGGATTACGCCCTGACTCTGTATACCGCTGAACTGGATTGGCTGAACCGCCTCATGGCTCAGATGGAGAGCGGTTTATCTGGTCATTCTCATCTGAGCACTTAACTCCACACAAAGGTAGGTCGAGTTTTCTCCTATGGACAAGCACGTAGGCAACACCTCTCAATCGGACTCCGATTTTGAGAAAATGCTGGAAGAGTCGCTCGTATTGGAACTGCCGGAACGCGGCGAAATCCGCCTTGGGATCATCCAACAGATCACCCCTGACCAAATCATCGTCGATTTGAACGCCAAACAGGATGGTATCGTCCCCTTCCAGGACATTGAGCGGCTGGATCGTGATTTCAGGGCCGAGCTGGCGGTCGGACAGGAAGTCCCCGTCTATATCCTGAATCCGTCCGATCCGGATGGCATCCAGGTTTCGATCAACATGGGCCTTCAGAAACACGACTGGGACGAGGCCCTGAACCTGCTCAAGACCCAGGACGTCGTCGAGGTCACGGTCACCGGCCACAACCGGGGCGGCGTGCTGGTCCGCTGGCACCGGCTGGAAGGCTTCATCCCGACCTCGCACATGGCGACCCTCAACCCCGGCCTGTCGGGCGGCGATCGCCGGGATGCCATGCAGGACCTGGTCAACCTCCGGCTGCATGTCAAAGTGATCGAGGTCGAGCCGAACCGTCGCCGGCTGATCTTCTCCGAGCGTGAGGCGCAGAAGGAATGGCGCGCCCAGCAGAAAGCCCGGCTACTCGACGAGTTGAAGGAAGGCCAGATCATCCGCGGCACAGTCACCGGGCTGCGCGATTTCGGCGCGTTCGTCAACCTGGGTGGCGCCGACGGCCTGATCCACGTCAGCGAGCTGGCCTGGCACCGCGTCGATCACCCGCGCGACGTGCTCAACATCGGCGAAGAGATCGACGTCTACGTGCTGAGCCTGGACCGCAACACCAACCGCATCGCCCTCAGCCGCAAGCGCCTGCTGCCCGACCCCTGGGTGTCCGTCATGGACAAATATCATGAAGGCCAGCAGGTGGAAGGCACGATCACCAACGTGGTCGACTTTGGCGCGTTCATCGCGCTGGACGATGGCCTCGAAGGGCTGCTCCACCTCTCCGAAATGGGCGATGGCACCCTCAAGGAGCCACATTCCTACGTCAAGAAGGGCGACCGGCTCCAGTTGTGCATCAGCCACCTCGAGCCAGAGCGCCGGCGTGTGGGCTTTACCCAGCGTTGGGGCCTGGGCGATGAAGAGGGCGAAGGCGCGGCGGCCCCCGTCGGCGAGACCAAGCCTGAGGCCGAGATCGAAGAACCGCCCACGGACGAACCGGCCGGCGAATAGCCACCCAACCGGCCCCCAAGCCGGCCATCCCGCGACTTGTCGAGCGCCCAGCCCTCCCGCAGGGCGCTTTGGGACGGGCTGCAAACTGAATAGCAGAATGCACAGACGTTGTCTGACAAAAACATGACAAACGTCGTGTTTGTGTGCCTTTGGAAGGTTGACAAACAAAATCGGGGCTTGTTATACTCTCCTCGATCTGGCAAATGGGCGCAAAATACATTTAGCATGCAGCACAGGTTGGCCTACACTGCTCTTATTTCTCCACGCAGTTCCGTAACGTCAATCTAGCGCGCAACAATCGCCCCTGGTACACAACACTGCCCGTCGCGTCGTGTTTTCCGCCCCCGCGCCAGAATCAAAAATCTTACCCTCGGGGGACAACGACATCTATGAACACTGTGACCATGCTGGACGGCCAGGAAACGAGCCTCGACTTCGCGGCCATGCTCGAAGAATCCTTTGAGATGGAGCAGCCCGAACGGGGTGACATCCTGACCGGCACCGTACTCGCCATCGACAACCAGGGCATGATCATTGACGTCGGCCTCAAGCGCGACGCCGTGGTCACGCGCAACGACCTGGAACGGTTGGGAGAGGACCTGGATGTCCAGGTCGGCGACGAAATCCCGGTGATGATCATCCGGACTGAGGACTCCGACGGCAACCTGCTCGTGTCGGTCGCACAGGCCCACCAGTTGAAAGACTGGAGCAAGGCCGAAGCCTACATGGAGAACGGCGAAGTCTACGAAGGCTTCATCACCGAGGCCAACCGCGGCGGCCTGATCGTGCCGTTTGGCCACCTGCGTGGGTTCGTGCCCGCCAGCCACGTGATGGACCTGCCGCGTGGCCTGGACGAAGACCAGCGCAAAACTCACATGGATGACCTGATCGGCAAGAAGATCACGGTCAAAGTCATCGAAGTCAACCGCAAGCGCCGCCGTCTCGTCCTCAGCCAGCGCGAGGCCCAGAGCGGTCGCCGCGCCCAGCGCAAGGAAGCCCTCCTGGAAGAACTCAAGGAAGGCGAAGTCCGGCGCGGTGTGGTCAGCGGTCTGCGCGACTTTGGCGCATTCGTCGATCTCGGCGGAGCCGACGGTCTGATCCATATCTCGGAGCTGGCCTGGCACCGCGTTCGTCACCCGCGCGAGCTGCTGAACGTCGGGGATGAGGTCGAAGTGTACGTGCTGCGCCTGGACCAGGATGGCAAGCGGATCGGCCTGAGCCTCAAGCGGCTCCAGCCCAATCCCTGGGCGCTGGTCGATGAGCTGTACCATGTCGGTCAGATCGTCGAGGGCGAGGTTTCCCGCGTGACCCAGTTTGGTGCGTTCGTCAGCCTGGAGCCGGGGATCGAAGCCCTGCTCCACACCAGCCAGATGGCCGACCCGGCGCCCGAAGACGCGACCCTGCTCGTCCACGAGGGCCAGAAGTTGCTCATGCGCGTCATCAGCATCGAGAGCCATCGCCAGCGCCTTGGCCTCAGCCTGAAGGAAGTCACCGAGGCCGAGATCGCCGAGTGGAACGCCAAGCACGCGGCCCAGCCTGAAGACGAGGCCGCTGAAGTAGCTGCCCCTAGCGTTGAGGCTTAAGATCGGGTACAATTTATCCGATACGCCCAGGTCAGCTTGAGTTCTTGAATCTAAAGAGAGGTGATTTAGCTTGCCTTCCGTAACTCTGCGCCCCAACGAATCACAGGATCAACTGCTGAAGCGGTTCCGCAAAGGCGTGGCCAAGAGCGGCATCCTCAGCACGGTGCGTCGGAAGCGCTGGCACGTTTCCAAGAGCGAACTGCGTCGGATTCAGAAGAAGAAGTCGATTCGACGCGCTCGCCGGCGCCAGCGCAAAGTCATGGTCAGAGCGCCACGGACCTCTTAGGGTCTCGGCGACAATACAATGGCCAAAAACGAAGAAAAACTCGAGGTCGAAGGTCGGGTCATCGAGGCCCTGCCCAGCACCCAGTTTCTGGTAGAGCTGGACAACGGCCACCAGGTGCTGGCCTACCTATCCGGCAAGATGCGGAAGTACTACATTCGTATTTTGCTCGGAGACCGCGTGCGCCTGGAACTCAGCCCTTACGACCCGACGCGTGGCCGTATTGTCTACCGCTACAAGAAACAGCGCACGCCCGGCGGCCGGCCTGAAGAAGATTGACCTGGCCCTACCCCGGATGACCAAGGGCCCGCGGACAACCGCGGGCCCTTTTTTGATTCTTTGACTGGATTGTCCTACTGCTCGGCTAGGGTTGGTAAACTCGATAGGTCAGGCTCAGTGCGTCTCCGCTCAGACTATTGACACGCAAGTAGCCACGCAAACCCTCGGAGGTCGTCAGCCCGATGATCGGCCCCGGCGTCAGACTGGCCCGCGCCACTGCCGTGCCGGACATGAGCGGCAGCACATCGTAATAGACCGTGGTCCAGGTCAGGCCGGGCAGCAGGACAACCTGCGCCCCGTTGATGCCCAGCAGATTGGTCCCATCCCAGCGCAGTTGGTTCACCCCGGAGCCGATCAGGTCCAGTTCCTGGCCCGGATTGAGCGTACGCGTATCCTCCATCTGCAAGGGATGGTCAAACGTGTAGGAGACCGGATACAGGTTATTGGCTTCCCCGGCCGTCCCCTCGTTCACCAGTCCATTCAGGTCAACCACGAGTTGGACAGAGTATGAACCGGCCCCGGTGAGTATGGGTGAGAGCGTCAACGTGACCGACTGGCCGGGCGCCAGAGCCGGGATAGCCGCCGAAGTATACATCTCGCCGGGTTGGAATGTGGCGGCCACCGCCGTCTCGACGGAATTGGAGTTGCCCATATTCTGGATCACCACCCAAACGTTCAGAGCACGACCCGGAATGGGACGCAGCGGATCCAACGAAACACCGGTCACGACCAGATCGGCGAAAGGCGCCGGGGTCGGAGTCGCGGTCAGGGCGGGCGTCGGCGACGGCGGCGGGATCACGATCGGCAGCGTGTTCAGGCTGCCGCCCATGATGTCCACCAGATAGGTCGCCACCCAGCCTGTCTGGCCCCGGAATGGGATCACCAGCCAGCTAAAGTCCACGTTGGCCCCGAGGGGAGATACGACCTCGTTGGCGCTCAACTGGCCGATCACAGGATAGTTGGTCCCCGGCCCGGTGCGCACGTTGAGCCGGGCGCTGTTGACCTGGCCCCACACGCCTTGCGGCGTCGGGGTGTAATCGGGCGTTGGGGTGGCCGCGATCGCGGTTGGCTGGGGCGTGCTGAGCACGATCGCGCTCGTCTGGCCGGGCATGGCCAGCAGTTCGCCATCCACCAGCCGCGCCTGGGCCTGGGGGGCCGCATAGCTGTTGAGCTGGACAACCACGGCGAAACTGATTGTTTCTCCAACGACAAACCGGCTCGGGTCGAGCGTGCCCTGCACGCCGGCCAGATCGTTCACGCGCTGCAAGCCCTGCTGGATCGCGGCCGGCTGCCCCCCACCCTGGGCCACCGCCGCCGCCAGCAGGTAGACCGCGTCGTAGTAGGCCGCGCTCATGCTATCCGGCACGCTGCTGAAGGTCTCCGCGTAGCTGCTCAGGAAGGCATCCGACTGCGCGCCGTGCACGCCGGGGGTCCAGTTGGTGACTCCCAACACCGGCCCCCGATCGACCAATCCAGGGCGTTCCAGAAGCAGATCGCGGAAAGCCACGTCGGCCGCGTTGCGATAGACGTAAATCCCACTCCAACCGGCATCCCGAAGCTGCTGAAGCAACTCCACGGCCACACCGGGCGCGCCCCACAGGCAGACCACGTCCGGCTGGAGGTTGATCAGCGTCGCCAGGATGGCCTCCAAGTGCTCGGGGTCATCGATTTGCAGCGCCGACAGCGGGGCAACCCCGCGCTGGCCCAGACCCGCCGTGAAGGATGCGATGCTCTCCGTGGTCGTGGCGCTGGCTTCCACCTGGACCGTGACCAGCACCGGCTCGTCCAGAGTCTCGGTCAGGTAGGCGACCAGCGCCTCGGTGTAGACCTGCTCCGGGGAACGCGAACGGAAGATGGTGTCGCTGGTATCGGCGATCGTAATCGAATCGCCCGTCGCCGCCGTCAGCACCGGAAGCCGCAACCCGCGCAGGTCGTTGAACGTCGAGAGCACCAGGGCATCCTGATCCGGCCCCAAAAGTGCCACGATCTGGCGCTCGCGCAGGGCCTGCAGGGCCGCGCGCACCTCGTCCGCGCTCGTGACCGGCACCGAGAGCAGCTCGAAGGCATACGTCACACCGTCCGGGCCGGTGACCCCGCCCGCGCTGTTGATCTGCGCCAGGGCGAGCTGCGCGCCGCGCCCGGCCGGGCTATCCGCCGGAACCAGCAGCCCTAGACCCAGGATCACCGGCTCCTGGGCCAGCGCCGCCAGCCCGGAAACCAGCAGCATCCCTACCAAGATTGCAGCCATCAGGATGGCCTGTCGTCGTATGCGCCCCATCTCCCCGCTCCTCGTTTCCGCCTTTGACCGGCATGCAGCCCTGGGCCACAGGTAATGGTATACTGTCTCCTATCGGCTCGACCTGGCGCGCGCGACTCTCACCCGGCGCAGGGGAGCCTCTCGGTTTCATTTTAGCATTGCCGGAACAAACGCGAATGTCGCCCGGCCCACCCACGGCCACTGGCTGGCTGACACCCACCTGATACGCTCATGACGATCCCTTCCGAACCGCCCGACCTCTCACCCCTGGAGGCTGCCGCCCGAACCTGGGCCAGCCAACAACTCTCCGCCGGTCGCTTCGCCCATACCGAAGCGGTGGTCACGGAGGCGACCGGCCTGGCGCGCCGCTTCGGAATCGAGGACCCTGTCCCGCTGCGCCTGGCGGGTTGGATACACGACGCGGCCAAGGAACGCGCCCCGGCCGATCTGCTCCATCTGGCCGAGCATTACCGGCTCGACATCCGCCCGGTCGAGCGCGCCCATCCCGACCTGCTGCACGGGGGCGTCGCCCTGGCGATGGCCCGTGACACGCTGGGGATAGACGACCCGCGCGTCACCTCGGCCGTGCTGTATCACACCACCGGCCACCCGGAGATGTCCACTGCCGACCGCGTGTTTTACCTGGCCGATCTGGTCGAACCCTCGCGGACCTACGGCTGGATCGACCAGGTGCGCCGCCTGCTGGAAACGGGTTCCTCGCGGCGCGACCTGGACGCCGCCCTGCTGTTCGCCATCACCCACCAGCTTCGCCGCCTGCTCAAACACGGCGCGATCGTCGACCCGCGCGGCATCGATCTATATAACCGGCTGCGCCAGGACGGTATTCCCCTGATCCCGGAGGATCAGCCTCCCGTTCGCACGCCGAGGCCATCGTCGCCCCAGGCGGAGGCTGGAGAACCACGGTGATCCCTCCCACGTCCTTCACCGCCCTGGTGGCGCTGTGCCTGACTCCCGGCGTGGGCGGCGTGACTCTGCACGCGCTATTGGAGCGTTTTGGGGATGTCGAGACGGTTCTACGCGCCTCCCCGGACCTCTTGCAGACCGTCCCCGGCGTCGGCCCGGCCATCACCCAGGCGATCCAGGCCATCCATCTCGATCGCGTCGCTATCGCGATCGAGCGCTGGCAGGCCGCCGGCATCACCCTGCTGACTCAATCGCATCTGCGCTACCCGACTCTGCTGTCCGGCCTCCGCGATGCGCCGCCCCTGTTGTTCTGCCGGGGTCAGGTCCAGCGCATGGAGACGCGGACGGCCGCCATCGTCGGCACGCGCCACCCGACTCCGGCCGGGCAGCGCCTGGCCGAACAGGCGGGAAACGAGCTGGCGCGACGCGGTTGGACGGTGGTCAGCGGGCTGGCCTGGGGAATCGACATGGCAGCCCATCAGGGGGCGCTGCAAGGCGGAAGCAGCGTGGCGGTGCTGGGCGCCGGACTGGACGCGCCCCAGCCACCCAACAAGGTCGAGATGGCGGAACGGCTCATCGCTGGCGGCGCGCTGCTCTCGGAACTGCATCCAGCCACCGCGCCCAACCCGGCCGGCCTGGTCGCCCGCAACCGGATCATCTCCGGCATGAGCCGGGCCGTGATCGTGATCGAGGCGGGCGAAAAAAGCGGGAGTCTCTACACGGCCCGCTTCGCCTTCCGGCAAAAGCGGGCCATCTTTGCGGTCGACAATGGGCTGGCGGGCAATATCCGGTTACTCCAAGCCGGCGCGAACCGGCTGGATGCTCACCGCCCGGATTGGGATGCCCTGGCCAAAGCCCTGGAGGCGCTGCCCACCTTATGACACGGCATTGGCTTGTGCTAGATGCCGTCGTCGATCTCGTCCCAGGTGCCGACATTGCGCACCCACAGCCGGCCCTCGTCGCAGCGCGGGCAGTCCAGCCAGGCCGTGCCATCCTCGAAGTGCTCGCCCTCGTCCCCGCCGACCGTCGGATAGATTTCCAGTTCGGTTGAGCCACACACCGTACACAGCCCGGCCTCGACCTCGTCCAGCGACTCGTCGGGTTCCAGGGCCAGCCGGTGCAGAGGCAGCAGCCGCCGGGCGATGATATCGCCGGCCTCGACCCGTTTTTCAAGCGTGGCCAGGTCTTGCAGGGCCGCCTGATCGACAAGGGGCCGGTCATGTTCCGGCACGGGCACGAGCACCGACACGATATTGTGGCAGGTATGGCAGATCGCCAGATCGTAGCGGTACAGCAGGAACAGCCGGCTGCGCGTGCTCCAGCCGACGTGCAGCACACCCTCGACGTTGTAATTGCAGACCGGACAGGCTTCCACCACCACCAGACGGCCCACAAGTCACTCCTGACACTCAGCGGGCGGAACAGCGCCCGCTCAGGCGAGCTTGATGCCCCGCATGAGGTTGAAGAACTCCGTCCACTCTTCGCGGAAGAAATGGAGCGTCACCTGGCCCAGATCGATGTGGTAGACCGTCTCGCCGTCCGGCTCCTCAGAAACCCAGACCAGGTAATGCTCGCTCTCAGCCAGCGTTTCGGTTGGGATATCGAAATCGTCGTTCACTATGGATTGTCCTTTCGTTCAGGCTCGCCGACCGGCGACGCCAGATCGCGCGCAAAAAGCAGGATGTTCATGGTCCAACGGCGCTCGTATCCGGCAGCCCGCAGCGCCCCGATGACGGCCCCGTCCTCGGCCACCTTGAGCGACACCCGCTGGTCGCCCCTGGCCCGCGCCAGGCCGTGCAGCGCGTCCGCCAGCGCCACGCGCTGATCCGGATCCGCGTCCAGGTAGCCGACGTACAGCTTGCGGACAACGGGCGCGCCGGTCTCGTCTTCTTCCTCCGCGACCGGGTTGAGCACGACCACCCCGGCCAGCCGATCCGCCGCCCACCAGCCATAGACCAGCCCGGCGGCCAGGCGCTCCGCCAGCAGACGCGCCCGCAAGGGCAGAAAGCGCCAGTTCTGCTCCAGCATGTGCTCGGCGGCCCGGTAGTATGGCGACGCCTCCAGGTAGGCCAGCACCCGTCCCAGATCGGACGGCGCGCATTCACTCAACCGCGCCACGCTATCCCCCGCCCCAGAATCGGTCGCTGTCCCATACGCCACGAACGAGGCGACCTGGGCGAAGCCGGTCTCCCCGGCCAGCCGGACGATAGTCGCATTCTCCGAAGCGGTGCTGAAGCGCAGCACGCCGGGCGCGAAGCGCCGCGCCTGGCTCAGGACGTGCTGGTGCAGAATCCGGCCAATCCCGCGCCTGCGGTAGGCCGGATCGACGCGTAGCCCTTCCATCCACCACTCGCCCACTTCCATCCGGGTCAGCTTGACCAGCCCGACCAGGCGGTCGTGGATCGTCGCAGCATGAAAGAAACCCTCCGGATCGGCCAGCCAGTCGTCGAAGACCTCCGGCAGGTAGTCCTCGCCGTCCCAGACCTGGGCCGCGATGGCCTCGACCGCCGCGCGATCGCCGGGCCGCACCGGGCGCAGACACACCGGGGCGCCATCCGGCATCGAGTGTTCAGTCATGGCTGGCCTCTTCGCTCACCGGCAGAGGCGCGATCCGCTGGGGCCGCGGCTGGTCGAACAGCTTGACCATCAGGTATTCGCCCAGCACCCGCAGGGAAGCCACCACCGGGGCTGCCAGGATCACGCCCAGCGCGCCAGCCAGACTCGCCCCGCCGATCACGGCCACGATCACGATGAAGGGATGCAAATCGAGACTGCCCCCCATGATGCGCGGCACGAGAAAGATCGCTTCCAGGTTTTGCAACACGGTCCAGGTCACGATGACCACCAGCATGAACACCAGCCCTTCCAGGCCAGGGATCGTCGTGCTGGGAAAGAACAGCGCGAAGGCCGCCGCCGGGAAAAGCGCCATCGCCGGCCCCAGGTTGGGGATGAATTCTAGCAGGCCGCTCAGCAGCCCCAGGATCAGCGGGCTGCGCACGCCGAGGACCGTGGCCGTGAGAAAAACCACGGTGCCCATCACCACGCACAGGGTGATCTGGCCGCGCAGGTAGGCGTTCCAGACTGCGCCGAGGCGCTGGAACAGCAGACGCACATCCCCCTGGTAATGCGCGCTGAACCGGCCTTCGATCTGCGTGAGGAAGAACGGTCCGTCCTTCATCAGGTAGAACATCATGGTCAGGACGAAGATCGTGGTCAGCACGCCGCTGACCGCCGATCCCAGCGCCCCCAGCACGGGCATCGTCAACGGGCCGAGGAACTCCTGGGCGACGGCCAGGACGTCGATTTGCGACAGGTCAGAGGACAGATCACCGTTGCCCGGATCGAGGCTGCGAATCACCTCCAGGGGCACGAACGTCTGGCCGCCGATCGTGATCGGATTGTCCAGGACATCCCCCAGGGCGCGCTCCGCCTGATCCGCCAGGGCGGGCAGTCCCTCGCCAAACTGGCGCATCTGATCCACGATGGCCGGGACCAGGACCAGGACGAGCACCACCATGAGGGCGATCACCACGACGAAGGTCAGCACGGTTGCCAGCAGACGGCGCAGCCCCGGCCGGTTGACCCGGATCAGCCGGCAAAAGAGGCCGACTAGCGGGCTGAGCAGGTAAGCCAGCACCAGCGAAACCACCACCGGCGGCCAGATATCCGACATCCGCCAGGCGAAAATCCCCAGCACGACCAGCACAAGCACCAACACCGTCCGCCGCGTACGGACCGACCAGGGAGGCGATGTCACTTCCGTAATCGTCTGCATCCGCTCCAACCTGTCTACCTGACCATTCCACCCATTCGGTCGCCGGGTTCAACAGCCACCCGGCACGACGTGCCCATTGTACGCTAGGGGCGATCGCGCGGCAATCACGAACGATGTCGCTTTTTTATAAATAATTCGCAAATCATTGATGAAAAACGACTGAAACAATTGTATCCTTATCCTAGCAGGTGTCTTCTAGCAGGACATCAGGGATTTCCGAGTTCATGCGCAGGCTCTGGTCATGCCAGATGGTGACCCGCTTGCGCTTGCATGGTTTGAAGGGTGAAGCTCAATCATGACATGGTCATCGGCTGCCAATATCGCGCTTGGCCTGACCACAGCCCTGGTCGCCCTCCTGATCGCGTTCCTCGGCTGGACACACCGTAGTCAGCACCGTGCGCTGCTGCCCCTGGCGGCCGTCCTGGCAACTTCGGCAGCCTGGATCGCGGCCGAGATGGCTCGCCATCTCACGGTCGATCCCGTCCTGTGGATGTTCTGGCTGATCTCCGCCAATGCCGCCAGCCTGATTCTGCCGCCGCTCTGGCTGTGGTTCATCCTGCCCTATGCGGGTCTCCCGCATTGGGTAACCAGGCGCCTGTTTGGACTGCTGCTGATCGAGCCGGCAGTCCTGGCGGTGCTCTCCCTGGGGACGCCGTTGAATAACCTGTTCTGGCAGGTTTCGCAACCGCCCGACGATCCGGTCTTTGGCCCGCTGGCCTGGGTCCACCGGATTTACGGGCTGGGACTGATCCTCGTGACAACGGCACTGCTGGCGCACCATCTGCTCAGCGCCGAGGACAAACAAACCCAGCCGGTTCCGGCGCGCGCGACGCTGCTCAGCGCCACCGGTCTGCCGCTGGCAGGCGCTATTCTGGCCCCCCTCCTCTCCGTGGCCCTCCTGCAACCGCTGGCGTTCGTCTTTGCCGGTCTGCTGGCGGCGCGCAGTCTGTTTCGAATCACGCCCGTCAATGGACCCGCCGAGTGGCCGCTGTTCGACCGGCTCAGCGACGGTCTGATCCTGGTGGACGATACCCAGCACATCGTGGCCCTCAATACCGCCGCCAGCGTGGCCCTGAACGAACCGTCGCAGGAACTGCTGGGCCGGCCGCTTTCCAACGTGCCCGGCCTGGCCTCGCTGGTCACCGGCAACCCGGCGCAAACCACCACCTTGTACTCCAGTATCACGCACCGGACATACCGGCTAGGACTGGTCTCCATGGGCATGGAAGAACTGCCCGGCGTTTCACTGGCCATCATCTTGCGGGATGTCACCCTTGCCCGCCCGGCCGCCGAAACCTACTCGCAACCGCAAACCATGGCGGAAACCAACCGTATCCTGAAGCGTGAAATCCTGGCGACGATGAGCCACGAGCTGCGCACCCCATTGAACGCCATCGTTGGCTATACCTGTTTGCTCGGTCAGGGCACCTATGGCCCCCTCAATGAGCGCCAGCTTGAGCGCCTGGACCGGATCAATCACAGCAGCCAGCAGCTCCTGCACGTGGTCAATAATTTCCTGGACCTGGCCATGCTGGAGAGCGCGCCGCTGCCGCTGGAAATCGAGCAGGTCGACGTGGCGCGTCTGCTCGACAACTGTCGTCTGGCGACCCAGCCCTTGCTGGCCGCCAAAGACCTGTCCCTATGCGTCGAGTTGGCAGCGGGCATCCCGCCGGCCCTGGCCGACGGCCGACGGCTCCGCCAGGCCCTCGATCACCTGCTGGACAACGCGATCAAATTCACCCCCAGCGGATCGGTCACTCTGCGGGCCGCCCACCTGCCGCCCGGCGCGCCAGATCTGCCGCCCGGCGCGCCAGATCTGCCGCCCGACCTGCCCCAGCCAGAGGCGGGCTGGGTCGCCATCGCCATCGCGGATACCGGGGTCGGCATCGATCCCCAGGCCCGGCCCCTGATCTTCGACGGGTTTGTCCAGGCGGATAGCTCCACCACGCGGCCCTACGGCGGGATGGGCTTGGGACTGGCAATCGCGCGCCGCCTGATCGAGCAGATGCAGGGCACGATCTGGGTCGAGAGCGTCCTGGGCACGGGCAGCACGTTCACGATATTGCTGCCGGCCGCCCCCTGCCCCGCGCCGGACGATCCCATCCCCACCGACTCGCCGGCCGAGACCGCCCCCGCCAACCGGATCGATCACGTCGCCAGCGTCCCCTACCTGGCGGGATAATCCGCAGACGGTTCGCCGCGCCCGGCACAAAAAAACAACCTCCGGCTGGAGGTTGCTTTTTTTGTCTGTCGAAGCCTAGTCGCGCCGGCGCTCACCGCCGCGATCGCCGCCGCGCCCACCGTCCCGGCGGCCGCCATCGCGGCGTCCACCGTCCCGGCCACCACCACTGCCACCGCGCCGTCCACCACCGCCGCCGCTGCGCTGGCCGCCGCTGTCGCGCTCGCGCGCTTCCTCCGGCGTCCAGCCTTCCAGCACGGCCTGGCGGCTCAGACGGACCTTGCCCTGGGGGTCGATGTTGGTGACCATGACCATGATCTCATCCCCGAGCTTGACTTCGTCCTCGATGCGCTCCACCCGGTAGTCCGCGATCTGGCTGATGTGAACCATGCCGTCCCGGCCCGGCATGAACTCCACAAACGCGCCGTATGGCTCGATGCGGCTCACCTTGCCGGTGTAGATGCGGCCGATTTCCGGCTCTTCCACCAGGCCCAGGATCATCTCCTCGGCCAGTTCGGCGGAAGGCCCATCCACGCCCGCGATGAAGACGGTGCCGTCGTTCTCGATGTCGATCTTGACGCCGGTCTTCTCCTGGATGCCCCGCACGACCTTGCCGCCTGGGCCAATCACCGCGCCGATCTTCTCCGGATCGATGTGCAGGACAGTCATGCGCGGGGCGTAGTCGCTCAGCTCGGTGCGCGGCGCGGGCAGCGTGGCCGCGATTACGTCCAGGATCTGCATCCGGGCGTCGCGAGCCTGGGCCAGGGCCTTGCGCAGGATTTCGGTCGTGATGCCCTTGATCTTGATGTCCATCTGGAGGGCGGTCACGCCTTCGCGCGTTCCGGCCACCTTGAAGTCCATGTCACCCAGGTGGTCTTCCATGCCCTGGATGTCGGTCAGGACGGCGTGACGCGTGCCATCCGAGATCAGGCCCATCGCGATCCCGGCCACCGGGGCCTTGATCGGCACGCCGGCATCCATCAGGGCCAGGGTGCTGCCGCACACGCTGGCCATGCTGGTGCTGCCATTGGAGCTCATGACCTCGCTCACGACACGGATCGTGTACGGGAACTCGTCTTCCGGCGGGATCATCGCGCGCAGGGCGGTTTCCGCCAGCGCCCCGTGACCGATCTCGCGGCGCTTGGGGCCACGCAGGAACCACACCTCGCCCGTCGAGAAGGGCGGGAAGTTGTAGTGATGCAGGTAGCGCTTGGCGTCCTCAGGATTGAGGTTGTCCAGTTCCTGGGCGTCGCGGGGCGTGCCCAGGGTGACGATGCTCATCACCTGCGTCTGCCCGCGCTTGAACAGGCCGGAGCCATGCACGCGCGGCAGGACGCCAACTTCCGCCGCCAGCGGGCGGATGGTCGTGTAGTCGCGGCCATCGGGACGGATCCCGTCATCCAGGATACGGCGGCGGACTTCTTCCTTCAGGGCATCGCCCAGGAAGCCGCGAATCGCCACGTAATCCGGCACGGTATCGGCCTCGGCCTGTTCTTCATACTCGGCCAGCACCTGGTCACGCAGGGTATCGATCGCCACGTTGCGGCCGTCGCGGTCGATCACCTCGGCCACGATCCGCTTGATTTCGGGCATTGAACGCTGGAAGACTGCCTCGCGCAGGGCCTCGTTGACCACCGCCGGGGCATACTGGGCCTTGGGCTTGCCCAGCTTAGCCGCCATCTCGTTCTGGACGGCGATGATGCCCTGGATCGACTGGTGCCCCAGTTCCAGCGCCTTGAGGAGCGTTTCCTCGTCGACTTCCGTCGCCCCGGCCTCGACCATGTTGATCGCGTCGGCCGTACCGGCCATGCGCAGGTCGAGCAGGCTGTTTTCCATCTCCGAGATGGTCGGGTTGATCACCAGCTCGCCGTCGATCAGGCCCACGCGGACACCCGCGACCGGCCCGTAGAAAGGCACGTCCGAGATCATCAGGGCCGCGCTGGCCCCGATGATGCTCAGCATGTCGGCGTGGTTTTCCTGGTCATGCGCCAGGGCGGTCACGATCACCTGGACCTCGTTAAAGAGGTCTTTCGGGAAGAGCGGGCGCAGCGGCCGGTCGGTGACGCGCGCGATCAGGATCGCGGCTTCGCTGGGGCGGCCTTCGCGGCGGAAGAAGCTGCCGGGGATGCGGCCCGCGGCGTACATGCGCTCTTCGTAATCGACGCTCAGCGGGAAGAAATCGACCCCCTCGCGGGGCTGCTTGCTCATCGTCGCGGTCGCCAGCACCATGGTATCGCCCATGCGCACGGTGACCGCCCCACCGGCCTGCTCGGCCAGCTTACCGGTTTCGACGATGATCTCCTTGGGGCCGACCATC
>CAZHMJ010000099.1:0-15438 GCA_964533805.1 uncultured Anaerolineae bacterium | reverse complement strand
GCGAACACCTTGGCCGCCTGCTGGCGGGCTTCGTCCGGGTCGCGGGGCCGAATGGCCTTGAAGCTCAGCCCGGCCAGGGCCAGCAGCGTGCCGGGCGGCTCGTCGCCGTGCAACTGGGCCGCGTCCAGCCCGGCCGCGACCAGGATCGCCGCCGCGTCCGGCGCGTTGACGAACACCCCCACCAGGACCGGACAGCGCTCGCCCAACTCGGCGCGCAGCGCGTCGGTGATCGGGCGCGTCTCCTCCGGGGGCAGGTAGCGCGGGCTGGGCGGGTAGGCGTTGAAGCCGAGCAGGTCCGCCCCCAGTTCGGCGGCGAGCCGGGCATCTTCCAGGGTGGTGAGTCCGCAGATTTTGATGGCGGTCATAGGCGGTTGGTGGTTCGTGGTGAGTGGTTCATGGTGAAGCGCTGTTGGCTGTTGGCTCTTGGCTTTTAGCGGGTGACCCTACTGCAAGATTGGCCGTGCAGGGCTACTACCCGAATCAGTCGCAACCCCAATTCAAAATTCAACATTCAAAATTTCTTCTTGGCTCTACCCCTCGAACAACCGATCCCCGCGCTGGAGGCGGGCCGCGATCTGGTAGGTCTGATCCTGGGCGCGCAGGGTGGGCGCGTGGGCGGCCAGGTAACGCGCCGCCGCGATCAGGACGTGGACGCCTTCCGGCCCGCCATCCCCGATCTGGTGATACAGCCGGAAAGCCGCCTCCACGCACTGGATGGTGTGGAAGTCGCGGTCCTCGCGCAGCAGGGCGCGGCCGAGCGTGCGCAGCAGATCGCGCGCGTTGCCACCGATGTACAGGTGGCCGGCCACCAGCCGGGCGGCCTCGTCGACCTGCTGCTGGCGGTCAAGCAGGCGCGGCAGCTCCGTCAGGAGCACGTCCGGGTCCCAGGCGACCGTGCCGTCCGGCTCCGGCAGGCGGGCCGGGGGGATGTTCAGGAAGCGATCGAGGTAGAGGCTCATGGCCGCGTCGAAGACGCCGCGCAGCAGCGGCGGGAACGGCTCCTCCGGGCTGGCGGGACGGACGCGGCGCATCCCCTGGTGGACGGCCTGGGCGAAGGTGAAGGTGTGCAGGGCGGTATCCCAATCGCTGAACTCATTGCTGGTGTGGAACTGCGCGATGCGCAGCGCGGCGGCATAGGCCACCACCCCGGCGACCTCGACCTCCGTGCAGCCCTCGCGCAGGGCCGCCAGCAGGATGTCCACGATGTCCTGGGGATTGTCGCCCAGCAGGACCGGGGCCAGTTTGAAAGGCGTGCGCGCCCGGTCGCGGCGGGTCCGGCCCGTCTTAAGGGCCGAGGGCAGCCGCTCGAAGGTCAGGGCCAGGATGTCAACCAGGTCGACCGGGTGGCGCCAGGCGTTGGATTCCTCCATGCGCGCGGCGGATGCGTACAGCCCGGCCAGGCTGCCCAGGACCGGACCGGCCTGCTCCCACCCGGCGAGGTCCAGCGCCTCGAAGGCCTTGAGGGTGAAATCCAGGACGTGCCCGCCCTGGAGGTAGCGGTGATCGGTGGCGGCGGCGAAGAGCATCTCGGCCAGGTCGGCCGGCTCGGCATAGGCGCGCACGGCGGAGATGATGCAGCGCTCCGCGCCTTCGGCGTCGCGCACCTCGACAAACTGCCGGAACCAGCGCCGCAGGGTCGCCAGATTGGTCTCCAGGCTGGGCAGGGAACGGACCGGGAAGCGCGCGGGCTGACCGGCGCAGTCGGCGGCCACCGCGCCCAGGCCCTGGACCAGGGCGCGGGCGTGGTCGGCCGGGTCGAGGTCGGGCAGCAGGTTGGCCAGGCAGGTCAGGCTGGTCAGGCCCTGGCCCCAGCCGGCGGCCCGCTGGCGCGTGCCGAACTCCAGGCCAGCGCGGAATGGTTCCGCCGCGGCGGCCAACCCGGACGCGACCTCCGGATCGACCGGGGCCTCTCCCCCCGGCTCCGCGCCAGTCATCAGGTTAAGGACGCTCTTGGCGATGACCAGGGGCAGGTTGCGCTCCAGACCGTCGCGCAGGCGCTGGCGCTGGTGGGTGCGGTCGGCCGGGGACGGCGTGACGTCCACCCAGATTTCGGCGTTCGGTCCGGTGCCGCGAATCTGGACGGGGTAGACGCGCGCGTCATCCGCCCACAGGTCGAACGCGCCGCCGCTGGCCAGGTCGAAGCGGGCATGATGCCAGTGGCAGGTCAGGATGCCATCCTTGACGGTGCCCCGGTCCAGCGGGAAGCCCATGTGCGGGCAGCGGTTGTCGACCGCGTAGACGGTCTCGGCGTGCAGGAACAGGGCCAGGACGTGCCCGCCGATCGGGCGGGTCAGGCAAGCGCCGGGTTTGAGGTCGGACAGACGGGCGGCGAAGACAAAACGGTCAGGGGTATCGACCATGGGAAGCTCCAAAAGAAAGTGACTAGTTATTAGTTTTTAGTTATTAGTAAAAACAAGCAGCTTAGGTGCAGCCTGGTTCCATGATACCACGCAAACGGGCGGTTGCGCCGCGTCAGCAGACGGCGCATATCCCGTCCAATTGCCCTCGTGGTCGCGCAGAACTATCCTCATGGCGTGAGCTTGCACCAGGGAGGCGCGAGAATGTCCGCACTCATCGACATCGAAGCGGCGGTTGGGCGGGATAGCCACGGCCCGTTCTGGCGGCGGGGGATGCTGCGTGGCGCGCGGCTGGCGGTGGCCCGCCCGCGCCGCTTCCCCCTGGTCGGGCGGGCCAGCCTGCCACCCGGCAGGCTGCTGACCTTTTGGGATGCCGGCGGCGACATGGATCAGTATTACGCCGGGTACTGGATCGTCCAGGTGGCGGCGGATCAGGCCGAGCAGGTTCTGACCGTCAACGACACGTTTTACCTGCGCGGCCCGCTGCGCATCCTGGCCCAGGCCCAGCACGACGCCGGGGCCAAACGGGAGCGCGCCGAATGGCTGCGCGACTGGTGGGAGGACTGGGCCCCCACCCATGGCGGACAGATTCCCCCGATCGCGGCGTGGCTGGGCGACCAGATCAGGCGCGGCGTCCGGGAGCCGGCCGACTATCCCCATCCCCTGAGCGCGGCAGATCAGGCCATCCGGTTCGATCCGGTCGACGGCTGGGACCTGGGAGATTAGGAGCAAGAGGCAGAGAGGCAGGAGGCAAGAAAAAGCGCCGGTCCCCGGTCGCGCGATACCCGATCCATCCGTGCCATTATTTTCGGTGAGGCACAACGGTTAAAACGGAAGCACCCCGGATTGATCGTCCTCCCGACAACCCCTCATTGGCAATGCGCCCCGGCAGCGAAATGCTTGCCAAAAATGACGGCTTCCGTTAGGGTGTAAGCAGTGTGTGCATCAAGCGACCGGAGACGGAAGCGCATGATCAAATGGTATGTGACCGCGGCTTTGCAGGGCGTTTTTTCCGTGCTGCCAGCCAGCGCCGAAATCGACTACCAGTACCAGAAACTCATCACCGGGACCACCCAGCCTTCCCCGGAACGGCTGCGCGAACTGCTGCGAGATGGCTTTCGGGAGGCCGCCGCGCACCTCCGCCACTACCGTACCCAGGCCGGACCCGGCGCGCTGCCCGCGCTGACCCTGGAACTGAACGCCGGGAACTTCCCGGCGGCGGCGCTGGGGCTGGCCCTGGCCGGCGCGGCCCGCGTGCGCGTGTTCGACAGCCAGCGCATGGTCGTGCCGGAGTTATTCCGGGCCGTGCTGAGCATGCTGCGCTTCTACGGCACCTCGCCCGAAGCGCGCGAGGACAGCATCTATCCCGCCGAACTGCTGCCCGACCTCCAGCCGGAACGCCTGGCCGCGCTCCAGCAGGTGATCGAGGAGACCCTGGCCCGGCGCAGCCTGCCCATCCCCGCCGAGGCGCTGGGATACCTGAACGTCGAGCTGGTCGGGGATGACCCGCGCCGGATGGGCCTGGATGCCGGCTCGGCCAACCTGATCGTCTCCGGCTCCACCCTGGAGCATTACCGGACACCCGTCCTGGGCGCGATCCTGGAGGAATGTCGGCGTGTCATTGCCCCCAATGGGGTGATGAGCCATTTCATCGACCTGGGCGACCACTACGCCCGGCTGGACCCGGCGATCGGCGTCTACAATTTCCTGCGCTATACCGAGGCCCGCTGGAACCTGTTCAATAACCCGCTGCTCTTCCAGAACCGGCTGCGCATCTCCGACCACCGCGCCCTGCACGCGGCGGCGGGCTTCCAGATCGTGGCCGAGACGATCGAAGGCGAAGACCCGCTGGCCCTGTCCCGCGTCCCGCTGGCCCGGCAGTTCCAGGCCTATCCGGAAGCCGACCTGCTGCCCGTCCTGGTCTGGCTGGTGTCCGTCCCGGTGGAACCGGGGGCGTAAGACAATTTCGAGTTTTGAATTCTTAATTGAAATACAGGGGGAGCCGGGGGAAGTGTCGAGGTCTGAGGGTTGAATGATGAATTGAAAAGCAAACGCGCGCTGGATCAAATAACCCGGCGCGCGTTGTTTTTGGGGAAAAATTGCCCCTCCCCGCTTTTGTCTTTTACCAAAAACCAATCACCGAGAACCAATAACTTGTTGTGCCAATACCCCCGGGCGGACTCGAACCGCCGACGCCAGGTTTAGGAAACCTGCGCTCTATCCCCTGAGCTACGGGGGTACGCCGTCTCCCCAGGCCGGGAGACGGTTTGATTCTGACAGACGACCCGCGCCGAGTCAAGGTAGGAATCGGCGCGGGGATAGGTCATCGACCGGTCCAAGGGCGTGGCAACCTTGAGAATCCATGTCATCCGTAGTGACTCACCGAAGATAATGGCACGGCTGGATCGGGCGGCGTGCGGTCGGGGATTTCCAATTCCCGACTCAGAACAGGAAATCCTCCGGACTAAACCGCCGTTTTTAGTCTGGAGGACTTGTTATTCAGAGTCGTGGATTTCAATCCGCGACCCTGGCGACGACGAATCCATGCGCTTGATTTCGATCGCTTGCCGTGCCCTATTTGTTTTCACCGCCCGCCGAAGCGTTTGGCCTGGTCGGAGGCGAGCTTATCGACCCGCTCGTTGAGTGGGTGGCCGGCGTGGCCGCGCACCCATTCGAAGCGCACGCTGTGTTGGGCTTTGGCTCGATCGTACTCGACCCACAGGTCCAGGTTGTGCTTGCGCTTCCAGCGCCCCTGGGCGCAGTTGGCGATCAACTCGCTGTCGGTGTAGATTGTCACCGCGCACGGCTCGGTCAGGGCGCGCAGGGCCTCGATCACGGCGGTTAGCTCCATCCGGTTGTTGGTCGTCTCCGCCTCGCCGCCGACCAGCTCGCTCTCGAACTCGTTGTAACGCAGGATGGCCGCCCACCCGCCGGGGCCGGGATTGCCCTTGCACGCCCCGTCGGTATACACCGTCACCTGTTTCCTGGTCTCGCCCGCCATGTGCTCCACGCCTCCGCGCTGCCCGATCGATCGTGGCCGCCATTGTCACACATCCCGCCCCGCCGATCCAGGGGAAAAGCCAGTTCACCGCGGCGCGGGCATGCCCGTGGCAGCGTCGAAGCGGCAAGCGGCCAAGCGAAAACAGGTTTGACTGCGCTCCCCTGTCTTTTTGTCTTTCGCTGACCGCTGATGGCTGAGTGCTGATCGCTGTTTTCAGAATGCGACGAGGCCGCCGGGAAGGCGACCTCGTCACGTCACAAGGAGGAGAAGAAAGGAGAATCTCAGGGGGAAAGCGGTTTGTTACCGGCGCGGTGGGGATTGCCCGATCCCCGCCGCACACACTGTCTTGCCCTTGATGCTTATAAGATACATCCCCCGGGTAAGACCCGCCTGAATGGCGCTTTAGGGTTGGATGAGTGTCGCTCCGCTATTTGCGCTGCGTGCGCGCCCGCAGGGCGAAGACGGCCAGCGCGTACATCGCCACGGCCAGGACCAGGCAGGCGACCACGCCCTTGAGCAGCGCGTCGCCCTCCCAGCCGCGCAGCATCAGGGCGCGCATGGCTTCCAGCACGTAGGTGATCGGGTTGATCTCGGCCGCCGTGCGCAGCCAGCCGCTCAACAGGTTGAGCGGCACGAAGCTGGCCGTCAGGAAAGTCAGTGGGAAGAACAGGAAGCTGGCCCCCTGGGTGGCGGCGGCGCTGCCGCTGCCCAGCGCGGCGGAGACCGTGAACCCGGCGAAGCCCGTGCCGAGCAGGATCGCCAGCCCGACGACGGCCAGCAGCCCGCTCAGGCCCGTCTCCGGCTCCAACCCCAGCAGCAGCCCGACGCCGATCACGATCGAGGCCTGGATACCCAGGATCACCGCCCCGGCGAAGATCGGGCCGAGCAGCAGCGCGGCGCGGCTGACCGGGGTCAGCAGCAGCTTGTCGAAGTAGCCGCTGGCGACATCCCGCACCAGGTTCTGGGCGGCGATGCCCGCCCCGGAGAGCGACGAGCTGACGATCGAGAGGGGCAGGATGAAGCCCAGGTAGCTGTTGCCGGCCAGGCCGGGCAGGAAATTCGAGGCTCCGCCCAGGGTCGATTCGTAGATGATCAGGAAGAAAATGCTGATCGCGATGGGCGGCAGGATCGCCTCCGGGGTGCGGAAGATGGTCAGCAGGTTGCGCCGCGTGATCATGGCGATCTGGGCCGGCAGGGCCAGCCGCGCGCCCGGCTTCAGGCCAATGCTTATCAGGGATTGAGTCGTGGTCACGGAAGACATGGTTTCACCTCATGATAAAAGCGGTGGTTGGTTATGGGTAAGTGGTTCATGCTGGTTGGTATTGGCCCGGCACGGAAGCCGGGCCTTCAATTCAGCGCTCGACTGATGACTCCTACGCCGCCTGCGCGCCGGCCTCCTCACCCTCGGCCTCAGGGCCCTGGGCGAAGCGCTGGCCGGTCACGGCCAGGAAAACGTCGTCCAGAGTCGGCTGGGTCAGGGTCAGGGCCACCGGCTCGATCTGGGCGCTCTGCAGGCGCGTCACCACGCCGGGCAGGGCTTCCGCCGCGCGGTTCAGGTACAGGCGCAGGGTGCGGCGGTCGGTCTGGGTGCGTTCGGCCAGGCCGTCCAGGGCGGCGCGGGCGCGCTCCACGTCGGCTTCGCTGCGCAAGGCGACGTTGATCGCCTCCGAGCTGAGGCGGGCCTTGAGTTCGGCCGGGGTGCCTTCCGCGACGATGCGGCCCTGGGCGATGATTCCGATCTGGTCGGCCAGGACGTCGGCTTCTTCCAGGTACTGCGTGGTCAGGAAGATGGTCATGCCCAGCCGCTCGTTGAGGCGGCGGACTTCCTCCCACACATCGCGCCGGCTGGCCGGGTCGAGGCCCGTGGTCGGCTCGTCCAGGAAGAGGATTTCCGGTTCGTGGACGAGGGCCATCGCCAGGTCCAGGCGGCGGCGCATCCCGCCGCTGTACTTGCCCACCCGGCGCTCGACCGCATCCTCCAGCCCGACCAGGGCGATCAGCTCGTCGGCGCGGGCGCGGGCCTGGGCCCGGCTCATCCCGAACAGGCGGCCCTGGATGCCGAGCAGCTCGCGCGACTTCATGATCGGGTCGAGGCCGATCTCCTGCAGGGCCACGCCCGCGATGCGGCGCACCTCGCCCGCCTGGCTGACCACGTCGTAACCGCCGACGCTGGCCCGACCGCCGGTCGGCAGGCCGAGCGTGGTCAGGATGCTGATCGTGGTGCTCTTGCCCGCGCCGTTTGGCCCCAGGAAGCCGAAGATTTCTCCGGCCTTGACCTGGAAGGAAACATCGTTCACCGCGGCGAAATTGCCGTAGCGCTTGACCAGATTTTCGACAACGATTTCACGGGTTGACATTGGATTTCCCCAATCGATTTGGTATGACTGCCACTGTTCTGTTCAATAAATCTATACAATAACTATACATGTATTCGACAAAAAGAACCTTAATTGATGATGAGAGTCTGATGAGAAAATGGGGCGAGGAAAAAAAACGGGAGGCCGGCAGTCCAGCCCGGCCTCCCCTGCAAAACGGGTGGGAGTTGTACCGCGTTATTCGGCCGGCGGGAGCAGCACCGCGTCGATGACGTGGATCACGCCGTTGGTGGCCAGCACGTCGGTGGCGATGACGGTCGCGCTCTCGTTGAGCTTGACGCCCATGTCATTCACCAGGATGCCGATCTCGGCGCCGTTCAGGGTGGGAGCCGCTTCCAGGCCGATCACGTCCTCGGCCAGGACCGTGCCATCCACGACATGGTAGAGCAGGATGCTGGTCAGGGTCTCGGTGTCGGCCAGCAGGGCCTCGGCGCTGATGCCCAGGGCTTCCAGGGCTGCGGCGAAAGCCTCATCCGTCGGCGCGAAGACCGTGAACGGGCCGCCGGTGGTCAGGGTTTCGCCCAGGCCCGCCGCGCCGACCGCCGCCACGAGGGTGTTGAAGCCGTAGTCGGCGGCGACTTCCGCGATGCTCTTGAAGCCGGCCACGGCGCTGAAGATCTGGTACTCGCCGGCGAAGGAGCCGATCGCGGCCACGAAGTAATACTGGTCACCGGCCAGGGCCAGCGTGCCCAGGTCGAAGACGACGGTGGCGGGGTCACCGGCGGCGGTCACCTGCAGGGCATACTCGCCCGCCGGGACTTCCAGGGTCGCGTACTGGTTGAAGGCCGCGCCTTCGATCAGCGGGGTGCCGTCCGCGGTGATGACATCCACAGCCGGGGCGTCGCTGATGCCATGCAGAACCAGCACGCGGGCGTTCAGGGGCATGTTCTCGGCCGTCTCGGTCTCGCCCATCATCTCGCCTTCGAAGGCCAGGGTCTCATCGATCACCAGCGGGCCGAAGGACTCATCGGCAAGCTGGCCGGTCGCGGCGATGGTGTAGGCATGACCGGCGGCGAATTCCAGCTCGACCGGGCCGATCACGGCGGCGTCGATGCCCTCACCGGCAGGGGCGACGGCGATTTCATACGCGCCCGCTTCCAGGCTCAGATAATCGCTGATGGCGGGATACGGCACGCCTTCCAGCACGGCTTCACCGCCCACGAACACATCGACGGCCGGGGCGTCCACGGCGAAGTGGGCCACGCGCACGCGGGCCGGGGCGTCCATCATGTCCTGCGCGCCGACGTTCAGCGCGCCCAGCAACAACACAGCCACGAGTACCAGTCCAACAACGAAATTCGGCTTCTTCACAGTATTCACTCCTTAAAGTCACTAGCGGTCAATTTGTTCATATTTTGCACAACTTATCTATGCATCTACTGTACAGGTTTTGACCGGGTCGTGTCAATACAAGTAAATTAGGAGTTGTTAAGTCTAAAATAAGCGCTTGATGAGCATACCTGTGGCCCTATGGACCAACAGCCGAGGGCGACCGATTGGCCGCCCTCGACATTTGTACACACTATGCCCTACGGTTTTTGAAGCTCCGCTCTATTCGATCAGCGTCCCTTCGTCGAGGAATTCCCCGACACTGTCCGCGGTTGCCACCCGCCAGTCCATGCGGAAGGTGGTCTCCGAGGTGAAGGTCAGGTCATACACGCCCGTGGTGGACTGCCCTTCATAGTCCCAGGCCGCTTCGCTGTGGTAGGTTCCCTCGCCGGTGCGGGTGAAGAAACGGCCCCGATAGGCCAGGGTCGCGCCGTCCCCGCTGAGCAGGATCGGCCGGTCTCCGACGGTCACGTTGGTCCGGGTGTCCGCCCATACGCCGTCGGTCAGGATGGTCGAGGTCACGTTCCAGGTCGTCACCTGGCCCGCCTCCGGCACGACCAGGGGCGCGCCGTCCTCGAACACCCCCGCCGGGACCGCGCCCAACTGGCCCCAGGCGGCCGGATCGCGCGGCTCCGGCTCGCTGGGCGCGCCGCTCGGCTGGAGGTTGTCGTCCAGCGGCACGGTCACCCAGAACCCGGCCGGGACGCCGACCGTCACGTCCTGGGCGGTCACGCGCGCGCCGCCGTCCATGACGTGCAGCGCCAGCTCGCCGCCCGCGTGGGCGGTCATCGTCACGGTCGAACCCAGCTCGATATCGACCCCGTTGGCTTGCAGGTGAACCGTCGCGCCTTCCGGCGAGCGCACGGTCAGGCTGCCGGCCGGCAGCCCGGCGCAGGCCGGCTCGCCCGGCCCGGTCTGGAAGGTGAAGGCCTGCATCGGCCCGTAGGAACTCGCCGCGCCCATCCCTAGTTCGGCTTCTGGTAGCGTTCCCAGGTCGCACTCGCCCGCCTCGGCCAGTTCCGCGAACAGCCAGGCCTCGCCCGACTCGGTCGCTACGCGCAGCCAGTCCCCGGCGGCGTTGCGCCCGGTCGCGCTCAGGCTGTCCCCGGCCGCCGCCCCGCCGACTACGTTGAACTGGGTGCCCGGCCCGCTACGCAGGTTGGCCCCGCCGCTGACGGTGACATCGCACGAGACCCCGGGGCTGGCTTCCGCGCTGCCCGCGTTGGCGATTTCGACATCGCCCAGCAGGAGCAGGGTCACGTTCTGGCCGGGCAGGGTCTCCGGCAGGTCGGCCTGGACGCGCAGCAGGGCCACGCCCCACACCGCGGCCGCTTCGTCCAGCCCGGCGGTGTGCAGACTCTCGACCGCCGCCACCGGCACGAGGTCGGCCGGGGCCTGGAAGGTCAGGGTGGAGTCGCGCAGGCTGGCGTCGACGCGCAGGTTGCCGTAACAGGCCTCATTGCGGCCGGTCGCGGCGCAGGCCTGCTCGGCCAGGGCCAGGGCGTCGCCCACCAGGGCCGGGCAGGAGTCGCCACCGCCCTGGGCGGCCAGCGGCGCGGCCGTCAGGCCGAGCCACATCAGCGCGAGCGCCAGCATGATCCGTTTGAGCATGGGAGTTCCCCCTATGGTATGTCGTCCATTTCTGCCAGTCTGGAAAAACAGGACACCGTAATTCATCGAGAATCATGGCTTGGATCGGGCGCCGCGCGGTCGGGGATTGGAAATCCCCGACTCAGGACAGGAAGTCCTCCGGACTGAACCGCCGTTTTTAGCCCGGAGGACTTGTTATTCAGAGGCGTGGATTTCAATCCGCGACCCAGGCGACGATCAATCCATGCGATTGATTTCGACCACTCACTACGGATAAAAGGATCAAGCACGGATAACACGGACAAAACACAAGCGGTGATCCTGGGTCAATCCGTGTCTTTTTCATTTTATCGTATCATAAAGCACGCTGCCTGCCGGCCCCATCTGCCCGGCGTGGGGTGGGCGTGGGGGAGACGTCGAATAGACGTGCAGTCGCGCCGCTGTAACCTGACATAAGATGGAAAGTAGCAGCCATTGGATCACATGGGCTGTCGCTCTCCGGCGGTGGAGCCGGGTCAATTGGAAGGGGGACTTTATGTGTCGTATTGGAATAGCCTTGAGTGTTTTTGTTTTGTTGATGACCGCCTGCGCGCCGGGTGGGACGCCGACCTCCACCGGACCGGGTGAACTCCCGTCCGCGAACCTGACCGCCAGCCCGACGTTTTCGCCCGCCGAGGCCCAGGCCACGCTCGACGCGGCCGTGCAGGCCACGGTCATGGCGATCCTGGTGGAGACGCAGCGGGCCGACTCCACGATCCAGGCGGGCGATGCCATCACCACCGCCATTGCCGCGACGGTGACCGCCATCACGCAGCAGACCGCCGTCATGCAGACGGTGACCGCCGTGGCCCAGGCGAGCCAACCCTCGGCGACGTTCACGCTGCCACCCTCGATCACGCCCGTCGCCACCTTCACGGCGTCGCCGGTCCCCTCGCCGACGCGGGCCCCGGACCTGGGCATCGTGACCACCGTCGCCCCGCCGCCGTGCACCATCCGCCAGGACTGGCCGGTCTACACCGTCATGGCGGGTGATACCCTGGCGACCATTGCCGCGCGCACGGGTGGGATGGCCGTCAACGACCTGGCGCGGGCGAGCTGCCTGCCGGATGCCAGCCGGATCGAAGTCGGCCAGCAGATTCGCGTGCCGCGCCTGCCGACCTACATCACCTCCTTCACGACCAGCACCAGCGCGGTGGAGGCCGTCTCCCTGGCCGTGCGCGAAGGGCTGGTCAACCTGAGCTGGGCCGTGGGCGACCGCCCGGCCGGGACCAACCTGGTCTTCGAGCAGGTGATGCCCTCCGGCGCGGTCTACAACGTCGAACTGCCGCGGGATGTCAATCTTGTCTCGTCCAGCGGGTCGGGCAACGTCGCCCCGATCCTGCCGCGCGGCGACGCGACCCAGATTCGCCTGCGCCTGCGCCTGATCACGTCCGACAACCGCACCCTGGACAGCCGCGAGTTGAGCGTCCCGGTGGTCAACCCGCCCCAGGCCGCCAGCTTCACGGTCAGCGAAGCGGGCCGCTGCTTCGATGCCCCCTACCGCCCCGGCTTCAACCTGACGGTCGGCTGGCGCGGGGCGGTCTCCAGCACGCTGCCCTTCAAGGGCCTGCCGGTCACTTCCGGGCCGGGCTTCGGTGGGGATGTGCTCGGCTTGCTGCCGGCTGGCGCGTCCTTCGTCGTGACCGGGGGGCCGTTCTGCTTCAACACCAGCCTGCCGGTCGCCAGCAGCACGTCCAACTGGCGGCAGTGGAAGGTTCGCGCCGAGAACGGCAACCTGGAAGGCTGGGTGATCGAATATGCCCAGAGCGGCGGCCGGGTGCGGATGAACATCGTCGCCCAGCAGCAGACCCGGGTCTATACCGGCGACGCCTGCTACCAGAGTCCCTTCCCGCCCTCGCGCGGGCTGGCGGTCAACGGCCAGGCGCGGGCGCTGCTGGCCCTCACGCTGTGGGTCGCCCCCGGCCCGGACGCGGCCTTCACGGACATCGACATGCCCGCCAACGCCACGATGACCCTGCTCGAAGGGCCGTACTGCTACCGGGTGGAGCCATCCTACCCATCGGCCACGCCCGGTTACCGGCAGTGGCGGGTCCGGATCGACAGCACCGGGCAGGAGGGCTGGACCTTCGAATACGGCACCGACGCGGCCTACATGGAAGCCCTGGGCGGTTCGCCCACCAGCCCGCAGATCGTCGCTTTCACTGCCTCGCCGGCCAGCCTGATCCCCGGCCAGAATGTCACCGTCACCTGGGACGTGCGTGGGGCCAACAACGTCTCAATCACCTGGCTGCACGATCGCATGCAGCAAGGGGCGATGCCGATCAATGGCGACGGCAGCCT
Source organism: uncultured Anaerolineae bacterium (assembly GCA_964533805.1). Taxonomy (GTDB): domain Bacteria; phylum Chloroflexota; class Anaerolineae; order Aggregatilineales; family Ch27; genus JARKOQ01. The sequence goes on along the minus strand of CAZHMJ010000099.1, from coordinate 2,446 downwards.
GCTGCCGCTGTCCGGCCAGATCACCTTCGACCCGCCGGATATCCTCGGCCGGATGACCCTGATCCTGAACGTGCCCGGCACCCTGACCCAGCGGCTGGAGGTGCCGATCGTTTGCCAGTATGCCTGGCAGACAACCAGCAACCTGCTGCTCAACGTTTGCCCGACCGGCGATCCGCAGCCCGTCCAGGCGGCCTACCAACCCTTCGAGAACGGTTTCATGCTGTGGCAGAACGCCACCGTGTGGGCTTTCTACACGGGCAGCAGCCAGGGCTGGTTCGCCAACGACACCTGGGCCGGGGAGGACATCACCTTTGGTCAGACTCCGCCGGAGGGCCGCTTCCAGCCGGTGCGCGGCTTCGGCAAGCTGTGGGTGACGAGCGAGGCCATCCGCCAGAGCCTGGGCTGGGCGACCGCGCCGGAGCAGTCCTACACCATGCAGCTTCAGTCCGCGCCGATGGCGGAGGGCGGGATTGCCTACGCGGTGACGCTGCCCGACGGGCGCAGGATGGCCCTCAGAGTGATTGTGCCGGGTATTACCTGGGACCAGCCGCGGTAGAGGCAGGAGGCGGAGAGGTAAGAAAAAGCGTCGAAGCGGCAAGCGTCCAAGCGTCTGTTGGGACGGGGCACGATGGGGTCCATCGTCGTGTCCCGCCCCGTTTGTTGCTTCCGGTTCATGCCGCGTCGCGCTCTGGCTGTGGTAGCGGCGCGACACCCGTCGCGACGGAGTCATTTCCCAGCCGCGAGTCCGGCGGGATCGGCGGTTGGACACGGGCGTCGGACTGAGGCCCGACGCTACTCCGTGACCGACACCTCTGCGCGGTGATAGCGTGCGCCGTCCTGCTTTGCGGATTTCCATATCCTTCGCTTTTCTCCGTGTCTTTCCTTGGCGCTTTGGCGGTTCGTCTGGCTTTTGAATCGTCACGCACCCACGTTGCCTGCCGCCCCGCCTGTTTCGCGCTATACTCGGCATTGCCTATTGATTTACTCTTGTTTGCACGAACAGGAGAAGACGACGTGACACCCCGAACGATTGTGGTCCTGGAGGGCGACCAGACCGGGCAGGAGCTGCTCCAGGAAGCCCTGCGCGTGCTCGACCCCGGCGTGACCCGCTGCGACCTGGCCCTGGAGTACTTCGACCTCTCGCTGGACAGCCGGCGCGCTTCCAAGAACGGCGTCGTCCACGCCGCCGCCGCGCGCCTCAAGGAGACCGGGCTGGGCATCAAGGCGGCCACGATCACCCCCGGCGATCCGGACGACGTGGGCAGCCCCAACGCCCTGCTGCGCGACCTGATCGGCGCCCAGGTCATCCTGCGCACCGGGCGGCGCATCCCGGCCATCCGGCCGATCGCGGGCGTCCACGCGCCGATCGCCGTGGTGCGCATGGCGGTCGAGGACGCCTACAACGCCAAGGAATGGCGCGAGGGCGAGGGGCTGGATGAGCGCGCCTACAGCACGCGCTACATCAGCCGGCGCACCTGCCGGGCCGTGGCGGAGTACACCTTCCGCTATGCCCGGCGCACCCAGAGCAAGGTCTTCGGCGGGCCGAAGTACACCGTCAGCCCGGTCTACGAGGGCATGTTCAAGGAGGAGATGGATCGGGCCGCCGGGCGCTACCCGGACGTGCGCTACGACCCGCAGCTCATCGACGCGACCTACGCCTTGCTGCTGGAGACGACCGGCGAGGCCCTGGTCATCCCCGCCCTGAACCGCGACGGCGATACCCTCAGCGACCTGGTGCTCAAGATGTTCGGCACGATCGCCGGGGCGGAGTCGGTCATCCTGAGCATGAACGAGGACTTCGACATCCAGATCGCCCTGACCGAAGCCCCGCACGGCACGGCCCCCAGCCTCCAGGGCAAGAATGTCGCCAACCCGATGGCGATGATCCTGGCCTCGGCCGCGCTGCTACGCTATGTGGGCACGGACGCCGCCGGCAAGGCCAGCCGCGCGATCTACGAGGCGACGATGGAGGCCGTCTACGAGGGCATCCGCACGACCGACCTGGGCGGCCAGTCCGGCACGAGCGAATTCACCGACGAGGTGATCCGGCGCGTGCGTGGCAAGCTCGAAGTCTGGGATACGCTGGGCTAGGGCGCGCGCGGTGTAGGGACGGGGTGCCACCCCGTCCGCCGCGTGTCGGACGGCCCACATTCCCCAACACGCAGCCCGGCGGGATCGGTGGTCGGACACGCGGCAGGCTCAGAGCCTTCCGCTGGGGAAAAAGCCCACTCATGAACCTTTACAAAATAATCCGGCAATCCCGTTGACCGTGATCTGAAGACGGCGGCCGTCCGATCACCCGCGACTCAAGTCGCGGGCTAGGGACACAAAGTCCGCTGAAGCGGACTAAAAGACCCGAAGCGCCAGGTCAGGAGCCTGCTTCAGCAGGGGTTTGACTTCCTAGCCGGGGACTTGAGTCCTCGGCGATCGACCGGCGCGCGACTCC
>CAZHMJ010000098.1:14233-15502 GCA_964533805.1 uncultured Anaerolineae bacterium | reverse complement strand
GCTCGTAGTCCCGGCCGCGCATGGCGATCCGCTCGACCAGCGTTCCCACCCGCGCGCGCAGGTAGATTAGCAGGTCCGGGGGGGGGAGGAACGCCGAGACTCCCTGGTACAGGGCATGATAGGTGTCGTAGTCGCGGGCGGTCATGCGACCCTGTTGGTGCAGGTTCCGGGCGAAGACTTCGGCGTCTTCGTAGACTGTCCGGTCCTGGAGGACGCTGCCGGGATGGTCGACGAGTTGGCGGTGATGCTGCAAGCGGCGACTGAGGAAAAAAATCTGAGAATGAAAGCTCCAGCGCTCCATGTCCTCGTAGAAGTCGGCCAGGTAGGGATTCTCGGCGTTGGCCTCGAAGAACGGCTCCCAGCTCAGGGCGTTTGCCAGCAGCCGGGTGAGACTGCTCTTGCCCACACCAATATTGCCGGCCACAGCCACGAAGCGTTTGGGGGATGCGGATGCGTTGCCGTTGTGCATGGAAGTCTCCCCGGCGTCAGCCCGCGCTGGCCGCGTCTGGACTGGCTGCCGCTGGGACCGCGATCTTGCACCAGGCGGCAATCTCGTCGGCGATATCGAATGTTGCGTTCGGGTAGGCGATCCTGCGCGTGTTGCGGTTCAGCTCCGCCAGGGTCTCGCCGTTCCCGGTGAACCACTCTTGCAAGGTGTCGGCGATGCCTTCAGGCGTGGGGCGGTAGACGCCCGCGCCATTGTCCACCACGAAATCGACGTTGGGACTTTCTTGAAACGGGATGGCGTCGCTGATGATCATGGGAACGCCGCTGATGGCCGCCTCGGCGATGGTCCCCGGCCCCGCCTTGGTGATCAGGGTATCCGCCGCGCGCATCATGACTTCGATATTCGTGACGAACCCATAGATGTACGTTTGCTGGTTCCACTGGATGGTCTGCATTTCCTGGCGCAGTTCTTCGTTGCGCCCGCAGATGATGGCCAGTTGGATATCCAGCGCGCGCTCGTTGATGGCCTCGGCGATGTCGCGCATCTCGCCCATGCCTTCCCCACCGCCGACCAGCATCACCGCGGGGATGTCTGGCGCCCAGTTCAGCTCGCGCCGGGCCTGCTGGCGGGTCTTCTGGTAGAGCGCGAACTTGGGATGGGCGGGGTGGCCGACGAGGCGCAGCTTGCTGGGTGGAACGCCGAGCTTGAGGCCGCGATTGTAGGCGGCTTTGCAGGGAACCAGGCAGCGATCGACACTGGGGTGATACCAGCCAACATGTGGTTTGGCCAGATCGGTGATGACGGTGATGATCGGTACTTTC
>CAZHMJ010000098.1:6748-14223 GCA_964533805.1 uncultured Anaerolineae bacterium | reverse complement strand
GACTGCCGTGGGCGCGGGGACCGCGCTGCTCTTGCGGGCCGCCATCACGAAGCGCGAGAATGCCCCATGTAACACCACGATCACGTCCGGCTGGTAGTCGTCGAGCAGCTTACGGACGGTGTCTTCCGCGATCAACATGGGCAGCGTGTTCCGTGCCAGCGGAAGCTGCATGATCTGGTCGAAAAACTGGAAGTACCAGCCATAGGTGAGGGTGCTGTGTTTGACCCACTTCGGGTAAATCTCCGGCGCGTATTTCATCGGCGCAGGCGTGTATTCGCGAAACACATCCACGTAGAAGGCCTCGAACTGGCCGGGATAGCGAATCTGTAGCGCGGCTTCGATCGCCTTGCCGGCGGACCGGTGGCCGCCGCCGGTATCGGACATCAAAAAGATCAGTCGCTTCATAGGGATATGGTTTTCCTCGTATGCAGACCCGGACTGGCCCATCGATCGCCCAGGCAGGCCCGTGTTCCTTTCTGCCTGGTGATGGGGGGCAGTCCTGTAGTCTACGATGATAGCGCAGATCAGGCCGGTCGACATTGATATGGCCGGATTTGGGGCATCGACATAAGTAACCCCATTCATGGGCGTTCGTGCCGCGCTGCCTCCTGAATTGGGCCATAAGTCCCGGTAGCTGGTTGCTTACCGGCCGGACTGGCGGACTTGGCTGGCTTGTGATAGGCTGACTGCCGCGCGCGGGTGCCGGGCAGGTACGGGCCGGATAGCCTTCCATGAATCGACGCTTTTTGCCACGTCAATGGCCCATTAGGGCATGGCTGGTCCTGATTGGCGGCTTGCTGGGTGGCGTCACGCTGCTCGCCCTCTTCACGCTGCGCCGCAGAACGGGGCCAGTGGGGACAGGCTCGCCGCCAGTGACCACACGGTTGCCCGTTGGGCCAGCCGTCCAGGCGTCTCTCACGCCGCCGTTGCCAATCGAGCCTCTTCACGAGGAGAGCCAGATCGGCCTGCGCCACTGGCTGGCCCTGCTTGGGATCGGGATCGTGGTCGGCCTGGGATTGCTCTTCCTCCCTCCGGATTGGTCCGCCCCGTTGTTTTTCGGCCTGGCCGGGATGTCTTTTTTCTACGGTGCGGCATCGGTGCTGTATCGCTACCGGGGGACGCTGCTGCCCTGGATCCGCGATCTACGCCAGACGGCGATCCTGAGCCGGGCGCGGGTGGCTGCCTGGATCGATCGCTACCGGAGGCCGCTGGTGATCGGCCTGGCGCTGGCGAGTTGCGGGTTGGTGATTCTGGCCGCGCAGCAGGTCCAGCCGGAGAACACCCAGTTCTGGCGGGGCAATAACCGGGGCCTGGTGAACGGAATCGAACTATGTGCGGCAGCGGGGATTGGCCTTGTGGCAGCGCTGCGGCTGAACCGCGATTTGCCCGCGCTCCCCATCCCGGCCATGCCACGCCTCGTGCCCGGCCGGACGAACTGGCGCGCGGCCGGAGCCGGTATGCTGCTGCTGGCTCTGCTGATGGAAATCAATGGCCAGGCGTTCCGGCTACCGGTGTTGGAGAGTGTGTCTTCGCACGTCCAGTTCGGGCTGCTGGTGGCCGGGATTGTCCTGGTGGTGCGCGGCTTCGGCGGCCCCAGGGAGCGACCAGGCCCGGCCGTTGACCGGCGCGAGTTGCTGATCGTGGGCGGGATCACCCTGGCGGCCCTGATCGTGCGCTTCTGGCAGCTCGACAGCAGCGTGCGGATTTTCGTCGACGAGTTGAACTTCACCACGGCTCTGCGCACCTTCTGGTATGACGGCGATCTCAAGCTGCTCCAGCCGTTCAGCGGCATGATCGCGTTCCCGTGGCTTTTCCCTTACCTCCAGGCGGATGTCGTGGCCGTACTGGGCCGTTCGTTCACCGGGATGCGCGGCGCGAGCGCCATCCTGGGGGCGCTGACCGTGCCCGCGCTTTACCTGCTGGCCCGGGAATTGTTCGATCGCCGGACGGCGGTGTTGGCCGCGCTGCTGCTGATCACGTTCCCGCCGCACGTCCATTTCAGCCGGCTTGGACTCAACAACATCGCCGATCCCCTGTTCGGGACACTGGCGCTGGCGTTCATCGCGCGCGGCCTGCGGACCGGGCATCGCATCGATTTCGCGCTGGGCGGGGCGATGCTTGGCCTGACCCAGTATTTCTACGATGCCGGGCGGCTGGTGTATCCGCCGCTGGTCCTCGGCTGGAGCGTGCTGGTCATGCTGATCTGGCGGCGGCGGGCCAACTGGCGCGGGCTGCTGGTCGTCGCGCTGGTGGCCCTGCTCGTCGCTGTGCCGGTGTACTACACCCTGATCGTCTCCGGGCGACCGCTGTCGGCCCGGATGGATATCGTGGGCCTCAACGACGCTTTTGTAGACCGGCTCAATCGGGGCGGTTCCCCGGCCGAGGCCTATCTTTCCCACGTTGTGGAAGCGGTGCTGATCTATTTCAGCCTGCCGGACGGCAGCGGGTTCTACGGCGGCAACACGGCGCTGGTGCTCGGTTTTGCCGCGATCTTTCTGTTCCTGGGCGGGTTGTATGCCCTGCGCCGCCTGAAGATGCCGGGCATGCTGCTCCTGCTGATGTGGCTGGTGGCGACCTCGCTGGGCAACAGCATCCTGGTGGCCAGCATGCACGCCACCCGGTTCGTGATCGCCTTCCCGGCCCTCGTCTTGCTGATCGCCGTGGGCGCGCGTTATACCCTCCCCCTGCTGCTGCCCCCGCGCTGGGAACGTCCAGCGCAGTGGCTGACCGTGGTCGTGGTGCTGGCCATCGTCGCCGGACAGGCCGGGTACTACTTTGGCCCCCACCTTGAGGCGTTCAAGCGGCGCGTGCGCGGCGGGATGGACGGGCATGACGCCGTCCTGCGCGCGGCCCAGTTCCGGCCCGGCACGCGCGCCTACCTGATCAGCGATGAGGTCTTCGGCGGGATCTACGCGCGCGGGATGCTGGCCTTCTTCGCCGACAACATCTACATTGACACGATCGCGCCCGCCGACCTGGCCGACCAGATTGGCCTCTTTCCCCACGACTCCGATTATGCCTTCTTCGTGGAGCCGCAGGACTGGGCCAGTGTGGACATCATCCGCCAGCACTTCATCCTCATGCAGCCGGAGGGCAGCCCCTACGCCGACGTGCCCCCCGAAAAGATGCTCCTGATGTTCTACTCCCCCTGCTGCCTGATTACCCCGGACACGGAGCTTCCGTCCGCGCCGCCGGGCTGATCACAGGCTGCGGATGGCGGGCAGCACCTCTTCCAGCAGCATCCCCAGCACCTCCGGCCGGTCGATGTCCAGCACTTCAGGCATGAAGTAATCGACTTTCGCCTCGATGAAGGGCGCCATCTGATCCACGATCTGGGCCGGTGTCCCGACGAAGGCTTTTTCTGGCGCCCAGCGGCCGCCGCGCGTTTGGGCCTCGGCTTCGGTGGCGCCGATCGCCATCCGCCCGAACCACGTGCAGCGCAGGCTGGCCGGGTCGCGGCCGATTGCTTCGCAGTGGGCGCGCACGACCTGGAGCCGGTCGCTGTATTTCGCCCAGTTGGCGTCGGGGATGTTCCACATGTCGGCAAAGCGGGCTGCCAGGCGGGTGGTGCGATCCCCGCCGCCGCCGACCAGCAGGGGCGGCACGGGGTCGGGTTTCGGCTCGCAGTAAGCGTCCGTGATATGGTAGTGCTTGCCCTGGTAGCTGACCTTGCCCGGCTCCGTCCACAGGCGCTTGATGATCTCCAGCGCATCCTCAAGCTGCTCGACGCGGACGCCCGGCCGGGGATAGGGATAGCCGTAGGCGTGAAACTCATCTTCCTTCCAGCCGGCCCCGATCGCCATGACCAGCCGCCCACCGCTGAGGGCTTGCAGGGTCGCGCCCATCTTGGCCAGCAAGGCCGGGTTGCGGTAGCCCTGGCCCAGCACGATCGGGCCGATCTCGAACCGCGGGAAGCGCGCGGCCAGGTAACAGATCGCCGTCCACGCTTCGTAGGTCGGTGAGTCTTCCCAGAAGAAGTGATCGGTCATCCACAGGCTGCGCAAATGGCCCTCGATCTGGGGCGCGATTCGCTCCAGATCGGCCAGCCAGCGGGCGGTCTGGCCTTTGGGCGGGCCAGCCGGGACGCTCAGGCCAAAATCGACGGTCATGGGGTTTTCCTCCCTGATAGGCTCAAACGAGATAGGTGCGCATCCGTGTCTTGCCGCGTATTATACGAGGCATTCCGGGTTCGGAACCAACGAGAGAGGAGCCGCGTATGAAATGGGTTCGCGTGGAACACGAGGGGCGACCGGTGTTTGGCCTGCTGGAGGGGGAGTCTATCCGGCTGACGTCGCTGACCTGGGCCGAGACCCTGGCCGGCAAGAAGCCTGACAAACGGGGCACGCTGCCGCTGGCCGGAGCGCGGCTCCTCGCGCCGGTGGAGCGCCCGGCCAAGATCGTCGCCATCGGCCAAAACTACTGGGATCACTGCCGGGAGCAGAACAAGCCCGCCCCGGAGAAGCCGATCATCTTCACCAAGTTCACCACGTCGATCAACGACCCTGGCGGGCTGCTGATCTGGTCGGCGGAGCTGACCCAGCAGGTCGATTTCGAGGCCGAGTTGGCGGTGATCATTGGCAGGCCGGCCCGCTACGTGGCCGATACCGAAGCGCTCGACTACGTCTTTGGTTACACTGCCGCCAACGACGTGACCGCGCGCGACCTCCAATATGGGGATAAACAGTGGGTACGCGGCAAGAGCCTGGATACTTTCTGCCCGCTGGGCCCGGTCATCCTGACTGCCGACGAGGTGCCCGATCCGCAGGCGCTGCGCATCCGCACCGAACTCAACGGGCAGGTGATGCAGGACAGCCATACCGGCGAGATGATCTTCAACGTGGCCTACCTGATCGCGTACTGCTCGCGGGCGTTCACGCTGGAGCCGGGGGACATCCTGCTGACCGGCACGCCGGACGGGGTCGGACACTTCCGCACGCCCCCGGTCTACATGCAGCATGGCGACACGATCGCGGTCGAGGTTGAAGGAATCGGCCGGCTGGAGAATACCTGCCAGGTTATCTAGGGAGGCGTAGGGTCACCGTTATCGGGCGGGCGCGTGCTCCGGCTGCGCGATCGGCTCAGCGTTGGCGCGCTTGAGTGTCCTGCCCAACAGCGGGAAGGAGACGGTGACGGTCGTGCCGTTGTCCGGTGAGGACACCAGTTCCAACCGGCCACCGGTGGCCTCGATGATGCTCTTGGCCAGATAGAGGCCCATCCCGATCCCTTGCTGCTCGTGCTTCTCGCGCTCCAACTGGTTGAAACGGCGGAACAGGTCGCCCTCTCGTTCGGGAGGGATGCCCGGACCGCGGTCGGCGATCTCCAGCGAGATAACATCGCCTTCGAGCCGCTGGGTGACCGTCACGGGTTGGTCCTTGGGGGAGAAGGCCATCGCATTGGAGAGCAGCTCGGCCAGGGCGTGGCGCAGAGTACGCCATTCCGCGACGATGTTTTCGGCGATGTTGCCCTGGGCATAGACCACTTCAACATCGCGCTGGCGGTAGGTGAAGGTCCGGGCCTGGCTGACGGCCGCCATCAGGGCGTCCCACAACGGCCCTGGGGTCGCGGCTTCGCGGATCAGCTTTTGCAACTCGCCGGTGTCGAGCTGGATCAGCAGCACCATTTGCTCGGTCAGGCGGTTGAGGCGGTTGACTCCACCCTGCAGGGTTTCGATCAGTTCCTGGGCGTCAGTCGCGGTCAGGTTGCCTGCGTGGCGCGAGAGCATCTCCGTGACCATGTTGACCGAGACCAGCGGTGTGCGCAACTCGTGGGTGAACATGCGCGCCATGTCACGCCGGACGAAGGCCAGTGTCTCGTACGCCGCCTCGGCGTACCGTGTCAATTCCTGGGTGCGTCTGGCTTTGCTGTAGATCGTCAGCAGCAGCCGTTCCTCGTCGATCGGCTTCGATAGGAAGTCGTCGATGCCCAGCATCATCGCCCGGCGCAGGGTCGGCTTGTCGTCGTGGGCGCTGAGTACGATGAAGGGAATCGGCGCCCACTCGCCATTTTCGCGAATGGCACGCAAAAAACCGAACCCGTCCAGGTTCGGCATCTCCAGGTCGGTGATGATCACATCCGGCCGCAGGCCGTTGCGCATGCGTTGAAGGGCTTCCGCGCCGTCGGCGGCGGTTGTGACCCGCACGCCGCGCGGTTCCAGGAGGTCCTCGATCAGATCCCGGATGTCGGGATCGTCATCGACGAAGAGGACATGGCGCTCATAAGTGGACATAACGTTCTCATACGCCCAGGCAAGGATCAGACTGGTATTGTTACCTTAACATGTGCCTGCCGGGGCGTCAATCCAGTTCGAACAAATCCCTGACGACTGGCCCGGCCGGGCTAGTCTACAAACAGAAAAAGCGGTGGAAGCCGCTTTTTCTGTTTGTCCGGTGACGATTCTGCAGCCCTAAACCTGGACTTCATCCAGGTTCGAGACGGCCAGTGCACGCTGGACAAGCTCCGAGTTGGGGGTAATCTCGTTCAGGATGCCGTAGGGCAGGTTGTGGCGCTTGACATAGTCCGGCAGGTCGCCGATCACCTGGCGCACGATCTGCGGGTTCAGCCGGTCGAGGCGGATGCCCGCGGCTTCCAGCGCCGCGCGCAGCGGGGCCACATCCTGGCCGTGCAGAGCTGCGATGAACAAGATGCCCGGTCCTACCATATCGCTGTGCGGGGTGCGGCGCGGCATGTAATTCTCGATGGCATACGCAAAGTAGTGCTCGCCGCCTTCTTCTGGGCGGGCGTGGCCGATCTGGTTGCACAACTGCACTTCCAGACCGAGGAAGTCCAGCAGCAGCTTGAGGGCCTCGACGTCGCCGCGTCCCACGCCTTCCGCGATCCGGAAGGCTTGTTGGGCGATGGCCGCCGCAATCCCGGCCGCCCAGGGTACGAAACGCTGCTGCGGCGGGTTCTTGCTGCGTTCGGCGGCGAAGCGCCAGTCCAGGATGCCGGTGACGATGCTCAGCACGTCGACCAGCCCGCCCCCGCGGAGATGGGGCGGGGCGGCCCGGATCACATCCCAGTCGATGATGCACTCCTGCGCGCAGCCGGTTTCGACATCCACGATACCGCCGCCATCCCGCAGACGGGCCACCCAGGTGAGCATCACGTCGCCGGGCAGGGCCGTGGGGACCAGCACGACTGGTTTTTGATTGACGTAACCAATGAACTTGGCGGCATCCATCGCCCGACCGCCCCCGACACCGTAGATCACTTCGACGGCGTCCGGCAGGCCCTGGGCCATCGTCTCCAGGTAGCTGCGGGTCACCGAGGGCGGTTCGGCCTGGATGGCGATAGGCAGATTGAGTAACGGTCCAATGCTGGACCAGACACCCTTACTGGTCAGGAGCGCGGCCGGGCGTGATTCGCTGACTGTGGTCAGCTCCCGGAAGGTGATCCTGGGAAGAGGCCAGACAGTGTTCATGCGATGTCCAACTCCCGCAGATAGATACCGGCATGCAAAGCAGACCGACGGTCAT
>CAZHMJ010000098.1:2801-6738 GCA_964533805.1 uncultured Anaerolineae bacterium | reverse complement strand
CATGATTCCCAGGACTAAGTTTAGCCCTGTTTTGATTTTCAAGCCAATCAGGTTAGAACCCGGTTAAATGACCGTGTCAATCGGTTGATCTTGCCGGATTTGAGTCACGGAAGCTGCAATCACCGGTTTGTATGCGTGTCTCTGTCCTCCGGAGGCAGGGTCAGGTCGGCCAGATCGACCAAATCACCGTCCTGGATGGGATCGCCGTCGACCAGGGCTGTCCGCTTGCGCTTGAGCCGGTCAGTGCCCAGGAGCGAATCCAGGCTGCGCGCCTCGATATGGCTGTCGTTTCGGCGACTGGCTGGCTCCGACCGGAAGGTGTCGATCAGGAGCGCCTCGACCCGGCGGACGTCGGGTATACCGAAGAAACCGACGGGGAGCGGGTCGTAGCTCATGCGCCGGGTTCTATAGCCGCTGTTGAACCGGTGTGGCAGGTCTTCGTAACGGAAGATTAGATCGCCGCTGCCATCGCTCCGCATTCGGCGTTCGATACACTCGATATCCTGAGGTCCATAGGAGGTGACTTGCGTGGTTCTGTGGCCAGTCAGAATCATGAGCCGGCGGTCAGTAATGGCATACGTGGCCTGCGCATTCCGGAAGGCTTGGGCAAACACCCCTGTGGTCCTGAGGAGAATCAGCAGTAACACTATGCCCATGATCCCGAAGATGCTGACCATGGAAAAGACAACGCCCGTCCCTGAGAAATGCATGCCTCGGGTCATGAACATACTTCCGAACATGGAGACTGTGACCAGACCAGCGATGCCCAGGACCAACAAGGCACGTAGCGGGGACCCAGAAAAGCTACGCGCTCTGAAACGCCCGTCACCCTGGCCTACCCATAGGAGTTCTTCACCCGGCAGTAGTTCTGCTTCTACTTGTTGATGCAACGTATCGAGGTTGTTGAATGATGTGCTCATGATGTCTCCCCCATCTTCACAAATGAGTATATGGAAATTTGGCGCGGCTGGTTCCCCCAAAAACGCGGGGTGCTTTTGGGCATGTTGACTGGTTTATCCTGGTTGAATATGTATAATCTATCCAGTTCAGTTCTTTGATATATTGCGTCTTATTCAGATCGCGTGCTATATTTATTCCCATTAATTTGATTGATCGGATCAATCAGAGGGATATTATGCTACCCCAGGACCTGGCTTCGGATTTGCTGATGTATATTGTGAATCACCATTTCAAGCCGGGCGATCAGCTTCCCCCTTTGACCGAACTCAGCGACGAACTGGGAATCAGCGTCAACAAACTGCGCGAGCAGCTTGAAGTGGCCCGTATGCTGGGCCTGGTCGATGTCCGCCCCCGGGCCGGGATTCGGGTCAAGGCCTACAACTTCCTCCCAGCGGTCCGGCTCAGTCTCCTGTACGCACTGGCGATGGACCGGCGCAACTTCCGCGATTTTGGCGATCTGCGGATCAGTATTGAGGTTGGCTTCTGGCGGGAGGCGGTGGCCCGTCTTCTGCCGGAGGATCACGACCGGCTGCGCGCGCTGGTCGCCCAGGCCTGGCGCAAGTTGAATGATACCCCCGTCCGGCTGCCTCACCGGGAGCATCGGGAGTTCCACCTGACGATTTTTTCGCGGCTGGAGAATCCCTTTGCCCTGGCGATGCTCGAGTCTTTCTGGGAGGCCTATGAAGCCATTGAATACCATGTCTACGCCGACTACGCGTATCTCCGGGAAGTATGGGCCTACCACGAGCGCATCACCGAGGCCATTGTCCATGGCGATGTGGAAGCCAGCCTGACCGCTTTTGTCGAACACACCCGTCTGCTGCGCTATCGCAACTCTCCAGGGAGCGAGCACCCCGTCGCGGTCGAAGTCGGCCCTTATCTGGCGGTGGACGCCGTTCCCGATCCGGTAGCGAACGGCACATTGGATCACTCATTATCCGACTAAGGAGCATGTCATGAGTCTTGTCGAAGCTGAATCTGTGCCGGGGCAACAACCGGCCACGTTCGAGATCGTCAACGATTTTTCGATCGTTGCGTCCACCATCAACGGTTCGGGCAGCCAGACGGCGAATAACGTGCTCGTCCGGGCCATGTTCAAGATGGGTATTCCGGTCACGGGTAAGAACCTGTTCCCTTCCAATATCAAAGGGCTGCCGACCTGGTTCCTGATTCGTGTGAGCAAGGACGGCTACACGGCCCGTCAGGATCGCGGTTCGATCCTGATCGCCATGAACCTCAACACGGTGGCGGAAGACATCAACAATCTGGAGTCCGGCGGGGTCGTTTTCTACCCGGACGATTGGCGTGTGACCTTCAGCCGGGAAGATGTGACGTATTATCCCATGCCGGTCAAGGACGCCCTCAAGGACAAGGACATCGCGCCCCGTCTGCGGGACTACGTGGAAAACATGGTCTACGTGGGCGCGGTGGCCCAGATTCTGGAAATTCCCCTGGAGTCGATCCGGGATGCGGTCAGCTATTACCTGGGTGGCAAGGAGAAAGCCATCGCCCTGAACATGAGCGTGGTCGAAGCCAGCTACCAGTGGTTCCAGGCACATGTCGCCAAGCGCGATCCCTTCCGCGTGCGGCCGATGAACGGCACCGAGGGACTGGTCATGATTGACGGCAACTCGGCCGCGGCGCTAGGAGCGGTTTTTGGCGGTGTAAGCGTGATCGCCTGGTATCCAATCACGCCTTCGACCGGCGTCGTGGATGCCGCCCGCGATTACCTGGCCCTGTTGCGCCAGGATAAGGAAACCGGCAAGGCGACTTACGCCATCGTCCAGGCCGAGGACGAACTGGCCGCGATCGGGATGGTCTTTGGAGCCGGTTGGGCGGGGGCGCGGGCGATGACGGCCACCTCCGGCCCCGGCCTGTCGCTGATGGCCGAATATGCGGGCCTGGGGTACGCGGCCGAGCTGCCCGGCGTGATCTGGGATGTGCAGCGCGTCGGCCCCAGCACCGGCTTGCCGACCCGGACGTCCCAGGCCGATCTGACCTTCACTTACTTCCTCGGTCACGGGGATACCCGTCACGTGGTTCTGCTGCCCGGCAACATGGAGGAGTGCTTTGAGTATGGCTGGCGTGCTTTCGACCTGACCGAGCAGCTTCAAACGCCGGTCTTTGTGCTCAGCGATCTCGATCTGGGCATGAACCAGTGGATGAGCAAACCGTTCGAATATCCCTCCGAGCCGATCAACCGGGGTAAGGTATACGATGCTCAGGCCCTGGATCAGATGAAGTCGTTCGCGCGCTACATGGACGTCGACGGGGATGGCGTCGGGTATCGCACCCTGCCCGGCACGGATCATCCGCTGGCGGCCTACTTCACGCGCGGCACGGGGCACAACGAATACGCCGTCTACAGCGAGCGGCCCGATGACTACGTCGAGAATGCCGGGCGGCTGGCGCGCAAGCATGAGACAGCCCGCACGCTCGTCCCGAAGCCGGTGATCGTCGACGCGTCTGACACGGACAGCTCGGTGATCATCTATGGCTCGCTTGAGTCGCCCGTCCAGGAGGCGCTCGACCTCCTGCGTGACCAGCACGATCTGGCCCTGGGCTACATGCGCGTGCGCGCCCTGCCGTTCTCGCCGGAGGTGTTCGAGTTCGTGAGCCGCTACAAGAAGCTGATCGTGATCGAGAACAACACGGAAGGCCAGCTTGCCCAGTTGCTACGAATCGACATTCCCGACCGCGCGGCGGATATCGTGTCAATTGCCTACCTGGATGGGCTGCCTTTCACGGCAGCTTTCGTGGTCGACCGCGTCTTGGAACAAGGAGCAATGTAACCCTTATGGGAACCCAGAGAACCAACCCCCTCGGCCTCTCCAAAGCGGATTACGGCGGCGCGAAATCGACTTTGTGCCCCGGCTGCGGCCACAACTCGATCTCGAACCAGATCATTGCGGCTGCATTCGAACTGGGCATCAACCCGACTCGGGTCGTCAAGATGAGCGGGATCGGCTGCTCCAGC
>CAZHMJ010000098.1:0-2791 GCA_964533805.1 uncultured Anaerolineae bacterium | reverse complement strand
CTGATTAAGTTTAGCGGCATTGGTTGTTCCAGCAAAAGCCCGGCCTATTTTATGTCGCGCTCGCATGGCTTCAACGGCCTGCACGGCCGGATGCCCTCCGCCGCGACTGGCGCCGTGCTGGCCAACAAATACCTCAAGGTCATCGGGATCAGCGGCGACGGAGATACAGGCTCGATCGGTCTTGGTCAGTTCAAGCACATGGTGCGCCGCAATCTGCCGATCGTGTACATCATCGAGAATAACGGCGTGTATGGCCTGACCAAGGGCCAGTTCTCGGCGACCGCGGACATGGGCCAGACGATTAAGAAGATCGGCACCAACGAACTCCCCCCGATCGATCTCTGCCTGGAAGCCCTGGCGGCGGACGCGACCCTGGTGGCCCGGTCGTTCTCCGGCTCGAGCCGGGAAGTGACCGAACTGCTCAAGATCGCCATGCATCACAACGGCACGGCGGTGCTGGACATCATCAGCCCGTGCGTGACTTTCAACAACAGCCCTGACTCGACCAAGAGTTTCCCGTATGGCAAGGAGCATGCCAACCCGCTGCACGACATCACCTTCATCCCGCTGGCCGAGGAAATCATCCTCGATGACTTCGAGGAGTCCAACGGACACGGCAAGTCGCGCGAAGTGCAGCTCCATGACGGCACCTTCATCCGGCTGCGCCCGGTCGCGCAAGACTACGATCCGGCCAACAAAATTGAGGCGATGCGCGTTCTTGAGGAAGCGCACATGAACCAGGAATTCCTCACGGGCCTGATTTACCTCGATCAGAGCCGCCAGTCGATGACCGATTCGCTCCAACTGGTGGACAAACCCCTGGCGCTGCTCACCGAGGCGGAATCTCGGCCCAGCCCGGAGGCGCTGCGGAGCATTATGGCGCTGCTGTAAAAACCGGACGGTTTGTTTGAGGGCGGCCCAGGCGGCCGCCCTTTTTCATTTGCGTTTTTAGGCGCTCGTGCATACCCTCTATCGTGAACACGGCGGGCTGGATATGTCGAACGGTCTCGATGACTTCATAGAGGGGCAGGGGGCCGGTCGCTGGCAACCGCTCGAACTGGGCGGCGGCTGTGTGACTCGCTCGGCGGATGGGCTGCGGCTGGGCCTCCCGGCGCTGGCCGGGGGGCGCTACGCGGATGCCCAGATCACCGACTATGCCGGACTGGCGCGCCGGGACTTCCCCTGGCGGCCGCCGCTGCGCCTGACGGTCCAGGCCCAGGCTTCGGCCGCGGCGGAGGGACTGGCCGGCACGGCGGGGTTTGGCTTGTGGAACGACCCCTTCCTGCCCGGCCGGGGGAGTCTGCCCCGGCTGCCCCGCGCCGCCTGGTTTTTCTTCGGCGCGCCTCCAAACGACATGCGGCTGGCACTGGACCGGCCGGGGCACGGTTGGAAGGCGGCCGTATTCGATGCCCAACGGCCATTGTTCTGGGCGCTGCTTCCGTTGGCGCTGCCCGGTTTCTTGTTAATGCGGATTCCGAGTCTGTATCGGGTCTTGTGGCCGGTCGGGCAACGCGCCCTCGGCGTGGCCGAGGCGGGACTGCCCGGCGTGTGGCTGGCGGAATTGCATGAGTACGGAATCGAGTGGCGACCGGATTGCGTGATCTTCACGGTGGACGGACGGGTTGTGCTCACCACCGATCGCAGCCCGCGTGGCCCATTGGGTTTTATTGCCTGGATTGACAATCAGTACGCGGTTATCACGCCTCAAGGGCGTCTGGGTTGGGGGATCGCCCCCAACCCGGAAGAGTGGCTGGCATTGGGCCGCGTCCGCATTGAGACGCCGGATACGACACCGCATTACCCCTGACAACCAAAGAGGGTGAATCCATGCAGTTCTCAGGCAAGGTGGCACTGGTGACCGGCGGTGGCCGGGGCATTGGCAAAGCGATCGCGCTGCGGTTGGCCCGTGACGGGGCCGATGTGGCGATCAATTACTTCCGCAACCGCGCTCCGGCCGAAGAAACAGCGCGGGAAATCAAATCGCTGGGCCAGCGTCCCATTCTTGTCAAAGCCAACGTTGGCGATGTGGACGAGCTTCAAGGCATGATCCAGCAGGTGAGCGCGGAGCTGGGCGGGCTGGATATCCTGGTCAACAACGCGGCCAGCGGCTACAACCGGCCGATCATGGAGCAGCGGGCCAAGGGCTGGGACTGGACGATGAACATCAACGCGCGGGCGGCGCTCTTTGGCGCGCAGGCCGCCGCGCCGATCATGGCCGAGCGCGGCGGTGGGGCGATCGTCAGTATCTCCAGTTTCGGCTCGCAGCGGGTCCTGCCGGATTACGTGCTGGTCGGGGCGAGCAAGGCCGCGCTAGAGGCGGTGACTCGCTATCTGGCGGTCGAGATGGCCTCGATGAACATTGTGGTCAATGCGGTCTCGGCCGGGGTGGTCGAGACGGACGCCCTCAAACACTTCCCGATCTGGCGTGAGCAGCTCAGCGAGCGGATCGATGCCATTGCCGCCCATACTCCGGCTGGCCGGATCGTCACGTCGGAAGACGTGGCGGGGGTGGTGGCCTGGCTGTGCAGTCCTGACGCGGCCATGATCCGGGGCCAGGTGATTGTGGTCGACGGGGGCTTCACGCTCGGTTTTTGAAGCTGAGGTCTTTGGGACGGCAGGAGGCGCCCGTCCGGAGGGGTAGGATTGGACGGTTACATGGTAGCATCGCGGTGGGTATCCATGGCAGCGGGCAACCTGAACACCCTAAATTCGGGGGGTTGCCCTCTTTGTTGTTCACCATTACCCTTTTGCCAACCCAATATCTCTACTTACGAATAAGGATGTACAAGTC